>DATBHQ010000120.1:0-16380 GCA_036557385.1 Solirubrobacterales bacterium | reverse complement strand
GCCCGCCGATGAAGAACCCGGGCGTCCCCGTAACGCCGCTGGCGAGGCCGCTGTCGAGGTCCCGCTGCACCCGCGGCGCGTGCACCGAGGAATCGAGCTCGGAGGCGACTCGATCGGAATCCAGCCCGAGCTCGCGCGCGTAGCGGATCAGATCCTCGCGCGAGAGCGCGCCGCCGGCCTCGTACATCCGGTCATGCATCTGCCAGAAGGCCCCCTGGGCGGCCGCCGCCTCGGCCGCCTCGGCCGCGCGCTCGGCGTCGGGGTGGATGTCCCGCAGCGGGAAGTGCCGGAAGGCGAACAGCAGCCGGCCGGCCAGCTGGTCGCGAATCCGGTGCACGATCGGGTAGGCCGCGGTGCAGTAGGGGCACTGGAAGTCCCCGTACATGACGAGCTCGAGCTCGGCGCGCTCCGGCCCGTCGACGTGGTCCTCAGCGGTGAGTGGCGGCGTCAGTTCGGCCATCGGACGGTCGATCGTATGCTCGCCGGGTGAATGACGCGGAGACACTGATCGCGCTCGTGGTCGCGGCGATCGTCCTGGTCCGCCTCGCCGACCTCGTCTCGATTCCGTACCCGATCGTGCTCGTGCTCGGCGGTCTCGGCATCGGGTTCATCCCGGGCGGGCCCTCGCTCGAGCTCGATCCCGACGTCGTCTTCCTCGTCTTCCTGCCGCCGATTCTCCAGTCGGCCGGGTACTGGGCCTCTCCACGGGAGCTGCGCTCCGAGCTGCTGCCGCTGACCTGGCTGGTGATCGGCCTGTCGCTGGCGACGATGGTCGCGGTGGCGGTCGCGGCCCAGGCCTTCATCCCGGGGATCAACTGGGCCGAGGCCTTCGTGCTCGGCGCCATCGTCGCACCGACTGACCCGGTCTCGGCGATCGCGACCTTCGAGCGAGTCGGCGTGTCCGATCGCGTTGCCTCCCTGGTGGAGGGAGAGAGCATGGTGAACGACGCGGTCGCCCTCGTCTCCTACAAGGTCGCGCTCGTGGCGGTGGTGAGCGGCGCCTTCACCGCGGACACGGTGGTCGACGACCTGATCGTCGGCGTCGCCGGGGGCATTGCGATCGGCCTCGCGCTCGCGTGGGTCTCGGCGCGGGCGCTGCGGCGGCTCGACGACGTGCCACTTTCCATCGTGCTCACCGTGATCACGGCGTACGCGGCGTTCGCGTTCGCGGACGGCATCGGGGCCTCAGGCGTGTTGGCGGCGGTCACCTCGGGCCTCTACTCGGGATGGCGCTCGCATGAGATCTTCGACGCCGACACCCGCCTCAACGCCCAGGCCTTCTGGCGGGTGCTGATCTTCGCCCTGAACGCGGTCCTGTTCGTGCTCGTCGGGCTGCAGTTCCCGGAGGTGCTGCGACGCGTCGGCGAGCAGTTCTCGGTCGGCGAGATCGTCGGCTACGGGCTGCTCGTCTCGGCCGTGGTGGTCGCGGTGAGGATCGTCTGGCAGTTCCTGCCGGTCTCGCTCGGCCGGATCGTCGAGGGGGCGCGCGGCTGGTCGCCCGGCGAGGACTGGCGGGAGAACCTCCTGATCGGCTGGAGCGGCATGCGTGGAGCGGTGTCGCTGGCCGCGGCCCTCGCGCTCCCCTTCACCCTCGACTCCGGAGCCGCCGGCTCGCGGGACCTGATCATCTACCTGACCGTCGCGGTCATCTTCGTCACCCTGGTCGGGCAGGGGCTGACCCTGCCATGGGCGGTGCGGCGGCTCGGCCTGGGCGCCCACGAAGCCTGGTCGCCGGACGAGGCCGTCGCCCGTCTCGCCGCGGCGCAGGCGGCCCTCGACCGCCTCGAGGAGATCGAGGGGACGGATCCGGGCGTCCCGGAGAACGTGCTCGACCGGCTCCGCGAGATCTACCAGGCGCGTTTCGCGCGCTGCGTCGCGGCCCTCTCGGGGGAGGACGGCGGCGTGCCGATCGAGGATCCGCTCGTCGGCTACCGGCGCCTGCGCGAGGACCTGATCAGCCGGGAGCGGGTCGCCCTGCTCGAGCTGCGCAACGAGGGCCGGATCAAGCAGGACCTGTTCCGACGCGTGCAGGCCGATCTGGACCTGGACGAGGCCCGGCTCGGGCGCTGATCCTGGAGCTACGGGGCCGGGCTGGACTCGACCTCGAAGCGGGTGATGCGCTGGAAGTCCCGCAACCGCTCCTCGATCTCCTCCCTGGTGAGCCTCTGCACGCGCTCGGTGCCGAAGTCCTCGACGTTGAAGGAGGCGAGCACGGAGCCGTAGGCCATCGCCTGGCGCAGGATCGCGGGGTCGAGCACCGAGTCTCCACCCGCGCGGCGGCTGTCGAGGTAGCCGAGGAAGCCTCCCGCGAAGCTGTCGCCGGCGCCGGTGGGGTCGCGGACGTCCTCGAGCAGGTAGCCGGGGATCGCGAAGAACTCGTCGCCGGCGAAGAGGGCCGCCCCGTACTCGCCGCGCTTCGCCACCACCACCTGTGGGCCGAGGTCCATGGCCGCCCGGGCGGCGCGAGCGAGGTTGGGCTCGCCCGTCAGCATCCGGATCTCGGCGTCGTTGAGGAGCAGGCAGTCGACCTCGGCGATCACGGCCTTCACCGCATCGAGCTCGGTCTCGAGCCAGAGGTTCATCGAATCGAGCGCGGCGAACTCCGCCTGGCACGAGCCACGCACCCGCAGCTGCAGGTCGGGCTGGATGTTCCCGAGGAAGAGCATCTCGGCGTTCCGCGAGCTCTCCGAGAGCTTCGGATCGAACTCGGCGAACACGTTGAGCTGCGTGTCGTCTGTATGCGCGACGTTCATGTCGAACTCGTAGTGGCCGCGCCAGAAGAAGGTCTCGCCGCCCTCCACCCGCTCGATGTCGTCGGTGAACACGCCGCGGTCCTCCAGGACCTTCAGCTCGTCCCCTCCGAAGTCATCCCCGACCGGACCGACGACGCGCACGTCGGTGAAGAAGCTCGCCGCAAGTGAGAAATGGACGGCCGACCCGCCCAGCATCCGGTCGCGCTCCCCGAACGGGGTGCGCACGGAATCGAACGCGATGCTGCCGACGACGGTCAGTGACATACGCTTGCGGGGTGAAGGCTATTCAGATCGAGGAGTTCGGCGGGCCAGAGAACCTCAAGCTGGTCGATCTGCCGGACCCGGAGGCCTCCGACGGCATGGTCGTGGTGGACGTCACCCGCTCCGGCGTCAACTGGGCGGACACCCACGCGATCCGCAACGACTACCTCGCCGAGCAGGAGCTGCCGCTCGTGCCCGGCGCGGAGATCGCCGGCAAGACCGCGGACGGACGGAGGGTCGCCGCCCTGATCAGCACCGGCGGCTACGCCCAGAAGGCGCTCGTGCCCGAGGCCTTCCTGGTGCCGCTGCCAGACGAGGTCGCCGATGAGCAGGCGGCGGGGCTGCTTCTCCAGGGCCTCACCGCCCACGCCCTGCTCCATTACTGCGCGCACGTTGAGAAGGGCGAGACGGTGGTCGTCGAGGCGGCCGCCGGCGGCACCGGCTCGCTTGCGGTGCAGCTGGCCAAGCGCGCCGGCGCCAGGGTGATCGGCCTCGCTTCGAGCGAGGAGAAGCGCGCGCACGCCGAGAAGCTGGGCGCCGATGCGACCGCCGACTCCCGCGCCGACGACCTGAAGGAGGCGATCCTCGAGGCCAATGGCGGCGAGAAGGTCGACGTCGTCCTGCACATGTCGGGCACGGGGTTCGAGGGGGAGATGGGCGCGCTCGGCATGCTCGGCCGCATGGTCGTGTTCGGGAACGCGGCGCGGCACCCCAACGAGGTGCAGACCAACTACCTGCTCCAGACCTCCACGTCCGTGCTCGGCTTCTGGCTGGTCGCCCTGGTCGCGCGGCGCCAGGACCTGATCGCCTCCATGATCGGAGACCTGCTCGGGGCGGTCGCAGCGGGCGAGCTCGAGGTCGTGATCGGCAACACCTACCCGCTGAGCGAGGCGGCCAGGGCCCACGAGGACATCCAGGAGCGCAGCACCACCGGCAAGCTCCTCCTCGACCCCTCAGCCTGATGACCGACGAATCCGCCACGCAGGAGGCCGCGGCCTCCTTCTCCGAGCTTGGCCTGTCGGAGGGCCTGCAGCGGACGCTGGACGAGCTGGGGTACGTGGAGCCGACCCCGATCCAGGCGCGGGCGATCCCGGAGTTGCTCAACGGGCACGACGTGATCGGGCAGGCGCAGACCGGCAGCGGCAAGACCGCCGCCTTCGGCCTGCCGATGCTCGAGTACATCGACCCGGAGAACGAGGAGACGCAGGCGATCGTCCTGACGCCCACCCGGGAGCTCTGCATCCAGGTCACGCAGGCGCTGCGGGCGTACGCCGAGCATCTCGAGGGCGTCAACGTGGTCGCCGTCTTCGGCGGAGCGCCGATCCGGGAGCAGCAGTCACGGCTGCGCCACCCCGCCCAGATCGTGGTCGCAACCGTCGGCCGGATGATGGACCTGATCTCCCGGAAGTCGCTGGTCCTCACGGCCGCTCGCTACGTCGTCCTCGATGAGGCCGACGAGATGCTCGACCTGGGCTTCATCGAGGACGTCGAGCGGATCCTGCGGATGTGCCCGAGCGGGCGCCAGACCCTGCTCTTCTCGGCGACCATGCCCGGCCCCGTCGCGAAGCTCGCCGAGCAGTACATGTACGACCCGGTCACGATCCGCGTGACGCCCAAGAAGCTCACTGTCGACTCGGTCGAGCAGGCCTACGTGATGGTCGAGCCTCGCAAGAAGCTCGAGCGCCTCGCCGAGGTGCTGAAGGCGGAGGAGCCCGAGCAGGCGATCATCTTCGTCCGCACCAAGATCGGAGCGGCACGTCTCGACAAGCAGCTGGCTGACAAGGGCCTGCGGGTGAAGGCCCTCCACGGCGACCTCAGCCAGGGCCAGCGCGACGGCGTGATGATCTCGTTCAAGGAGCACAAGACGCCGCTCCTGGTCGCCACGGACATCGCCGCTCGCGGGCTAGACATCGAGCACGTCACCCACGTCATCAACTACGACATGCCGAACAACCCGGAGATCTACGTCCATCGAATCGGGCGCACGGGGCGGGTCGGCCGGACCGGGAGGGCGATCACCTTCGCCACCTCCAAGCAGAAGGGCGAGCTGCAGGAGATCGAGCGGGTGGTGAAGGCCCACATCGGCGAGTGGGAGCCGCCCGAGGAGCGGCTGGAGCACGCGCCGACTCCACGTCACCGCGAGGGCCCCCCGCCCAGCACGAAGAACGGCAGCGTCAAGTTGTTCGTGAATCGCGGCCGACGCGGGGGGATCACCGAGGAGGACCTCAACTGGGCGCTCACCGAGGGCGCCGTCGTGCCGGAGGAGGCGATCCGCTCCATCAGGGTGCTGGACCGCTTCTCGTTCGTCGAGGTCGCCGCGGATCAGGCGGAGCGCACGGTCGAGTACCTCGACGGGACGAAGCTGAAGGGCAAGCAGATCCGGATGGAGATCGCCCGGAGCTAGTCCGTGCCGGAGTCGCCGTCGTTCCCGGCGAGCTCCTCGATCATCCCGATCAGGTCATCCCACTCGAACGGCTTCGGGACGACGGCCGTGGCCCCGAGCCGGCGCATCCGGTCCGGTTCCTGCGCGTCGAGGTGCGCGGAGATCATCAGGACCGGGATCCTCGATCCGGCTTCCCGGATCTCCTCCAGGACCTCGGTTCCGGACTTGTTGGGCATCATCGCGTCCAGCAGGATCACGTCGGGCTCATTCGACGCGGCCTCCTCGAGGCGCTCGAGGGCCTCGACGCCATCGGTCGCGGTGATCACCTCGTAGCCCTCCATCTCCAGGCGGCGCTGGAGCATCAGCAGAACCGTCTCTGAGTCGTCGGCGACGAGCAGGCGAGTCAACTCGCCGCTCCCGCCGTCGTCCTGCTCGCGGTTTCCGTCCGCGACGCTCGTCCGTCCTTGGCGATCGGCAGCACGAAGCGAAAGGTAGCGCCCTCGCCCTGAGTGGAGGTGGCGGAGATCGCCCCGCCGTGAAGGTCGACAAGCGATTTCGCGATGGCGAGGCCGAGCCCGGTTCCGCCCACCTCCTGGGTCTCGCCGCTCTGCGCCCTCCAGAATCGGTCGAAGACGTGGTCGAGCTCCTCCTCGCTCAGCCCCGGCCCGTTGTCCGAGACCGCGAACTCGACCTCGTCGCCCACTCGCGTCGCAGCGAGCCTGACCTCGGCGCCCTCCGGCGCGTACTTGTTGGCGTTGGTGAGCAGGTTGGCGAGCACCTGAATGATGCGGTCGGCGTCAGCCTCGACCTCGGGCAGATCCCGCTCGACCGTGACGTCGAAGCTCTGGTCCTTCTCCTCGAAGTGGGGACGCATCTGGCGGCCGACCCGCTGGGCCAGCTCGCGCACCGGTGTGGGCTTTGGCTCGATCCGGAGCTTGCCGGCGTCGCTGCGAGCGAGGTCGAGCAGGTCGTTGATCATCTTCTGGAGCTGCGCCGAGCTCTCCGCGATCACCTCCGCCGCCTCGTATTGGCGGGCGTTGAGGCTCTGACGCTGCGCGGTCAGCATCTCCGCAAAGCCCTTGACCACGGTCACGGGGGTGCGCAGCTCATGCGAGACGGTGAGCACGAAGTCGTCCTTCATCCGCTCGACCCGGTCGCGCTCCCGGGCATCTCGCTCGAGGGCGTTGGCCATCTCGTTGAACGCCCGGCCGAGGGTCGCGATCTCGACGGGACCGCCCACCTGGACCCGGGTCCTCAGGTCCCCGCCCGCGAGCCGCCGGGCACCCTCGACGAGCCTCCCGAGCGGCGCCCGCATGGAGTTGATCAGGCCCGAGAAGAGGATGAGCGCGGCGAGCAGCGCGCCGGCGAGGCCGGCCGCCACCAGCAGGGTCGTGTTGCGCGTGTCGGTCCTGGCGTCGTCGCGCGAGGACTCACGAGCATCCGTCGCCGCGCCGGCGAGCCGATCGCCGCTGGTGGTCACCGCACGCGTCAATCGCCGCTCGACCCCGGGCTTCGGGAGCTTCCCCTGGACCAGGGGCTGGGCCACGGATTGCCGCCAGGCGCTCTCGGCGGCGACCAGCTGGGAGAGATCCGAGGAGAGCCCCGCGTCGTCTCCGGTCAGGTCCTGCGCGCGATCCACAGCGGCCCCGAAGTTGGCCGCCGCCCGGCTGAGCTCGGCCTGGCTGGGCAGCCGCTGTCCGGTGGGCGGGCGGACCGCCGCCTGCTCGAGGATGAAGGCCGAGCGGAGCCGCTCGCTCTCCAGCTGGAGCGAGAAGGAGTTCGTGATGTCGTCCTCGTAGTTGACCCGGACCTGGAACAGTCGCCCAACGCCCAGCAAGGAGACGAGCAGCAGTAAAGCGAACAGCACCAGAAAGCCGATGCGCAAACGCGACGTCAGAGATGGATTGACTCTCATTACTTTTGCGGAGCCCCTTTGAAGTCCGTACACTACGCGGCGCGGATCCCTATGGGTAAAGGATTGCTTGCTTGGTGGCGCCGGCGGATCGTGGCGCGCGGTCTCGCGGGAGCGGCTCTCCTGGCCGTTCCGGTGGCGGTTGCCGCTCTGATCGGCTTCGGGGCCAGCTTCTCGGGGGTCGCCGGCGGGCTCTCAGCGGTTGCCAGCGGGCCGAGCGCCGTGCCTGCCTCGGCGCCCGCCAACCAGCCCAACGCGAACCTGAACCACGCGGTCGTCGCGCTCGCCAGCCGCTCCAGCACTCCTACCACGGTCTCGGGCGGCGGCGGCTCGACCGGCGGCGGCGGAACCGGCGGCGGCGGTGGCGGCTCGACCGGCGGCGGTGGAGGAGCGGGCTCCGGCATCGACACCGGTGGCGGCGGCGGCGGTGGCGCCGGAACGGGCACGAACACCGGCTCGGGCGGCTCCGGCGGCTCCGGCGGCGGCTCGTCCACCGGTCAGGCCCCGACGATCAACGCTCCCCAGCTTCCGAGCGTGCAGCTGCCCGGCGGTGGCGCCACCGGCGGCGCGACCGACACGATCAACGGCACCGTCAACAACCTCGTCGACGGCGTCAACAAGACCCTCAACGGCCTGCTCGGCAACTAGGCCGCGGCGAGCGAGATGCCGGTGAGCTCGGCGAGCTCCCGGATCGTCTCGGTGGCGCTTCGGTGGCGCACCGCCCTCATGCCGACGGCCTCCGCGCCCTCGCAATTCTCCCGCAGGTCGTCGACGAAGATGCATCGCTCCGGCTCCACTTCGAGGCGCTCGGCCGCCAGCCGGTAGATCTCGGGCTGAGGCTTGTGCATGTGGACCTCGGCCGAGATCACGGCTGTGTCGAAGAGCTCCTCGAGCAGGTCCCGGTCGTAGTGCGAGGTGCTCCAGGAATTCGTGATCAGCCCGGTTAGGAGGCCCGCGGAGCGCAGCTCCCTGACCGCGGCGACCATGGGCTCGTCGGGCCTCATCCCCGCGAACATGCTGTCGATCAGGTGGGTGGGGTCCTTGAGCCCCAGGCGGCGCCCGAACGCCTGCTCGAACTCCGTCTCGCTGATCTCGCCCATCTCGAGCTGACGCAGCTCGCGGATCGCCTCCGGATCGGTGCGGAAGAGGTTCTTGATCGTCTCCGGCTCGAGGCCCTCCTTCCGGCAGAAGTCAGCGAACGTGTCCCAGACGCCGGTCGTCAGCACCCCGCCGAAATCGAAGAGGACAGCCGCATATGCTCCCGTTGACATGGTGCAGGAGGCTACCCAGGAGATTCCAGAAGGGATTGACCGCGCCGGCGTCGAGGGCTGGTTCCGGGCGAACGTCCCCGATGCCGAGCCGCCGCTGCGCTTCGAGCGCATCTCGGGCGGCCGCTCGAATCTGACCTTCGGCGTCACCGACTCAGCCGGGCGCGCCTGGGCGCTCCGCCGCCCGCCGCTCGGCAAGCGCCTGGGGTCCGCGCACGACATGGGCCGCGAGCACCGGGTGATCGCCGCCCTCCAGGAGACCCCGGTCCCGGTGCCACCGGTCGCCGGGCTCTGCGAGGACGAGGCGGTGAACGGCGCGCCCTTCTACGTGATGGGCTTCGTGGACGGGCCGATCCTGCGCTCCGCCGAGGAGGCGGAGGGCTTCGGCGAGGCCGAGCGCCGGGCGATCGGCGAGCGCGTGGTCGACACCCTCGTAGCGATCCACGACGTTGATCCTGACAAGGTCGGACTCGGCAGCCTCGGCAAGAGGGAGGCCTATGTCGAGCGGCAGCTACACCGCTGGCAGGGCCAGTGGGAGAAGTCGAAGACCCGCGAGCTGCCGGCGGTCGACGAGGTCCACCGGCGCCTCGAGGCCCGGATCCCGGAGCAGGGGCCGGCGACGATCGTCCACGGCGACTATCGGCTCGACAACATGATCCTCTCTCCCCAGGGCGAGGTCGCCGCCGTGGTCGACTGGGAGCTCTGCACGCTGGGCGACCCGCTCGCGGACGTGGGGATGCTGCTCGTCTACTGGTCGGAGGCCGGCGACGACTTCATGCCGCTCTTCGCCCCGGCGACCATCGCGGACGGCTTCCCCACGCGCGAGGACGTGCGGCGGCGCTACGCGGAGCGCTCGGGCCGCGACCTCGGCCAGATCGACTTCTTCGTAGCGCTCGGCTACTGGAAGCTGGCGATCATCCTGGAAGGCGTCTACGCGCGCTACGCGGAGGGCCAGTACGGCAAGACCGACGAGGGCTTCCAGGAGTTCGCCAAGATGGTCGAGCGCCTGGCGGACGCGGCCAAGGACGCCACCGAGCGGCTGCCCTAGCTCTAGGCCAGGGGTGCGGCGGGGACGACGGCGAGCGTTCCGTCTCCCTCGGGCAGATCGGCGGTGTCGAACGCGCTGTCCGACACCCTCTCGAGCCGCGGCATGAGTCCGACGAACTCCTCCTCGGTGTCGAGGAAGCTGATCTGCGGCGTGCGGTAGTGCATCGGGACCACCCAGCGCGGCTTGAGCCGCTCGACGATCGCGGCCGCTCCCTCGGCGCCGATGGTGGGTCCTCCGCCGACCGGCAGAAAGAGCAGCTCGGCGCCCTCCAGGGCTGCGGCCTGCTCCTGCCGCAGCTCGGACTGACCGAAGTCCCCGAAGTGGCCGACGCGGACTCCGTCGAGCTCGAAGACGAAGATCGTGTTGGGCCCGCGGCTGGTTCCCGCCGTGTCGTCGTGCTCTGAGGCGATCGCGACCACGTCGCCGACCGGGGAGTCAAGGGTGCCGGCGGTCGAGCGCAGGATTGCCGGGTCTCCGGCGATGCCCTCAACGCCGTTGTGGTCGACGTGCTCGTGGGTGATGAGGAGCAGGTCCACTCCGTCGGCCTGGATCGGCGGGTAGTCGAACTTCATGTCCCGGTCCCGGGCCAGGCCGGACATGTCGCCGAAGGGGTCGACGAACACCTTGGTGCCGTCCGCCGTCAGGGTGAAGGCGGACTGGCCGTGCCACTCAACGCGCATGCTGTTCCTCCAGTCTCGGGATTTGGGGGCGCGCCTCCGGCTCCTCGGCGTGGTGGTATCGCCCGCCGCGGAGCAGCGAGGCGCCGGCGGCGACCAGGCACGCGACGATCGCGAAGCTGAAGGCCGCCGTGAGGCCGTCGCTGAACGGGCCGGCGATCAGGTGCGGGAAGAAGGAGTGGCCGGTGAGGGCAGCCTGCTGGTCGGGGGAAAGCGAGGCGAGAGCGTGGGGGCCGACCAGGTGCTGGATCGGGTTGTAGCCGAGGAAGGCGGCGAACAGGACGGAGATCGGCGGCACGCCCGCCGCGTGGTGCGCGGCCGCGGCCGAGACGCCGTGTGCCTGCAGGCCGCTGCTCAGCGTCGAGGTCAGTGTCGATGAGAGCCCGACGATCAGCAGGGTGAAGAAGATCCCGATCGAGATGACCTGAGCCGAGTTCTGGAAGGTCTGGTTCATCCCGCCGCCGACGCCGCGATCGCCGCGCGGGAGGCTGTTCATGACGGCCGCACGGTTCGGCGAGGCGAACAACCCCATCGCGATCCCGGTGAGCAGCAGGAAGGCCGCGAACTCCGGATAGGCGAAGTCGATCGGCAGGGTCATCAGCAGCCCGAAGCTGAGCGCCGCGAGCAGCATCCCGCCGGTGGCGAAGGGGCGGGCACCGAACCGGTCGGACAGGTAGCCCGAGGTCGGTCCGGCGATCAGCATGCCGATGGTCAGGGGCAGCATGTAGATGCCGGCCCAGAGCGGAGTCTCGGTGAAGTCGTAGCCGTGCAGGGGCAGCCAGATCCCCTGCAGCCAGATGATCAGCATGAACATCAGGCCGCCTCGGGCGACGGCGGAGAGGAAGGTCGAGAGCGTGCCGAAGCTGAAGGCCCGGATGCGGAAGAGGGGGAGGCGGAACATCGGGTCCCTGGCGCGGCGCTCGACCAGCACGAACGCGATCAGCGAGGCGAGTGAGCAGGCGAGCAGGATGAGGACGCGCGGGCTCTCCCAGCCGGTCGGCGAGCCGCCGTACGGCCGGATCCCGTAGGTGACGGAGACCATCGCCAGCACCAGGCCGAGGGCGAAGGTGAGGTTGCCCCACCAGTCGATCGAGGCCCGCTTCGGCTCGCTGCGCTCCTCGAGCTTGAGGTACGCCCAGACCGTGCCGAAGAGCCCGACGGGCACCGAGATCAGGAAGACCAGCCGCCAGTCGATCGGCGCCAGGACGCCGCCCAGGACGAGGCCGACGAACATCCCGCTCACCCCGACGATGTTGTTGATCCCGAGCGCCATCCCGCGCTGGTTGTGGGGGAAGGCGTCGGTGATGATCGCCGCGGCGTTGGCGAGCAGGCAGGCGCCGCCGATGCCCTGGACGAGGCGCAGGAGCACCAGATAGAGCGCCCCCGCCTGCCCCGTCATCCAGTCGATCGTCAGCAGCAGCGAGGCGACCGTGTAGATCAGGAAGCCGAGGTTGAAGATCCGGACGCGCCCGTACATGTCGCCGAGCCGCCCGAGGCTGACGATCAGGACGCTGGTGACCACCAGGTACCCGAGGATCATCCACAGCAGGTAGAAGCTGTTCGAGGGGACCAGGGGATCGAGGTGGATGCCGCGGAAGATGTCCGGCATCGCGATCAGGGTGATCGACGCGTCGAGCGTCGCCAGCAGGACCCCGAGCGTGCAGTTTGAGAGCGCGATCCACTTGTAGCGGTCCTGCTGCACCGACGTCCACTGTACAGGCAACCTGCACAAGTTACCTGCCCATTCCGGCGCTATATTCGGCTCAATGGCGATCAAGTCGACGACGGACATCGCGGCGACCGCGAGCGAGCTGCGCGTCGTGCTGGGTCAGCTCTTCCGCCGGCTTCGCGCGGAGCATCGCTTCCCCCTTCACCACGGCGCGGTGCTCGGGCGCCTCGACCGCGAGGGCCCTGTCAGCGTCAGCGACCTCGCCTCCGCGGAGCGGGTCCGCCCCCAGTCGATGGCCCAGACCGTGAACGAGCTCGAGTCCCAGGGCCTCGTCGAGCGGCGGCCCGACCCGGATGACCGCCGGCGCGCGCTGGTCGACCTGACGGCCGCGGGGTACGAGACCCTCGAGGACGATCGCCGCCGCCGGGTCGGGTGGCTCGTCTCGGCGATCGAGGAGCTGCCGCCGGAGGATCAGAAGGTGCTCGCCCGCGCCACCACGATCATCGGGCGGCTCGCCGAAACCGCGGACTAGGTTCGAATCCGGTGGCGCTCTCGTCACCGAACCGCTCCATTTGACTCACCCGCGGCACTCTTCCGGAGGTAGAGCTCGGGGCGATGGTCATGGCGGAAGACGGCGAAACCCGCGAAGCCCGCGGCGACGGGGTCCCCGGGAGTGATAGCGATGGCTATCAGCCCGATAGCGCTGCCGACAATGCTGCCGATAGCGGCACTGATAGCGATGGCTATCCCCCCGCCACGGCCCCCGATGAGAAGCTGGAGGGGTTCGACGAGGGGATGCGCCCGCTGATCGAGCAGTGGAAGAGCATGCGGGAGGGCTGGTGGAACAAGGCCGGCTACGAGACCTATTGGGATCTCGTCCAGGAGGAGGAGGCGGGCTGGAAGCGGATGGGGTTCCGGAGCATCTTCGACACGCGCAAGAAGCGCCCCGCATCCGCGAGCGAGCTACCCGACGCGAGCCCGCCCGAGATCGACCTGGATGCCGTGGCGAAGGACGCGACCCGCCCCCGACGGCCGCGGGATCACCAGGTCAACGTGCGCCTGACCGAGCTCGCCGTCCTCGCGGATCAGCGGGCGGGGGATCGCTAGGCCGGCGCCTTCTCGGGTTCCTCTGCGCGAGCCTCGGCCTTCTTCGCCGCACGGTTCAGCTCCCGCCGCGCGATCACCATCTTGTGGACCTCGTCGGGGCCGTCCGCCACCCGGAGCATGCGCGAGAAGCGCCACATCCCCGCCAGCGGCGTGTCGTCGGACATGCCGAGCGAGCCATGCACCTGGATCGCGCGATCGAGCACGTCCATGACAACGTTGGCCGCGACCACCTTGATCATCGAGATGGCCTGGCGCGCGCGGCGTTTGCCCTCCGTGTCCATCTGCCAGGCCGCGTAGAGCGTCAGGAGGCGGGCCTGGTCCACCTCCATCCGCGATGTCGCGATGAAGTCCTGCACGAACTGCTTGTCGGCCAGCGGCCCGCCGAAGCTCTCCCGGGAGTTGGCGCGCTCGCACATCATCTCGATGGCGCGCTCGGCCGTTCCGATCGCCCGCATGCAGTGGTGGATGCGCCCCGGCCCGAGCCTGTCCTGGGCGATCACGAAGCCACCCCCGCGCTCGCCGAGCAGGTTCGACTCGGGCACGCGGCAGTCGGTGTAGCGGACCTCACAGTGGCCGGGGCCCTCGTCGTGTCCCATCACCGAGACGTTGCGGACCAGCTCGAAGCCCGGGTTGTCGAGCGGCACGAGGATCATGCTCGCGCGCGTGTAGGGGGGAGCGTCGGGGTCGGTGACGACCATCGCGATCGCGAAGTCGGCGCCGTTCGCCCCTGAGGTGAACCACTTGTGGCCGTTGATCACCCACTCGCCGTCCTCGAGCTCGGCGCGGGTCTGGAGCGTGGTCGGGTCGGAGCCCGAGACCTCCGGCTCCGTCATCGAGAAGCAGCTGCGGATCTCGCCGTCCAGCAGCGGCTGGAGGAAGCGCTGCTTCTGCTCGTCGGTCCCGTGGTCGACCAGGATCTCCATGTTGCCGGTGTCCGGGGCCGAGCAGTTGAAGGCCATGGACGCGATGATCGGGCTGCGCCCCATCTGCTCGCAGAGGATCCCGTACTCCCAGTTGGAGAGGCCGGCGCCGTACTCGCTGTCCGGGAGGAAGAGGTTCCAGAGGCCCTGCTCCTTGGCAGTCGCCCGGATCTCGACGAGGATCTCCGGATAGGGCACGCCCGGCCTGACCTCCTCGTCGATCGCCCTGATCGCCGCGGCCTCGACCGGGTAGACGTGCTCGTCCATGAACGCCCGGATGCGCTCCAGCAGGGACTCGACCTCGGCGGAGGGCTTGAAGTCCACGGCTGAAACCTACGCCATCCCGCGGTACCGGGCGAAGAGCTCGCTTTCCGACTCGAGCAGCCAGGCGAGCTCGACCTCGTCGACGTCGGCGAGGGCGCCCTCGAGGACGCGCGGTCCCTCGCCGCCCGCGATCTTCGGGGCGATCGTGAGGAAGAGCTCGTCGGCGAGGCCGCCCTCGCGGAGGCGCCCGTGGAGCGTCGGCCCGCCCTCGCAGAGCACCGAACGGATGCCCCGCTCGGTGCGAAGCCACTCGAGGGCACGGTCGAGCTCGACGCCCTCGGGATGGCGGATGAGCTTCACCGGCGTCTTCGTCTCGGGTGGCTCGTCCTCGGACGCGGTGAAGACGACGACGCGCCCGCCGCCGTCCGTGAACAGCTTCGCGTCCCAGGGCAGCTCGAGCCGGTTTGAGACGATCACGGCGAGCGGGTCGTGGGCGAGGCCGGTCCGTTCGCGATAGGCGCGGAAGTTCGGGTCGGAGACCATCCGCCCGTAGCGCTCGGCGCGCATCGTCCCGGCGCCGATCATCACGGCGTCCACCCTGGTGCGAAGGCGCTGCAGCATCTCGGTGTCCGTGGCGCTCCCGATCGGGCCGGAGCGGCCGTTGATCGCCGCGCGACCGTCGAGGGTGGTGGCGAAGTTGAGGATGAGGTAGGGCCGCTCGTCAAGGGCGAGAGGCCCCAGCTCCAGGCCCGCGAGCTGCTCCGCGATCGTCGTTTCCGCGCCGTCGGGGAGCAGCCGGCGGACCGGATGGGTCTCGCCGGGGATTCGGGAGCTCACTCCCCGTCCTCGATCTCGGCGATGTGCTCCACGTTCGCCGCATCCTCGGCGTCGGCGCTCGCCTCGCCGCCGAACCAGGCGTCGAGGATCTCGGCGAGCTCGGCCTCGGAGGTAGCCCGGAGGCTGAGCGCGAGCGCGTTGGCGTCGTTCCACCGGCGCGCCCCGTCGGCGGTCTGCGCGTCGAGGCAGAGCGCCGCGCGAACGCCGTCCACCTTGTTCGCGGCGATCGACGCGCCCGTGCCCGTCCAGCAGCAGACGATCGCCTGCTCCGCGCGGCCCTCCGCGACGTCGCGCGCCGCCGACTCGCTCGCCCAGGCCCAGTCGTCGCGCTCGCCCTCGGCCAGGGCGCCGTGCGGGATCGGCTCGTGACCGCGCTTGCGAAGCTCCTCGAGCACCGCTTCGGCGACGCCCACACGCTCGTCGGCCGCGACCGAGATGATCACGCGGCTCAGTATTGCTTCCAGCCGGCGAACTCGCGGCCGGCGAATTCCTGGAGCGCCGCGACGTCGTCCGTGAACTGCGGGATCAGCGCGTCGCGGATCGCATCCGGCAGCTCGGGCTTGGGCGCCGAGGGAGCGTCCGGGTCGTGCACGACCTTCTCGACCAGCCAGCGAAGCCGCTCCGGGAAGCGGTCGAAGTTCCGGTCGAAGGAGCGGAAGCCGGGGAGCTTGATCAGCCTCTCCATGAATTGGTAGCGATCGGACTCCTTGGCGGTCGACTTCTCCCATTCGCGCGAGAACTGCTCGGAGTGGAAGCTCTCGTCGACTCCGGCGAAGCCGAAGGCCTTGCGCATCGTTCCCTCGCGATCCGACTGGAGCTCCTCCTGGGTGATCACCTCGATCTGCGAGCGATCGAAGTGCTCGAGGTAGGGCCCGAGCTGCATCCAGTAGCGCGAGCGGGTCACGTAGGTCTGATCCGGGCGCGCCAGCGCCTCCTCCATCGGCCTCGTCTCGTAGCCAGCACCGACGGCGTGGCGCCAGTGGGAGAGGATCCGCGAGATCGGATCACGAACCATGTAGATCAGCTTCGCGTCGGGGACGTGCTGCCTGATCCGCTCGGGGACCCCCTGGAAGTAGGGCATGTTCGTGTAGTGGGGCGAGGACTCGCCCCGCACGCGGAAGCGCCCGTCGAAGCGCCCGCGGTACCAGTCGAGTCCCAGGTCCCAATTGAGCTCGGAGACGAAGAAGTTGAGCTCCTTGGGCTTCGACATGTTGATCTCGGGATGTAGGCCCAGATAGTGGTGGATGCTCGTCGTCCCGCACTTGAGCCCGCCGATGATGA
>DATBHQ010000119.1:0-8068 GCA_036557385.1 Solirubrobacterales bacterium | reverse complement strand
ACCAGCCAGCGGTCCAGCCCCGCCATCAGCGCGAACCCGGCGGTGGCGAGCAGGACCACGCCGAGCGGGAAGAGGACCTTCCGGCCCCGGTAGTTCTCCCGCCGCATCAGCGCGGCGGGTAGAGGTGGCTCACGCCCTTGGCGTCGACCAGCGTCTCGCCGATGCGCAGCCGGGTGAGGAAGGTGGACGACATCCCGCCACGCCGGCGCCCGAGGAACTCGACCAGGTTGAAGTGCGCGCCGACGCTGACGATCAGCGAGGCGCCCTTCTCGTAGGCGAGCAGCATCGCCACGTCCTGGCTGGTGCCCGCCGAGGGCACAACGGTGTGAGGGAGCGCGAGCCGGCGGAGGCGCTCGGCCCCGGGGGCCTCGCCGTCCGGATAGGCATGGACGATCAGCTCGGCGCCGCTCCGCAGCGCGGCCTCGCCCGCCGAGTCCATGTCGCCGAGGACCACGTCGGGTCGCAGGCCCTCGCGAACGATCGCGTCCGCCCCGCCGTCGACCCCGACCAGGATCGGGTGGACGTCCTCGATGTAGGCGCGGAGCGCGCGCAGGTCACGGACGTGGTCGGTCCCCCGGACGACGATCAGCACGTGGCGGTCGCGGAAGCGGGTGCGAGTCTCCGGCAGGTCGATCGCTCCCGAGAGCAGCCCGCCCTCCTCGCGCAGGTGGGCCATCGTGTTCTCGGTGAAGTCATGGAGCGCACGGTCGATCCGCGCCCGCTGCGTCGCGAGGTCGCGGGCGAGCTCCTCGGCGCGGAGCTCCCGTCCCTCCGCGACCGGCACGCCGGCCGACGAGATCCGGCCGCCCTCCACCTCGAGCCGGTCACCGTCGGAGATCAGCTCGAAGAGCTCCGGGCCGGCGTCGACCAGCGGCACGCCGGCGCGAACGAGGGCGAGGGGCCCGGTGTTGGGGTAGGACCCGTCCGAGGAGGGCGCCGCATTCACGGTCGCTCGGACGCCGCAGGCGACCAGCTCCTCGGCCGCGATGCGATCGAGGTTGCGGTGGTCGATCACCGCAATGTCTCCCGGCCCGAGGCGCTTGACGAGCTCCTTGGTGCGGCGGCCGAGTCGCGCGGTCCCGCGGATGGCCGTGGCGGTGGCGGTCGCCATCGGCCGGAGACTAGTTCCCGGCGGCTACTTCCGCTTCTTGTGCTTCTTGTGCTTCTTCTTCTTGCAGCTCTTCTTGTGCTTCTTGTGCTTGTTGTGCTTCTTGGCCGTCGCGGCGTGCTTTTTGTGCGCCTTCTTCTTCTTGCACTTGGGCTTGTTCTTGGCGGGGGGCTGCTGCTGGACCGGCGGCGGCGGCGGGGTGGGCCGGCTCGCGACCCACTGCGACATCGTCTCGGAGTCGCTGTATCCGGGGGCCAGCTCGACCGGGCCGCGGTCGTCCGGCAGGATCTTCGGCGCCGGCTTCTTGACCAGGCCGCCGAGCGCTCCCGGGCTCTCGATCACCGGCAGCCTCAGCACGAGGTCGTGAACCTTGATCGGCAGCTGACGGTTGGAGGGCCGGCCGTAGTCGGACAGGTTGCCGGGTGACGCGGGGGTGCTCCCATCGTTCGGCAGCAGCTCGAGCCGGGCGACGTGGCCCGGCGCAAACGTCCAGGCGCCGGGATGCAGCTGGAAGACCTGATAGCCGGTTGCGTCGGGCCTGTAGAGCTGGCGGGCGACAAGTTGCTTGGTGCCGTTCGGCGCCACGTCCACCAGGCGGGCGGCGATCTCCGAGTCGCGGCCGGAGCCCTCGAAATCGGCGACCACGGTCGGCGAGCCCAGCAAGGTGAAGCCGCCGGCGGGGGCCGGGCTGGATTCGTAGTCGGCGGTTCCGGGCTCCACGTCACCTGGCGCGGATGCGCAGGCGCCGTCGCCCAGGACCGCAAAGGCGTCAGCCGCGGCCCCGGTGCAGCCGTCCGGGGCGATCGTCTGGTCCGCCGGTCCGCCCTCGACCGTGATCTCGCCCGGCGCGAGAGACGCCCAGTCGGCGGCGGTGTAGGGACCGCCGGAGGGGGCGCTGTTGGGGCAGACCTCGGTGCGGGCGACCACGTCGTTGGCCGGCTTGGAGCCGGTTCCCGTGAGGTAGTAGTTGATCCACTCATCCTGCAGCGCGCTTACCGGCGCCAGGTCGGCGCCCTTGTTCTGTGCGCGCTGGTGCCCGAAGTCGCCGAAGATCATGCCGAGATCGGCATTCGGGTATTCGGCGATCGTGCGGTTGTAGAAGCGCAGGGCCTCGTCGACGGGGAAGATGTCGTCGGTGAAGCCCTGGCTGATCAGGATCGGCGCCGGCGCCTCGCTGTGGTTGATGTAGTAGGAGGAGTGGTAGCTGGTGATCTGACCGAGCAGGTCGGTGGCGGCGATGTTGCTCTGGTAGGGCTCGCCCTGATCCATCAGGGCCAGCCAACCGGTCAGGTCGGCCGAGGGCACCTCTCCCGGGGGCGCGAAGCGCCCCACCAGATCACCGGCGAAATACAGGCCGTTCACGATCGACGGCTTCATCACCCCGAAGTGATTCGGGTCGTACGAGTTGTCGCGCAGGTAGTCCAGTACACGGCCGTTCGGCGTCAGCGAGTAGGCCAGGTCCGTCCACGGGGCGAGCGGCGCGGCGACGGCCAGGCTCATCGGGGTGCCATTGGGGCTGGTCCAGGGCACCAGGTGGCCGTCGGGCATCATCGTGCGGTCCTTGAGGGTCGCCAGCGCCATCGACATGCCGCCGCCGTACGAGGCGCCGGAGGCGGCGATCTTCATCGGCTGAGCCCACCCCTCGTCGACGAGCTCCCCGGCCAGGTACTGAGCGTCGCGGACCTCGTAACGGTCGTCCAGCAGCCGCACGTACTGGCTGTCGCAGCCGGTCGGATCGGCCGCGACGGAAGCGTCGGAGCCGCAGGACTCATAGAAGCCGCGGTCGCTCATGGTGAAGACCGCGTAGCCCTCGTCGGTGTAGTGGGTCATCTGCGAGAAGCTGAGCTTCGATTGCCCCCAGCCGTGGAAGAGCATCACCAGCGGGTAGGGGCCGTTGCCGAAGGTGCCCGGGTCGGGCAGGGCGACGTTGACGTCGATCGGCATGCCGTCCCAGGTCTCGGTCGTGCTTCGCGGACTGGTGCTGCCGCACTGGTAGGACCCGTCGCCGGCCTGCGTGCAGGTGATGCCGAGCGCGCTCGGGGGATCGGCAGCCGCGGTCGAAGCTCCGCAGAGGCAGAACAGGGCCGCAATCGCGGCCACAGGCAAACTCAAGCTGAGCTTCCGCATCTCTTCCCTGCCTCTCTTCCTTGAGAAGTGGTCCCTCGGCGGAACATAACATGCAGGGCTGCATTTTGTATGCAGGCCTGCAGATCAGGGCGCTAGGATCGGCCGATGCCGAACTCCGTGGTCACTCCCCCGCCCGGCGCCGGAATAAATGCCAGGCGGAGCGCGGAAACCCGCGCGGCCCTGCTCGACGCCACCGTCGAATGCCTGGCGACCGACGGCTACGCGAAGACGACGACCGGCCGCATCGCCGAGCGCGCCGGCCTGTCGAGGGGTGCGCAGCTCCCCTACTTCCGCAGCCGCAGAGACCTCCTCGCCGCCGCGATGGCGCACCTGGCCGAGCAGCGGCTCGCCGACTTCACCGCACGAATCGGCGGTGGAGAGGTCTCGGTCGCGGACTGCGTCGACATCCTCTGGGCGAGCCACCAGCCGCCGATGTTCGACGCGACTTTGGAGCTGTGGGTCGCGGCTCGCACCGACCCCGAGCTTCAGGGTCGGATGCTCGAGGTCGAGCGCGAGGTCACCACCTCGCTCTTTCAGGCCGTTGACACGGCACTCGGCGATCTCACCCAGCGCCCGGGCTTCGCCGACGACTTCGTCTACGTACTCGCGAGCATGCGCGGGCTCGCGCTGCTTCAGATCAGCATTGGCCCCAACGCCCGCCTGCTCGAGACGCGGTGGCGCCACATGCGCGGGGAGCTGATACGAGCGCTGGAGGCGCCCCAGGTGTAGTTCCTAGGCGGCCTTGAGCAGCTCGCGGGCGTGGCGGTCCGCGGCATCGTCGCCGTCCGAGCCGCCGAGCATGCGAACGATCTCGGCGACCAGCTCGTCCCCGTCGACTCGCTCGACCGTCGCGGTCGAGCGCCCGCGGCCGACGCTCTTCTCGATCCTGAAGTGGGTCTCCGCCATCGACGCCACCTGCGGCAGGTGGGTGATGCAGAGCACCTGCCGCTCGGCGCCGAGTGACCTGAGCCTCTCGCCAACCGTCCGCGCGGTGTTGCCGCCGACTCCCGCGTCGATCTCGTCGAAGACGTAGGTGGCGGCGCCGCCGGGCGCTCCCTGGCCGGCCAGGGCCAGCATCAGACGGGAGAGCTCGCCCCCGGAGGCAGCGTCCCGCAGCGGTGAGGTGGGCATGCCCGGATTGGTCGCCACGCGGAAGGTGACCCGCTCCTGGCCGAGCGCCCCGAACCCCTCGGGGTGCGGCTCCAGGGCGACTTCGAGCTTCGCTCCGCTCATCCCGAGCTGGTCGAGCTCCTTCGCGATCCGCCCCTCGAGCCTCTTCGCGGACTTGGCCCGCACCTCGCTCAGCCCTCCGGCGAGGTCGGTGCGAGTCCGCATCGCCTTCTGCAACCCGGCCTCCAGCCGCTCGGTGGTCTCCCCCGCGCCCTCGATCGCGTCGATCTCCGCGCGGCAGTGTTCGGCGTGGGCGAGCACCGACTCGATCGAGCCGCCGTGCTTGCGCTTCAGCCGGTCGATCACCTCGAGCCGCTCCTCGAGCTGCTCGAGGCGGCCGGGCTCGGCCTCTATACCGTCGGCGTACCCGCGCAGCTCTCCCGCCAGCTCCTGCAGCTCCAGGCGCAGACCCTTGGCCGCCTCCGTCAGCTTGTCGAGCTCGGGATCGACCCCCTCCCTGGCCGCAAGCGCGGCCTCCGCGGATCCCATCGCCTCCACCGCGCCACCGGCCTCGCCATCGCCCGACACCGCCGCCAGCGCCTCCGCCGCCGCCCCGCGCAGGCCCTCGGCGTGGCGCAGGCGCTCACGCTCCGCGGCCAGCTCCGCCTCCTCCCCGGCGTCGAGCTGAGCCGCAACGATCTCATCGAGCTCGTAGCGGAGCAGGTCCAGGTCGCGCACGCGCGCACCCTCGCTCTCGCGGATCCGTTCGAGCTCGTGCTCGAGGCCGAGCACCTCGGCGTGCGCCTCCCGGTAGGCGCGCCGTCGCTCCAGATGGCGCTCCCCGGCGAAGCCGTCGAGCGTCTCGAGCTGGGCGCTCGAGAGGGTCAGCTTGCGGTGCTCGTGCTGCCCGTAGAAGGCGAGCAGCCGGGAGCCGAGGGCCTGGAGGTCGGGCGCGGAGGCCGAGCGGCCGCCGAGGAACGCGCTCGTCCGCCCGCTCGCGGAGATGCGTCTGCCGACCACCAGCTCCGAGGCGCCCTCCGGGAGGCGGTCACCGATCTCGGCGAGCTCGGGATCGTCGAAGAGACCCTCGGGAAGCTCGAAGACCCCCTCGACGTAGGCCTCGCTCGCGCCGGGCCGGACGATCCCCTCCCTGGCCCTCCCGCCCATCAGCAGGTCGAAGGAGTGGGCGAGGATCGTCTTGCCGGCCCCGGTCTCCCCCGTGATCGCGTTCAGGCCCGGGCCGAGCCGGAGCTCGGCGCGCTCGATCAACAGCAGATTCTCGATCCGGAGCTCGAGCAACATCGGCACCCGTTCTAACGAGGGAGCCCGACGGATTACTCAGCTGTGAGAGATTGACCGCGATGGCCCGGCCGCGGCTCCTCCTCTGTCCCCAGTTCACCGAGATCGAGTGGGCGATCGCCCCGGGGCTCTCGGAGTGGGCCGAGGTCGCCACCTTCGACGCGCCGGGGTTCGGGGACGAGCCGGCGCCGGACATCGGTCCTGACCTGGTCTACCGCGAGGCGCTGGTTCGAAGGGCTCTGCGGGAGGTCGAGAGCCGGGGTTGGGAGGAGTACTTCGTCGCCGGGGATGCCTGGGGCACCGCGACCGCGGTCCGCGTCGCCATCGCCCAGCCGGATCGCGTCCTCGGCGTCGCCCTCGGACATGCGAGCGTCGACTACGCGACGGAGGGAGAGCGGCCCTCGGTGAACGGCGAGGTCGTCGCAGCGATGACCCAGCTGATGAGCACCGACTACGACTCCTTCGTCCGCTACGGGATCACCCAGTTCACGCAGGGGGGATTCGACGACGGGATGGCGACCGAGATCGTGCGTCGGTTCCCCCCGAGCGCGATCGCTGCCCATGTCTGGGACGCGCACGTCGAGCGGCCCGAGCCGATCGCCGAGCTGCTGGGGCGGGTGGACAAGCCCCTGCTGCTCGGCAAGCACGAGGGGTGCCTCGTGTTCACAGCGGAGGGCTACGACGATCTGGTTGCCTCCTTCCCGGAGGCGGACACGGTGGCCGTGTCCAAGGCGTCGGCCGCGAGCGAGGAGTTCGCCACCGCGCTGCGCAGCTTCTGCGAGCGCGTCGCCGGCTAGACGGCGGCGGGCTCCTGGGCCGGCTCGGCCGCGGACTGCGGCGGGCCGTGCGGGACCATGTCGCTCTCGCGGGTCAGCAGCAGCCCCAGGGCAGCGGCGCAGAAGGCGACGATCGCGGTGATCAGGAAGAGCTCGTTGAGCGCTCCGACGAAGGCGACGGTCGCGGCGTGAACCGCCTGGGGGCCGCCCCCCGCGGCCACGTGAGGGCCGGCGGAGGCGATGCCCTGCGCGGCGTCGCTCGGCGCCTGCGCGGGCAGCTTCGACTGGATCTCCGACTGGAAGACCGCCCCGAGGCCCGCCACGCCGGTGGCGATGCCGACCTGGCGGAAGGTGTTGTTGATCCCGGACCCCATTCCCGCCTTGGCGGCCGAGACCACGCCGACGGCGGTCGAGGCGATCGCGGGGTTCGTCATCCCGATGCCGGCCCCCGCCACGATGAAGCCGGCGAGCAGAGCCGTCCACTCCGATCCCGGCGTGAGGCCGCGCATCAGCAGCAGGCCGATCCCGACCAGCGTCAACCCGAGGCCGAAGAAGGCGCGGGCCGGGATGCGGTTGAGCAGCTGGCCGGCGACCGGCGCGACGAAGAAGGAGACGACCGTGATCGGCAGGAAGCGAACCCCGGCCTCGAGCGGGGTGAAGTGGAGCACGTCCTGGATGTAGATCGTGATGTAGAGGAACATCGAGAACATCGAGGCGGAGAGGCCGAAGGCGATCGCCGACACTCCGACGAACGCCGGCTTGCGGAAGAGCTCGAGCTCCAGCATCGGATGCGAGGAGCGCATCTCGATCGCCAGGAAGGCCAGCATGAGGACGGCTGAGCCGATCAGCGCGGCGACGATGTGGCCGCTCGACCAGCCATCCGGGTTCCCCCGCACGAGCCCGTAGATGAGCAGGAAGAGCGCGGCCGAGAAGGTGACTACTCCCGGCCAGTCGACCGGCTCGGCGTCGGGGTTCCTCGACTCGGCGAGCTTCGCCTGGGTGAGGAGGATCGCCCCGATCCCGATCGGGACGTTGACGAAGAAGATCCACTCCCAGCCGAAGGCGTCGGTGATCGCGCCGCCCACCAGCGGCCCGATCGCCACCGAGCCCCCGATCGTCGCTCCCCAGATGCCGAACGCGGTGGCTCGCTCGGGGCCCCGGAACTCCTGCGCGATCAGGGCCAGCGTGGTCGCGAACATCGCGGATCCGCCGATGCCCTGGAGGCCGCGCGCGAGGTTGAGGAACGTCGGGTCCTTGGCGAGGCCGCAGAGCAGCGACGCCCCGCTGAAGATCGCGAAGCCGGCGACGAAGACCCGGCGCCGCCCGAGGCGGTCACCGAGCGAGCCGGCCGTGAGCAGCATGGCGGCCAGCATCAGCGAGTAGGCGTCGACCACCCACTGGAGGTCTGAGAAGCTCGCGTGCAGGTCCTCCTGGATCGAGGGGAGGGCGACGTTCACGATCGTGATGTCGAGCAGCAACATGAACGTCGCGATGCAGGTCGCCAGCAGCGTCCACCACTTCCGCTCCATGCGCTGCAGACTAGCTAGGCGAGCTTCCCGAACTTCTCGCGGATGCGGTGGTAGAAGTTCGCGCCCGGCAGCTGGGCCAGCTTGCTGACCGACTCCTCGAAGCGCATCTCGAGCGCCGC
>DATBHQ010000118.1:0-2183 GCA_036557385.1 Solirubrobacterales bacterium | reverse complement strand
GCGTCCACCACTTCCGCTCCATGCGCTGCAGACTAGCTAGGCGAGCTTCCCGAACTTCTCGCGGATGCGGTGGTAGAAGTTCGCGCCCGGCAGCTGGGCCAGCTTGCTGACCGACTCCTCGAAGCGCATCTCGAGCGCCGCGCCCGGCTCGAGCTCACCGGCGGGTGACCCGTCCAGCGAGATCTCGACCGGTTCCCGCCCGGCGGCGTTCATGACCGAGAGCGAGTCGCTCGGCGCGACCACCAGCGCCCGCGCCGCGAGGGTGTGCGGGGCGATGAAGCTGACCACGTAGCCCTTCACGCCCCAGGCGAGGATCGGGCCCGCGTTGGCGAGGTTGTAGCCCGTGGAGCCGGCCGGAGTGGCGGCGACCAGCCCGTCGCAGCGGACGCTCCCCACCTCCTCGTTCCCGATCGTGTAGGAGAGCTCCGCGACTCGGCCGTGCGGCTGGCGCAGGAGGCTGACGTCGTTGAGCGCCACCGGATGCTCGACCGGCAGGTCGACGCTGAGTGCCGGCATGTCCATCACGTCGAACTCGCCGCTGAACGCCCGCTCCAGCCCGGCCGAGAGCTGCTCGCGCTCGACGGCGGCCAGGAAGCCGATCGTGCCGAAGTTGATCCCGAACACCGGCACGCCGGTGTTGGAGAAGTGGCGCAGCGCATAGAGGATGCTGCCGTCGCCGCCGAGCACCAGGCAGACGTCCGGCCGCTCCCCGTCCGCCACCCGCTCGATGTGGGCCGCGGCGTCCAGGTGCTTCTCGTGCTCGTCGGGCGTGGAGACGAGCTGAACACCCGCCGCCCTCGCCACCTCCGAGGCGGTCGCCACGGCCTCGGTGGAGCGCTCGGGGTGCGCGGGGGTGATCAGCATCGCCCGCTCCACGTTCATGGCTCCGCGTCCTCGAGCGCGGCTTCGAGGTCGATCCCCTCGCCGGCGCGCGCGGCCCAGACGAAGGTCTCGCGGTTTCCCTTCGGGCCCGGGAGCCCCGAGGAGGCCACGCCGCGAACGACCAGGCCCTCCTTCTCGGCGGCGTCGGCCACCTTGCGGATCGCGTCCCGCCGGTCGGCGGCGTCGCGCACCACTCCCCCCTTCCCCACCTTCTCCTTGCCGAGCTCGAACTGCGGCTTGACCAGCCCCAGCAGATCGAAGTCCTCCGCCGCCGTCGCCACGATCGGGGAGAGCAGCATCGCGAGGGAGATGAAGGAGACGTCCACGGTGATCAGCTGGGGCCGAAAGGGCAGGTGGGACTCGCCGAGGTAGCGGGCGTTGAGCCGCTCCATCACCAGCACCCGGGAGTCCTGGCGCAGCCGCCAGTCGAGCTGGCCGTAGCCGACGTCGACGGCGAGCACCAGCTTCGCGCCGCGCTGCAGCAGGCAGTCGGTGAACCCGCCGGTCGAGGCGCCCACGTCCAGCGTCAGGCGGTCCCCCACCTCGACGGGCAGCTCGTCGAGCGCGTTCTTCAGCTTGATCCCACCCCGGGAGACGAACTCGTCGCCCTGCTCGACGACGAGCTCCGCGTCATCGGGCAGGAGCTCGCTCGGCTTCTCCACCGTCGAGCCGTTCTTGGCGAGCCGGACCCGCCCCGCCCGGACCGTCGCCGCGGCCGCGGTGCGCGACGGCGCCAGCCCGCGCTCGGCCAGCAGGGTGTCGGCGCGACGGCGGCTCACGCGGCGAACCGTACCTAGGCGACCGCGTGCGAGCGGAAGACGCCTGGCAGGGCGACTGTGACCCCGCTCACAGACGAATCGCACATACGTTCGTACCCTGGTTTCGCGATGACCCTCTTCAGAGCGATACCGATCAACGTCCACGCCGCGCTCGAGGTGGCGGCCGCGCCGCTGCTGATCGTGGCGCCGTTCGCGCTGGGCTTCGACTACCTGGCCGGCGCCCTCAGCATCGCGCTCGGCGTGCTGCTGATCGGCCTCGCGACCTCGGTCTACGGCGACAGCTCCCGTGGCAACCTGCCCCTGAGCGCCCACGCGGGACTCGACTACACCCTGGCCCTCGCGACCATCGCAGCCGGGGTGATCGCGGGGATCGCCGGCGATGGCATCGCAACGATCTTTTTGGTCGGGTTCGGCTCCGCGCATCTGGCGCTGACCGCCTCAACGCGGTTCAGTCGTCCGCTCGGAGCCTGATACCGGCTACCTCCCACAGACAACAACACATATCTCTCCTCCCTGTAGCAC
>DATBHQ010000117.1:0-6350 GCA_036557385.1 Solirubrobacterales bacterium | reverse complement strand
AGGCTCCTCCCGAGATCGCCCGGGCACACCACGGGTCGCTCTCCCACGAGGAGCGCGCGCTGGTCGAGGAGCTGCTCAAGTCCGGCGAGCTGCCCTGCCTCGTGGCGACCTCATCGCTGGAGCTGGGCATAGACATGGGCGCCGTCGACCTGGTGATCCAGGTCGAATCGCCGAAGTCGGTGACCCGCGGGCTGCAGCGGGTCGGCCGCGCCGGGCACACGCTCGGCGAAGTCTCGAAGGGCCGGATCTTCCCCAAGTTCCGGGCCGACCTGCTCGAGTGCGCCGTCGTCGCGCGCCGGATGCGAACCGGCGAGATCGAGGAGACGGTCATCCCGCAGAACCCGCTCGATGTGCTGGCCCAGCATCTGGTCTCGATGGCGGCCCTCGATGAGTGGGAGATCGACGACGTCGAGAAGCTGGTCCGCTCGGCCCAGCCCTTCGCCGAGCTCTCCCGGGAGCAGCTCGAGAACGTCCTCGACATGCTCGACGGCCGCTATCCGTCGGAGAGGTTCGCCGAGCTCCGCCCGCGGATCGTCTGGGACCGCACCAAGGGCAGGATGCGGGGCCGTCCCGGCGCCCGCCAGCTCGCGGTCGCAAACGCGGGCACGATCCCCGACCGCGGCCTCTACGGTGTCCACCTGCCGGACGGCCGCCGCGTCGGCGAGCTCGACGAGGAGATGGTCTACGAGGCCCGCCCCGGCCAGACCTTCCTGCTGGGCGCGAGCACCTGGCGGATCGAGGAGATCACGCGCGACCGCGTCATCGTCACCCCCGCCCCGGGAACTCCCGGCGCCGTTCCCTTCTGGCGCGGCGACGGCATCGGCCGGCCGGCGGAGCTCGGCAAGGCGATCGGCGCCTTCTCGCGGGAGGCGGTCAACGCCGACCCCAAGAAGCTCGCGAAGGAGAACGACCTCGACAAGCTGGCCGCGCAGAACCTCGTCAACTACCTGACCGAGCAGCAGGCGGCTACCCGCGTGGTCCCCTCGGACGAGGCGATCGTCGTCGAGCGCTTCCGCGACGAGATCGGGGACTGGCGCCTCTGCGTGCTCTCCCCCTGGGGCGGCCGGGTGCACGCCGCCTGGGGCCTCGCCCTCTCGGCCAAGATCCGCGACGACAAGGACCTCGAGGCCGACGCGATCTGGTCGGACGACGGGATCGTCATCCACCTGCCCGATGCCGACGAGCCGCCGCCCGCCGATCTGGTGATGCTGGAGCCCGACGAGCTGGAGGACCTGGTGATCCGGGAGCTCTCCAGCTCGGCTCTGTTCGGCGCCCGCTTCCGCGAGAACGCATCCCGCTCCCTCCTCATCCCGAGAGCCTGGCCCGGCAAGCGCACCCCCCTCTGGCAGCAGCGGCTGAAGTCGCAGAGCCTGCTCGAGGTCGCCCGCGACTTCCCCCGGTTCCCGGTGATCCTCGAGACCTACCGCGAGGTGATGCGGGACGTCCTCGACCTCCCCTCGCTGAAGGACCTGCTCCGCGACCTGCACTCGCGGAAGATCACGATGGTCGAGGTCGAGACCCCGACCGCCTCGCCATTCGCCTCCTCGCTGCTCTTCGACTACGTCGCCACCTACATGTACGAGGGCGACACGCCCAACGCGGAGCGTCGCGCCGCCGCACTGGCACTCGACCGCGACCTCCTCGCCGAGCTGCTCGGCCAAGAGGAGCTGCGTGAGCTGATCGACCCGGAGGCGCTGGAGGAGGTCGCCGCCCAGCTCCAGCACCTGACCGAGGCCGGCCTGGCCAAGGACCGCGATGGCCTCCAGCAGATCCTCCGCCGCCTCGGCGACCTGACCGAGGAGGAGTGCGAGCAGCGGGTCGAGGAGGGCTACTCGGCGAAGTCGATGCTCGACAAGCTGGTCAAGGAGCGCCGCGCCGCCCTCGTCAGGGTCGCGGGCGAGGAGCGCTACATCGCCGCCGAGGACGCCGGCCTCTACCGCGACGCGCTGGGGGTGCCGCCTCCCGCCGGGCTGCCCGAGAGCTTCCTGGAGCCGGTCGAGGACGCGCTCGTCTCGCTGGTCCGCCGCTACGCCTCCACGCACGTCCCCTTCCCCACCCGCCAGCTGGCGGATCGCTACGGCGTGGATCCGAGCTCGGCCCTGAAGGAACTGGAGCGCTCCGGGGATCTCGTCCGCGGAGAGCTGCTCCCGGGAGGCACCTCGCGCGAGTGGTGCGAGGCGGACGTCCTGCGGCGGCTCCGCCGAGCGAGCCTCGCGCGGCTGCGACAGGAGGTCGAGGCGACCGACCAGCGCGAGCTCGCCCGCTTCCTGCCGAGCTGGCAGAACGTCGATGCCCACGGGCGCGCCGGGGCGGGACCCGACCGGCTGCGGGAGGCGCTGATCTCGCTCCAGGGCGTCCCCCTCACGCCGAAGACCTGGGAGAGGGACGTGTTGCCGCGCAGGCTCGGCGAGTACAGCCCGACCTGGCTCGACGAGCTCTGCACCAGCGGCGAGCTGGTCTGGGTCGGTGCCGGGGCCCTCGGCCGCAACGACGGCAAGGTCTCGCTCTACTTCCGCGAGGACGTCAGGCTCGCCGGGCCGCCGCCGGGGAACGCGAAGCTCGACCGTCCGGAGGGCGAGATCCACGACGCGATCCGTGAGCGGCTCGCCCAGGGCCCCTGCTTCTGGCTCGACCTGCTCGAGCTCGAGGGCTCGGCGGAGGAGCTCCACGAGGCGCTCTGGGATCTCGCCTGGTCGGGCGAGGTCACCAACGACGCCTTCGCCCCGCTGCGTGCTCCCCGCCTGCGGGCCGCCCAGCGGAGTGAACGCGGTGGCCGCCGTTTCGCCCGCCGCCGAGCGGCAGCTGCGGGCACCGTGATCGGGCGCTGGTCCCTCACCGTGCCGCTCTTCGCGGACGCACCGTCGGCCGGCCCACGCATGCGGGCGCTCGCCGAGCTCATGCTCGAGCGCCACGGCATCGTCACCCGCGAGACCGCGATCGCCGAGGGCATTCCGGGCGGCTTCGCCTCGATCTACGGCGAGCTGCAGAACCTCGAGCTGCTCGGCACGGCCAGGCGCGGCTACTTCGTCGAGGGCCTCGGCGGTGCCCAGTTCGCCCTGCCCGGGGCGGTCGAGCGCCTTCGCAGCCTGCCACAGAACGACGGCGCGCTGCAGGTCCTGGCCGCCACCGACCCGGCGAATCCCTACGGAGCGACGCTCTCCTGGCCGAAGCTCGAGGGCCAGAGGCGGGCGGCCCGCATCGCGGGCGCCTACGTGCTGCTCCGCGACGGCGAGCCGCTGCTCTACGTCGAGCGCGGCGGCAAGGGACTTCTCCGGCTGGGAAAGCTCGACGACGGCGAGTTCATCGAGTGCCTCGGGGCGCTCGCCGAGTCAGCTCAGGCCGGCCAGATCGAGAAGCTCGCGATCGAGCGGGTCGATGGCGAGCCTGTGATCGGGTCCGGCCTGGAGGCCGCGCTGATCGAGGCGGGATTCCGCCGCCAGCCGCGGCGGCTAGTGGCGTAGTCATGGCCGAGGGGGATTCGGTCCTGCGGATGGCGCGCGGGATCGACGGCGCGCTCGGCGGCAAGCGGATCTCGGCCAGAACCCCGGGTCGCCGCCGGCCGGAGGGACTTTCCACCTCGGCGATCGACGGCCTGGAGCTGGAGCGGGTGGAGAGCCGCGGCAAGCACCTGCTGCTCCACTTCGACGAGGACCTGATGCTCCACAGCCACCTGGGGATGCGCGGCGGCTGGCACGTCTACCGGCGGGGGGAGCGCTGGCGCCGCCCAGCGGCGCACGCCTGGATCGCTCTGTCAGCCGAGGACGCCGAGGCCGTCAACTTCGGCGGGTCCTTCATGCGGATCGGCAGGCGCGGCCACATCCTGCGCGAGCCGCGGCTGGTGCGCCTCGGCCCCGACATCCTCGCCGAGGAGTTCGAGCCGGCGGCCGCGATCGCCCGGATGCGCAGCGTGAATCCACGGATCGAGCTCGGCGCGGCGCTGCTGGGCCAGCGGCTCGTTGCGGGGATCGGGAACATCTTCAAGTCGGAGGGCTGCTGGGCGGCGCGGATCGATCCTCAGGAGCGCCTGGAGGAAGTCGCCGACGATCGGCTCGAGGACGTGCTCACCGCCACGCGGGCCCTCATGCTCGAGGCCGTGGAGACCGGGCGCCAGCCGAAACAGGTCTACCGGCGCGCGGGACAGCCCTGTCCGCGCTGCGGCACCGCGATCCGCTCGCGGGCGCAGGGGGACGCCGCGCGGACGACCTACTGGTGCCCGGGCTGCCAAACGGGCTGAAGCCCGTGATAATCAGGAGTGGGTAATGGAGAGCGGAGCGAGGCAAGAGATCGTCGAGCTCCTCGGAACGGTGCCGCTGTTCTCGGAGCTCTCTCCGGAGGAGCTCGACCGGGTCGCCCAAGTGGCGATCCCGCGCAGCTATCCGCGCGAGACGCGGGTCTTCCACGAGGGCGACCCCGGCGATGCCTGCTACATCGTCAGCCGGGGCAGCTGCCGCGTCACCCGCCAGCACTCCGACGGCCGCGTGATCACGCTGGCGACGCTCGGCCCCGGCGGGATCTTCGGAGAGCTCGCGATGCTGGACGGCGAGAGCCGTTCGGCGAGCGTCGAGGCGGCCGAGAACACCGAGCTGCTGGCGCTGCCCGGCACCGACGTGCGCAGGCTGATCCGCTCTCACCCCGAGATGGCGGAGAAGCTCGTCGTGGCGCTCACCCGGCGCCTGCGCGAGGCCAATGAGCGGATCTCCCGCCAGTCCTTCCAGACCGTCCCCAGCCGGGTCGCCGGCGTCCTCAACCAACTGCTCGCCGAGGAGGCGATCACCCCGATCGTCAAGGACGGGGTGACGATCCGGCTCCGCCAGTCCGATCTCGCGCAGATGGCCGGGACGTCGCGCGAGAGCGTCAGCCGCTTCCTCGCGACACTCGAGCGCGCCGGCGTGGTCCAGGTGGGCCGGGGCCGGGTCACCGTGATCGAGCCCGAGCGGCTGGACGCGTACATATTTTGAGCTCGCGCCGCGATCCCGACTTCGCGGAGCAACGAGCCTGGATGGTTGAGCGCCACCTCTACCGGCGGGGGATCTCAGACGAGCGGGTTCTCGCCGCGATGGGAGCGGTGCCGCGCGAGCACTTCATCCCCGATGGCGTGCGCCGCAGCGCGTACAACGACTCGGCCCTTCCCATCGGGTACGACCAGACGATCTCGCAGCCGTGGGTCGTCGCGGCGATCTGCCAGGCGTTGAAGCTCAATGGGTGCGAGAAGGTGCTGGAGATCGGGACGGGCTCGGGCTACTCGGCGGCGGTGCTGGCCCAGCTCGCCAGCCACGTGGTCAGCATCGAGCGGGTGGCGGAGCTCGGCGAGAGCGCTCGCCAGCGCCTGGAGGAACTGGGCATCGCGAATGTCGAGGTGATCGTCGGCGACGGCAGCCGTGGCCATCCCGAGAGCGCGCCCTACGACGCGATCGCGGTGCACGCCGCCACGCCGGAGGCCCCGCACAGCCTGCTCTCTCAGCTCGCCACCGATGGCCGGCTGGTAGTGCCGATCGCGACCGGCTCGGCGGATCTGCTCACCGCCTTCGTCCGCCGGAACGGCGACCTGCACCAGGAGACGATCGGGCCCTGCCGGTTCGTCCCCCTGATCGGCGCTGAGGGCTTCACCCCGCCGGAGTGACCTGAAGTAGGCTCGCGCCGTGAACTCCGCCCTCTACGTGCTCAATTTCTACTCGCCGGTCTTCGTCGACCAGCTCCGGAGCGGCCGGAAGACGGCCACTATCCGCCTCGGGGACAAGTCGCGCAAGTACAAGCGAGGTCAGGTCGTCTGGATCACGATCGGCTACCGGCACCAGCCGCGGGAGAAGATCTTCGCCGCGGTGATCGACGACGTCGAGGTGAAGAAGGTGTCGGAGCTCTCCCCCCGCGACATCGAGCACGACAACCCGGAGTTCCGCCGCCGCGAGGAGACCGTCGACTTCCTCGGCAAGATCTACACGCGGCCGATCTCCGACGACGACACGGTGACGGTGATCCGCTTTTCCCAGATCGTCGAGCGCCCCTCCAGCCAGTTCGGGAACGGCGAGGCGCCGTCCCGCAATTGAGTGGCCGAATACCGGTTCCTCACCACCTGGCTGCTGGAGGCCGAGCGCGAGCCCGTCTGGGACGCGATCTACGAGTCCGAGCGCTGGCCGGGTTGGTGGAAGGGGGTGCTGGAGGCCGAGAAGCTCGAGGAGGGCGACGAGAGCGGCGTCGGGCAGTACGGCCGCTACGTCTGGAGGTCGAAGCTCCCCTACCGGCTCGAGTTCTTCGTTCGCACCACCAGGGTCGAGCGGCCCCACCTCCTGGAGGGCGACGCCTCCGGCGAGCTCTCCGGCGTCGGCCGCTGGCGGCTCTTCGAGCGGGACGGG
>DATBHQ010000116.1:0-13567 GCA_036557385.1 Solirubrobacterales bacterium | reverse complement strand
GTCCGGGTGACCGAGGCGCAGGCGTACTTCCACGAGATCCTCGATCCGATCCTCACCTCGACCCCCGAGGCCGCCGCGCTCTACGCCCCCGAGGGCAGGCGGCTGGTCGAGGGCGACACCTTCCGCTACCCGGAGATGTCGGACGCGCTGGAGCGCTTCGCCGCGGACGGGGCCGAGCCGTTCTATCGCGGCGAGACCGCCCGGCTGGTCTGCGACTGGGTGCGCGCGCGGGGCGGGACGCTCGGCCTGGACGACCTTCGGGCCTACGAGCCGATCGAGCGGCGCCCGGTGAAGGCGCGCTTCCGCGGTCACGACGTGCTCACCAACGCCCCACCGTCCTCCGGGGGAATCCTGATCGCCTTCTCGCTGGGTGTTCTGGACCGACTTGGCGATCGCAGCGGAGTGGAGCAGATCGTCGCGGCGACCGAGGCGGCCAATGCCCGCCGGACCGATCACTTCCACGAGGGCCTGCACGACGAGGACTACGTCGAGCGCTTTCTCGCGGCCGACCTCGACGAGGTCGCGAAGCGGATTCGGGCCGGCGAGTGGGTTGGCGGGGCAGGCGGGGCCGGCGGTCCCGCGGACAGGCTGGGCTCGACCACCCACCTGGCGGTGCTGGACGGCGAGGGCAATTGCGCCTCGGTCACCTGCTCGAACGGCACCGGCTCCGGGGTGGTGGTCCCGGGGACCGGCGTGCACGTCAACAACATGCTGGGGGAGGAGGACCTCAACCCGCAGGGCTTTCACCTGATCCCGGCCGGGCGCCGGGTGAGCTCGATGATGTCGCCGACGCTCGCCCTGCGTGACGGCGAGGTGGTGCTCGGGCTTGGAAGCGCGGGATCGAACCGGATCCGCTCGGCGATCCTGCAGACCGTGGTCAGGGTGCTCGAGGAGGGGATGGACGCCGGTGATGCGGTTCGGGCCGGTCGCATTCACTTCGAGGCCGGCACCGTGCAGGCGGAGCCCGGCGTGGAGGAGGAGGGACTCGCCGACCTGGAGCGCAGAGGCGTGCCGGTGGTGCGCTGGAAGCGGGAGAACCTCTTCTTCGGGGGGGCTCAGGCGGTCGCGCGTGACCCGGAGACCGGCGAGCTCAGCGGCGGCGGGGATCCACGCCGCGGCGGCGCGGTCGTCCTGGCGTAGCTACTCCGGCAGCCCTGGGAACTTGACCTTGCCGTTGCCGGAGGCCCGCTCTGCGGCCTCCTCTGCCCGCTCCAGCGCCTTGCCGACGGCGCCGAGCGCGTTGGCGAGCACGGTCATCCGCTCGTCCTCGTCACGCGTCTCGAGCAGCCGCTGCTTGGTGTCCGGCGGCAGCTCGATCCGGGCGGCGATCGAGTAGGCCGAGGCACCGTCGAGCTCCTCGGGCTCCGGCCGCTCCCCGGTCGCCCGCTCGGCCAGCTCGGCGAACGCCTCGCGCGCCGCGCTGGCCGCCTCCTCGTCGATCGGCGGCGGCGCATCGTCCTCGGCCATCAGCTCGACCTCGCCGGTCGGGTATTCCGAGGACTCGAAGCGGTCGAGCACCTTGAACGGAGCCTCGCCGCTGACGACGATGTTCATGCGCCCGTCGTCGAAGCGCTCCAGGACGTCATCGACGCGCGCCGTGCAGCCGATCGAGCGGGCGCCCTCGTCGTCGCGCAGGACGATCCCGAAGGGCTCCCCCTGCTCCAGCGCGGTCCCCACCATCCGCTTGTAGCGCTCCTCGAAGATGTGGAGAGGGACCTGCTCGCCGGGCAGCAGGACGAGCGGCAGCTCGAAGATCGGGAGCTCGAGACCCGCCATTCCGGCCCATCTTAGGATCAGGGCGTGGGTGACATCGATTTCGAGGCGGAGGGGCTGCTCCGGGACCTGCGGGGCGAGGCGCGAGAGGCGCGGCTGGCGCTGCTCGAGGAGCTCGCCGAACAGGGTGTCTCGCTAGAAGAGCTGAGACGGGCCGTCGAGGAGAATCGATTGGTGCTTCTCCCGGTGGAGCGTGTGTTCGACGACGGCCAGCAGCGCTACACCGCGGCCGAGATCGCCGAGGGCGCCGGAATCGACCCCGGGTTCCTGGCCAAGCTGCTGCAGGCGCTCGGGGCTCCGATTCCCGAGGAGGAGGACCGTGTCTACGGGGAGGCCGACCTCGAGGCGGCAAAGCGGGCCAAGCTCTTCCTCGATGCCGGCATGCCACAGCAGGGAGTGCTGGAGACCTCCCGCATCATCGGCATCTCCATGGCGAATCTCGCCGAAGCCAACGTCGATCTGGTCGGTGAGGTGTTCACGCAACCGGGCGTGGACGAACGTGAGCTGTCGATGCGCTACGCGGCCGCCGCCAAGGCCATGGTGCCGCTGCTCGGCGAGACGCTCCTGCATGCGTACGGCATCCATCTGCGCGAACGCATCGGCCAGGCGGTGATCAGCGAGGCGGAGGTTGCCGCAGGGCGAATCTCGGGTGCCGACGAGGTGACGATCGCCTTCGCCGATCTGGTCGGATTCACGCGCCTCGGCGAGTCTCTCGAGATCGAGCAGATCGGCGACCTGACCGGCAGGTTGTTCGAGCTCGCTGCAGAGGCGGCCCGCCCGCCGGTGCGCCTGGTGAAGATGATCGGTGATGCGGCGATGTTCGTGTCGCCGGAGTCGAAGTCACTGCTCGATGCGGTCGTCAGGCTCGTCGAGTCGGCTGGAACCGACGAGATCCCGCCCCTGCGGGCGGGCATCGCCCGCGGTCTGGCGCTCGGGCGGGGGGGCGACTACTACGGGCAGCCCGTCAATCTGGCCGCCAGGATCACGAACTTCGCCCGGCCCGACAGCGTCGTCGTCGATCAGGCCGTGAAGGACTCGATCGCCGAGGGCGACGGGCGCGTCTTCGACTTCTCCTTCGCGGGCAAGCGTCACTTCAAGGGGATCGCCGGGGATGTGCCGGTGCACCGGGTCCGCCGAGCCACCCCGGACGACTAATCCGACTTTGAAGCTGCGCCGTAACGCTTCGTAGACCTCCGAGTCTGATCACCCAGATGGCACTGCTGATGCTGTTCGCGCTTGTGGCCGGGGCGGGCACCGCCCTCTCGCCCTGCGTGCTCCCGATCCTGCCCGCCGTGCTCTCGGCGGGGGTCACGGGGGGCAGGCGACGCCCGCTCGGCGTCGTCACCGGGCTTGCCCTCTCTTTCACCTTCGCGACGGTCGGTCTGGTCTACGTGATCGACGCACTCGGGCTGCCGAACGGGGTGGCCAGGGACATCGCCATCGTGGTCCTCTTCGCCTTCGGCTTCTGCCTGCTGGTGCCGCCGATCGGGGACCGGGTGGAGGCGCTCGCCAGCCGCCTGGCTCCCGGCCCGGCGCGATTCGGGGGCGACGGATTCGGCTCGGGCCTCTTCGTCGGCGCGAGCCTGGGACTGGTCTACGCGCCGTGCGCCGGGCCGATCCTGGCGGGCGTGATCGTCGTCTCCGCCGCCCAGGACTTCACCGCGGGCCGCCTGGCCGTCGCGCTCTCCTACGCCGTCGGCTCGGCGATCGTGCTCTATCTGCTCCTCCTCGGCGGACGGAGCTTCTCGCGGCGGCTCGCCCCGGTCCGGGGGCGGGTGCAGATGGCCCTGGGCGCGGTGATGGTGCTGGTGGCGGTCGCGATGACGGCGAACCTCGACACCCGCTTCCAGACGGCGATCGCGAGCGACCTCCCTGGCTTCCTGGTGAACCCGACCGGTGGCCTCGAGAAGAGCAACGCGGTGGCGGCCGACCTGGCGAAGGTGCGCCAGTCAGGGAAGCCGATCGTCGATCCGGAGCAGCTCGATCAGCCGGTCAGCCTAGCCACCTACGGCCAGGCGCCGGACTTCACCGACACCCAGGATTGGTTCAACACGCCGGGCGGTGAGCCGCTCTCGATCGGCGACCTGCGCGGCAAGGTCGTGCTGATCGACTTCTGGACCTACACCTGCATCAACTGCATCCGCACGCTGCCCTACCTGGAGGCCTGGCAGCAGCGCTATGGGCGCGACGGCTTCACCGTCGTCGGCGTCCACTCGCCGGAGTTCCCCTTCGAGAAGGACGCGGGCAACGTCCAGGCGGCGATCCGGCAGAACCACCTCACCTACCCGGTGGTGCAGGACAACGACCTGGGCACCTGGAACGCGTGGGGCAATCAGTACTGGCCCTCCGAGTACCTGGTGGACGCGCAGGGCAACGTGCGGGAGGCGCACTTCGGAGAGGGCAACTATGACGAGACGGAGAGAGCGATCCGCACGCTGCTCCGGCAGGCGGGACATTCGGACCTCGGGGGCGGGGCCAGGGCCGCGGGCCAGGCCCCCTCCCAGGGGACGACCACCCCGGAGACCTACCTCGGCGCCGCCCGTGCTCAGGGATGGGCCAGCGGGACGATCCACCCCGGCGATCAGGACTTCGGCCCGCCTCCCGCCCAGCTGCCCGCCAACCGCTTCGCCTACTCGGGTCACTGGGGGATCAGCGAGGAGGACGCGACGGCCGGCGCCGACGCCGGGATCGACCTCGAGTTCAATGCCCGGCGCGTCTTCCTGGTGCTCGGCTCACCCGACCGCGCCCGCCACCTACGGGTGCTCCTCGACGGCAGGCCGATCCCGGCGAGGCTCGCCGGCGCTGACGTGAAGCACGGGGAGGCGACGATCCAGGCCCAGCGCCTCTACAGCCTGGTCGACCTGCCCACGGTCGGCCGGCACCGGCTCTCGCTGCGGTTCGACGCGGGGGTCAAGGGATACGCCTTTACGTTCGGGTAGGCGCGGGCGAAAACCGGCGATGAAGGGGGGAGATCCGAGGCGTTGGCGACTTACTCACGGACGTGCGTGAGGAACTCACCAACCCCCAGCGGGACGCGGCCATAGCTCGGATCGCCGCCCGCCAGCACGGCGTGATCTCGATTGGGCAGCTCAAGGAATTGGGGATCGGCCGGCAGAGCGTCACCCGCCGGGTGCAGGCGGGAACGCTCCACCGCCTTCACCGTGAGGTTTTCGCCGTCGGGCACCGGGGCGTGAGCAAGGCGGGGCGCTGGATGGCCGCCGTCCTGGCCTGCGGACCCGGAGCGGTGCTCAGCCACACCAGCGCCGGAGAGCTCTGGGGAATGCTCCGGGCCCGCCGCCCTCCTTCCCCAGCCGCTGTTGAAGTTCATCCACACGTCACGGTTTCGAGCGAAGCGGGTCGACGGCGCCCCGGGATCGTCATCCACCGCTCCCGAACCCTGAAGCCCGAAGACATCCTGGTGCGCCACAGCATTCCCGTGACGACGCCCTCCCGAACGCTGATCGATCGCCGCCGCCTCCTTCCCCAGCCGCAGTTCGCGGCTGCACTAAGGCAGGCGGAGTTTCTGCGGCTTCCGATCGCCGCTGCGCTCGAGCCCGATCACACCCGCAGCGAGCTCGAGTCGAGGTTTCTCGCCCTCTGCCGGCGGCACCGCATACCGGGGCCCGAGGTGAACGTCCGCGCCGGCCCCTTCATCGTCGATTTTCTCTGGCCAGAGCACGCCTTGGTCGTCGAGCTCGATGGCTACGAAGCCCACGGCACCCGCTCGGCGTTCGAAGGGGACCGTGCCAGGGACGCGCAGCTGACGGCGCTGGGCTTCAGGGTCGTCCGCCTCACCTGGCGCCAGCTGAAGAACGAACCGGCAGAGGTTGCCGGCGCACTTCGCGAGCTGCTTCGTAAGTAGGATCAGCGGCCATGGACGAGCAGAGAGCACGCGAGCGCCTCGCCGAGGAGCGGGCCCGGGTCGAGCGGGAGCTCGAGGGGCGGCGCGGCGAATCCTCCGACGAGCCCGAGGACACCGGCGACGAGGCCGACGAGCTGGTGCAGGCGAGCACCGACAGCGCCCTCCGCGAGGACCTGGAGCAGACGCTCGAGGCGATCGAGCGGGCCGAGCAGCGGCTCGAGGACGGGACCTACGGCAAGTCAGTGGTCAGCGGAGAGCCGATCCCCGACGGCCGTCTCGAGGCGATTCCGTGGGCCGACCGCCTGGTCGAGGAAGAGCCCGGCGGGCGCGGCTAGCCGCTCTCCGGCCTGCGCGCGGCGACCAGCAGGTTGTAGAAGAGCTGCGGCGGCAGGTGGGGCTCGAGCACCCCGTTGTCCAGGCGCTGTAGCGCCAGGTAGCTGCGGAAGGCGAAGCGGCGCCAGGCCCAGGGCACCTGGTCGGGCTCGGCGGTGGCCTCAAGGGTCCGCACCGTCCAGCCGTGGATCGAGGCGAGCAGCTCCTCTCCCCGCACCCTGACGTCGGCGAGACCCGCGGTGTCGCAGAAGCGCCGCAGGTCGCCCGGGGAGAAGGCGTGCACGTCCACCTCCGGCTCGAGGGAGTGCCCGTTTGCCTCGGCGTCCGGGTAGTGATGTCGCTGCGAGGCGCCCATCGCGCGCCGCCAGAGCGGGGCCGCGAGCAGCGCGGTCCGCTTCGGTATCGCGGCGAGGAAGTCTCCGTAGCGCGAGGGCTCTCCGCAGAAGGCCACGGTGCCGCCCGGCCGCAGGACCCGCGCGAACTCCGAGAAGGCGCGCTCGAGGTCGGGAATGTGGTGCAGGACGGCGTGCCCGAAGACGAGGTCGAAGCTCTCGTCGCCGAAGGGCAGAGTCTCGGCCTCGGCCGCCGCGGTCTGGACCTCGAGCCCCAGCTCGGTCGCGTTCCGCTCCAGCCTCGCCAGCATGCCCGGGGAGATGTCCGTGGCGGTGGCGCGCTCGATCAGCCCCGCCTGGAGCAGGTTGAGCGAGAAGTAGCCGGTCCCGGCGCCGATCTCGAGCGCGTCCCCGAACGGCCCGTCCGGCCGGCGCCCGAGCGCCTTGCGCAGCTTGCCGGTCACCTGGTCCTGGCCGATCTCGCCGAAGTCGATCCCCCACTTCGAGTCGTAGGAGGCCGCAGCCACATCGTGGTAGCGCTCGTTGACCTCCTTGATCCGCTCTCGGTCCGGACGCGTCGGCACGGGCGCGGATGTTACGCACGGACCCGCGGCCTGAGCGCCTTATAGGGTGGCGCGGTGAGCACCGGCGCAGCAATCGCCGTCGGTGGGGGAGTCGGCCTCGTAGTCGGGGTCCTGATCGCCGTGGCCACGGATCTGCCGCTCGCGCCCGAGGGAGGTCTGGTCGTCGGCCTCCTGGCCGGGTCCCTAACGTCCCGGCGGTGAGCGAAGCCGACCGCACCTACCTCCAGGAGAACCAGCCGGAAGGCGTGCCGCCGCTCGAGCTCACCGGTGAGCGCACGCTGCCGGACGTGCCCGAGGAGAACTACTGGTACAGGCGCCACGTCGCCGTGTACGAGTGGATCGCCGAGCGCTGCGCGGGCCTTCGCGTCGCGGACCTGGCGTGCGGGGAGGGTTACGGCTCGGACCTGCTCGCCGCGCGCGCGGCGGAGGTGATCGGCGTGGACGCCAACCCGGAGGCCCACGAGCACGCCAGGGCCCGCTACCCGAGGCCCAACCTGAGCTTCCGGCGGGAGCTGGTGGAGGACTTCGCGGAGCCGGTCGACGCGGTGGTCTTCCTCCAGACGATCGAGCACATCCACGAGCCCGACCGGCTGCTCGCGCGGATCTCGGAGATCGCCCCCCTCGCCTACATCTCGACGCCCAACCGCCTCACCCTGGCGCCACCGGGGGCCGAGAAGTCGGACAACCCCTGGCACCTGCGCGAGTATGACCAGGCCCAGTACCGGGAGCTGCTCGAGCCCCACTTCGAGCGGGTCGAGGTCCTGGGCCTGCACCACGCCGGAAAGCTCCGCGCGCACGAGCTGGCCATTCGCCTCGGCTGGGACCGCGTCCACCCGGCCCTGCGCCTCACGAAGCCCTTCTACGACCGCTTCATCCCGGCGATCCGGGCCGGCGACTTCCGCCTGCGAGCCGAGGACCTCGACCGCGCCCTGGACTTCGTGGCGATATGCGAGGGTGCTCCGAGGCGAAGCCGAGGTGCAACCCGTTAAGGGGTGGGATGGCCGAGCGGACACGCGGCGACCTCGCGATCGTCCTCCATTCGCACATGCCCTACGTGGAGGGCTTCGGCACCTACCCGTTCGGCGAGGAGTGGCTCTTCGACGCCTTCGCCCGCTCACACCTGCCGGTGCTCGACGTGGCCGAACGGCTGACGATGACCGTGACGCCGGTGCTCGCCGACCAGCTCGAGGCGGACGGGGTCGGGGAGAGGATGCTCAGATTCCTCCGGCGCCACCGGGTCGACGCCGCGGATCGCGACGTGGCCGACGCGGGAGCCGCGCTGCGCCCGGCGGCGAGGGCGGAGGCCGACCACTACACGCGGGCGATGAAGCGCCTCGGCCGGATGCGGCGGGAGCCGCTCCGCGCCTTCCAGGAGGCCCATCGCAAGGGCCGGATCGCGCTGCTGCCCTCAGCGGCGACCCACGCCGTCCTGCCGAAGCTCGCCACGGCTGCGGGGCGCCGGCTGCAGATCGACGCCGGGCTCCGCTCGCACCAGCGCCGCTTCGGCGACGCCGACGGCTTCTGGCTGCCCGAGTGCGCCTACGCGCCGGGGCTCGAGGGCCTCCTGGCCGAGCGTGGGCTCGCCTACACCTGCCTCGACCAGACCTCGCACGAGCGCGGCACCGCGGCCCTCACGCCGATCCGTCTGCCCGGCGGGCCGGCCGCCTTCACCATCGACTGGGCGACGGTGCGGCTGGTCTGGTCGGAGGCCGGCTATCCGTCAGACCCCGCGTATCTGGAGTACCACCGGCTCTCGCCGAACGGGATGCGCCTCTGGTCGATCTCCGGCGCCCCCTACGACCCGGCCGCGGCCGCCAAGCGCGCCGCCGAGCACGCGGCCTCCTTCCTGGCGGCGGTGCGTGACCGCCTCGAGCGCCACCGTGCGGAGACCGGGCGTCGCGGCGTGTGCGTGTTCGCGACCGACACCGAGCTGCTCGGCCACTGGTGGGCGGAGGGCCCGACCTGGCTCCGCGAGGTGATCAAGGGCGCGGAACTCGACGGCGTCCGCCTGCTCACTCTGCCGCAGGCGCTGCGTGAGCACCAGCCCGAGGAGCGCGCGGCGAGGGAGGCCAGCTGGGGGGAGGGAAAGAGCCTCGAGACCTGGGACTCGCCCTCGGTCTCCGATCTCGTCTGGGCGACGCGCCGCAGCGAGCTGCGCCTGCTCCGGGCGCTCGAGGCCCGTTCGATTGAGCGCGGCGCGGCCACGCGAGCAGCGCGTGAGCTGCTCGCGCTCCAGTCGAGCGACTGGGCTTTCATGGACCATCGCGGCCAGGCCGGCGACTACCCGTACACGCGTGCCACGACGCACGCTCAGGCCCTGCTCGAGGCCATAGACTCCGCCGAGGCGGTCGACCCGCGCGTGCGCAATCTCGCCCCAGACCTCAGCCTGGCGCCGCTGCTCGAGCCATGACCCGAACCCTGATCCTCTCCTGGGAGTACCCGCCCCTGATCGAGGGCGGCCTCGCGCGCCACGTCCGCAAGCTCTCGGAGGCGCTGGTCGAGCGCGACACCGAGGTCCACGTCCTCACTCGCGGAGGGGAGGAGTCGCCGCAGGAGGAGGTGATGGCGGGGGTCCACGTGCACCGCGTGATGGAGCCGACCCGTCCCGCCGAACTCAACGAGTTCGTGGCCTGGGTCGAGCGGATGAACTCGGACATGCTGGCCGCCGGGGTCGAGCTCGGCGACCGCTACGACTTCGACGTCGTCCACGGCCACGACTGGCTGGTCGCGAACGCCTGCGCCCACCTCGCCCGCCGCTTCGAGGCGCCCCTCGTCACCACGATCCACGCCACCGAGCACGGCCGCCACCAGGGCTGGGTGGACAAGCACCCGCAGTCCTACATCCACGGCGTCGAGCGCTGGATCACCAATCGCTCCGAGCGGGTGATCGCCTGCTCGACGTTCATGCGCGAGCAGATCGTGGACGTCTTCGGGGTGCCCGAGGCCGCGATCGAGGTGATCCCCAACGGCATCGACCCCGAGGATCTCCAGCCCCACGACGACGACGAGCTGCGGCGGCTCCGCGCCGAGTTCGCCGACCCGGGCGAGTCACTGGTCCTGCTCGTCGGCCGGCTGGTCTACGAGAAGGGATTCCAGGTCGCCCTGGAGGCGATGCCGGAGGTGATCGAGCGCCTGCCGAACACCCGGTTCGTGGTCGCGGGCTCCGGCACGCACGAGCAGGAGCTGCGCCGCCAGGCGGAGGAGCTCGGCCTGATGGAGCACGGCACCTTCGTCGGCTGGATCGGCGACGACGTCCTGCACTCGCTCTACCGGATCGCGGATGTCTGCGTCGTTCCCTCGATCTACGAGCCGTTCGGCCTCGTCGCGCTCGAGGCGATGGCGTCGAGCTGCCCCTGCATCGTCGCGGACACCGGCGGGCTGCGCGAGGTCGTCCCTCACGACGAGGTCGGGCTGCGCTTCCGCGCGCGCGACCCGGTGTCCCTCGCGGAGATGACCGTGCGCGTGCTCGACGACGCCAAGCTCTGCCGGCGCCTGACCGCCGAGGCTTTCGAGCACCTGCGTCGCTTCGACTGGGGCGACGTCGCGGAGCGCACCGCGGGCGTCTACGCCGAGCTGGTCGCGAGCGCGGCGCCCGCACGAGGCCGATGACCCGGCTGCCCGAGGGGCGGCGGGAGGTCTATCCCTCGCGCGAGCGGGCGCCCAAGCGGCGCGCGCCCGACTTCGGGCCCGGCCTCAACGTCAGCGTGCCGATCTCCTTCGGGCTGCCGCTGGTGGTGGTGGGCGTTGCGCTGATCGCCGCCGCGTTCGCCTCCGGCGGGGCGATCTTCTGGATCACGGGAGTGCTGGCGCTCGCCCTCGGGATCCTGCTGTTCGCGAGCGGGAAGAGGCTCTAGCGGCCTAGCGCCTGTGGTGCTTCTTGCGCTTCTTGCGCTTGCACTTCTTCTTGTGCTTGTGCTTTTTCTTCGACTCGGCGGCCCGGTGGTGCTTCTTGCGGTGCTTCTTGGCCTTCTTGCACTTCGCCTTGGCTGAGGCGCCGCAGCCCACGACCGTCGCGGGAACGTCGACGGCGCTGCTCGCGCCGTTGTAGCCCTGGAAGGCCGCGTGGAAGAGCGGCGAGGGAGGGACGCAGAGGTCGCGTGCGTTCCCGAGCAGCCCCGCCGACGCGCTGAAGGTCAGCTGGAAGTGGGAGATCGGAATGTCCGGGAGCCCGTCGAAGGTCGTCGTCTTGGTGGCGTCGAGCGTGCCCTGCAGCAGCAGGTTGAGCTGTCCCTGGAGGTCGAGGCCGACGTTCGGGAGAGCCCCGCCGGCGTTGACCAGCAGCACGGGGCCGGTCAGCGGCTGGGTGAGCAGCGGGGAGGCGGCCACCGCGGAGCCCACGACGGCACCCGGGGCGCAGGCATGGGCCAGGAAGCTGGCCTGGGGGCAGGAGTTGCCGAGCAGGGTCGCGTTCGGGTTGAAGTCGGGGGGCACGGCGACCTGGGCCTTCACCAGCCCGGCCTCGTCCGCACCCTGATCGATCGAGGTGACCACGGTGGTCGGGATGCCGCTCTTGGTCTGCCCGGATCCGCCCACGGTCGCCGAGAACGAGGGGGAGAAGTCGAGCGCGCCGCAGTTTTGGACGCTGAAGCTAGCCGTTGCGTCGTCCGCTGAGTCGTCCCACGCGGTGGCGGCGAAGGTCGTGGTCTTCTGGCCGCAGGAGGTCGGGTCGCGCATGAATGGCGCGGACATCCAGGGTCTGCTGCCGTACAGGGTGATGTCCTGGGAGGTGATCGTGGTGTCGCCGTCCGCGATCGTCGTGTTCGGGATTCCGTTGATCACCGTGTTCAGCCCGAAGTCGCTCCTGAGCTGAACGCCGGACTCCAGGACGATCGGGGGAAGAGCCGGCGGCGAGAGGACGATGCCGAACCGCGCCGGCTCGCCCGGCCCCGGTTGGAGGTTGTAGAGCTTGCCCGGGACGGGAGGCAGCGGCAGCAGGCCGAGGATCTTCACCATCGCGCTCACCTCCCCCACTTGCGAATTCGCCGGGCAGGCGGGCGGATCGCTGTGGAGCTGCGCCGGCGTGCACTTCGGCGTCGCGTTCGGATTTCCGACCATCCCGGGGGGCAGCCCGACGGTGAGGTTCTTGACCTGGCCGGCCGCTCCGCTCCCGCTGAAGTCGATGTGGATTTGGAAGTCGCTGTGTGCGCCCGCCGCGGTATCGGTTGGGGCCGCCGTTCCAGAGACCGTGATCGCCTGGGCGGATGCCGGTGCCGCGATCAGCGCCGAGGCGGCGATCAGCACGCCGATCAGGCGCCGGTGAGTCCGGCCCTTCCCTCCGCGGTGTTGTCCCCTCGGCCTGATGCCTTCGCTCCCAAGCGCGGGCTACCGGTCCCGCCAGCCGGATGTAAGCAGGTCAGCTTTTTTCGGGCGGCAGTTCCCCCTCGGCAGGGGGCTCGACCGGGTCCGGCCAGCGGAGCCCCCTAGGCGCCTCCCGCATCCGGATCACCTTGGCCGGCACGCCTCCCACGACCGAGTTCGCAGGCACGTCCTTGGTGACGACCGAGTTCGTGCCGACGATGGAGTTGTCGCCCACCCGCACGCCGCGCAGGAAGCAGGCCCCGTAGCCCACCCAGACGTTGGAGCCGATCACGCACTCGCGCTTGTAGATCCCCTGCACGCGGATGGGGCGCTCGACCTCCACGACGCCGTGGTCGAAGTCGATGAACATCGCGCGGTCGGCGATCACGCACTGCTCCCCGATCCGCACCCGCCTGTAGGCCGAGATCGTCACCTCCTGGCCCATCACGGTCTTCGAGCCGATCTCGACGACGCCCTCGTGACAGCGGATCTTGGACCCGTCGCCGATCCAGGAGAAGCGCCCGAACCTGACCGTGCCCCGCTTCGCGATCTGGAGCTGGAGCCCCCTGCCGAAGAAGACCGGGCCGTCGGTCTCCCATCTCCAGCCGGCCGGCGTCAGGAACCTCCTCCACAGATAGCGCCAGAGCAGCCGCCCGTAGCGCAGGTTGAGCATGCCGTTGCGGCGGTAGAAGCGGAGGGCCCGGAGCACGGGCCGGGAGTCTAGGTTCGGGCGGACCTAGACTGCTCCGAGTGGCGCAGAAGACTGAACAGAGCCTCGCCGAGCGCCTGATCGCCGGCGACAAGAGGGCCCTCGCCCGCGCCATCACGCTGATCGAGAACGATGATCCCGAAGGGTGGGAGCTCGTCCGCGAGGTGTTTCCCCGCACGGGCCGCGCTCGCATCGTCGGCCTCACCGGCCCGCCCGGCGTCGGCAAGAGCACCCTGATCGGCGCCCTGACGGCCGAGATGCGAAAGGCCGACCGCCAGGTCGCCGTCCTCTCGATCGACCCCTCCAGCCCGTTCACCCGCGGCGCGCTCCTGGGGGACCGGATCCGCCTCTCGGATCACTTCCTCGACCAGGGCGTCTTCATCCGCTCGATGGCCAGCCGGGGCGCGCTCGGCGGCCTCTCCGAGGCGACGCTCCAGGCGGCGCTGCTGATGGACGCCTCCGGCAAGGACGACGTCTTCATCGAGACCGTCGGCGTCGGCCAGGCCGAGATCGACATCGTCGACCACGGCGACACGATCGTGCTGGTGCTGATGCCCGGCTCGGGCGACTCCATCCAGGCGCTCAAGGCCGGCGTGATGGAGATCCCGGACGTGATCGTCGTCAACAAGTCCGACCACCCGATGACCGACACGATGATCCGCGAGATCCGCGGCGT
>DATBHQ010000115.1:0-10178 GCA_036557385.1 Solirubrobacterales bacterium | reverse complement strand
CGCGCGGAAGCTGAGGCCCGACCTGCCGGTCCTGATGATGTCCGGCTACACGAGCCCGATGGCGCCGGAGGACCGCAGGGCGCTGGCCGAGGCCCCGCTGCTCGAGAAGCCCTTCGCGCGAAGGGACCAGCTGGGCGAGGTGCGCTCGCTGCTCGACGAACACCAGGTGAGCTGAGCCGATGCCATCCGGCGTGCTGGTGGTGGATGACGAGCATGCTGCGCGCGCCGTGGCCGGCCGCATCCTCCAATCGCACTACCAGGTCGACTTCGGTGCCGACGCCAACGAGGCGAGGATGAAGCTGATGGGCGGGCGGATCGACCTGCTGCTCTGCGACATGCACCTGCCGGGTGAGTCGGGAATGGACCTGATTCAGTCGCTGCTCGCCAGGGAGGACGATGACCTCGCCGTGGTCATGGTCACCGGCGAGGACTCCCCCAAGCTCGCCGACCGCGCGTTCGAGCTGGGGGCCTACGGCTACCTGGTGAAGCCCTACCGCCGCGGCGATCTCCTGATCACGGTCAGCAACGCGCTGCGGCGCCGTCAGCTGGAGCAGCAGTCACGCGCCTATCGCCGATCCTGAATCTGGCCGAGTCCATCGCCTGGAGCCACCACGAGAAGGTCGACGGGAGCGGCTACCCACGCGGCCTCGCGGGGGAGGAGATCCCGCTCTGCGGCAGGATCGCCGCCGTCGCCGACGTCTATGACGCGCTCACGCGCGACCGTCCCTACCGGACCGCGATGTCGTCGGCCGAGGCGAGCGCGCTGATGGCGCAGGGCAGCGGGTCGCACTTCGACCCGGAGGTGCTCGAGGTCTTCATGCTCGCGCTGCCCGTGCCCGCTCCCTTCGCCGCTTAGAGGCGGAGCCCATAGGCTGCCGCCATGGCCAAGGCAGGAGACCGCTTCGAGATGGTCGACGGCAGCGTCTACATCGTCAGGCGCCCGGCCGCTGAAACCGATGGCGAGTACGTCGAGATGGATTTCGAGCTCCCGGCGGGATCATTCGCGCCTCCGCCACACGTCCATCCCGCACAAGTCGAGTCGTACGAGGTGATTGAGGGGCGCTTCGATGTGATGGTCGACGGCGAATGGAGCTCGCTCGAGCCGGGCGAATCGGCTTCGGTGCCGATCGGCGCGCTGCACACCTTCAAGAACCCGACCAAGGAGACGGTCCGGGTCAGGAACTGGCACCGCCCGGCGAAAAGCTTCGAGGACTTCATCGAGAGCGCAGCAGGGGCCCTGGAAGCTGCCGGTGTCAAGGGGCTGCGGGACCCTCGCGTGCTGATGATCATGTCGATGCAGTTCCAGAAGTTCCCGGACACCCTGGTCCTGGGACGGGCGCGGGAGCGCATCCCGATGGGCGTGATGGCGGCGGCGGGAAGGCTCTTGCGGCTGCCGAGCGGGCCCTGACTTCCTCTCGGAAGTCCTGCATACGCAAGGGATCTTGCATTCGTATTAAGGACCGCTCACACTGCCGTGGCGCCTGGATAGCCTGACCGACTGCCTCGTGCGGGACCCCTCGCACGCCCCTTGATGCCGCGCTCCGGAGCGAACAGACGTCGAATCACCCGCCGCCGCCGGGTCGCCGTGCTGCCCTTCGTGGCCCTGCTCGGGGTCGTGGCCGGCGCTGTGATCGGCCAGAACGCGCTCGGCGATCCCGCCTCGAAGATCGCCCAGAAGCAGGACGAGCTCAACCGGATCCAGTCGGTCGAGGGGCCGCTCCGCTCGCAGATCGATCAGATGAACGCCGAGGTCGACCGGCTGATCGGCGAGGAGTCGCGGCTGCGACAGCAGCAGGCGGCCGCGCAGCACGAGCTCGATCAGAAGCAGGCCGAGCTCGACCAGGCGACGGCCCAGCTCAACGCGGAGAAGGCCGAGCTCGCCCGGGTGCGGGCGAAGCTGCAGAAGGCCGTCGGCGCGCTCCAGCAGCTGCTGATCGACATGTACAAGTCGAACGACCCGGACCTGACGGCGGTCGTGATGCAGTCGACGAGCTGGTCCGACCTGCTCACCCGCACCGAGTACCTCGACCACATCCACGACTACGACGACGCGGTCGTCGGCCGGGTGCGGGGCCTGCGGGACGAGATCACCGCTCTCGTCGCTCGGCTGAAGGCGACTCGCGCGCGCATCGTGACCGCGCGGGACGCGGTGGCCGCCAAGGAGCGGCAGATCGCTGCGCAGCACGCGCAGATCTCCCGGCAGCAGTCCCAGCTGGCATCGGCCCGCAACGCGCGCCAGGAGGCACTCAATGCGCTGCTCTCCAAGGAGCGCCAGATCCAGACCGACCTCTCGCACATCCCCGCTCCGGCCGGCCACGCCACGATCGACTCGAACGGGGACGCGATCCCGCCGTCGAACGCGCCGCTCGCGGTTCGCGGCGCGATCGAGGCCGCCAACCAGATCGACGACCTCCCCTACATCTGGGGCGGCGGGCACGGCTCGTTCAGCTCGAGCGGCTACGACTGCTCAGGCGCGGTGAGCTACATGCTCCACGGCGGCGGCTTCCTCTCGAGCCCGCTCGACTCGACCGGCCTCGAGGTCTGGGGCGACTCCGGTGGCGGCAACTGGATCACGGTCTTCGCCAACTCAGGCCACGCCTGGGCCTACGTCGCCGGGCTGCGCTGGGACACCGGCGGGCCGGGCGGCGGCAACGGGCCGCGCTGGAGCACCGTGATGCGCGACGACGCGTCGAGCTTCGTCGCGCGGCACCCAGCGGGGTACTAGCCGGTCTCCTTGGAGCGGCTGCTTGCAGCCGCGACTGATCCGGGTCCGGCGACAGTACCCCGCGATTGACGGCGAAGCCGTCCGTATATCCGGGTGATCACAATCACACTCGCATACAACTGTGTAGTTGTACAGTGGCCGGCATGGCGAAGAAGTTCGAGGTCCCGCACCCACTGCCCGCCCCACTGGTCGAGCGCATCGCCGAGCGCTTCCGGGTGCTCGGGGAGCCGATGCGGATCCGGCTGCTCGAGGCGATGCTCGAGGGGGAGAGGAGCGTCAAGGAGCTCCAGGAGCTGACCGGAGCGTCGCAGCAGAACGTGTCCCAGCATCTGGGGATCCTGCTGCGCGCACGGATCATCGAGCGGCGCAAGGAGGGGAACTTCTCCCTCTACTCGATCTCGGACCCCGTGGTCTGGGCGCTCTGCGAGCAGGTCAGCGCGGGGCTGCGCGAGGAGATCGAGCAGCTCGACAGGCTGCTCGAAGGGGGCTGACGTGACCGACGTCGGCCCGATCGGAAGGCTGGGGCGCTACACGGCCACCCACTTCCGGGTCGTGCTGGTCGGCTGGATCGTGATCGCCCTGGGCCTGGGATCTCTCGCGCCGCGCGTCGAGCAGGCGCTCTCCGGCGCCGGCTGGGAGGCGAGTGGGTCGCAGTCGGTGCAGGCCAGGCACCTGATCAGCGAGAACTTCAACGGGCTCTCGGCCTACGGCCTGACGGTCGTCGTTCACTCACCGGGCGCAACGGTCGGTGACCCGAGCTTCGATGCCACCCTCGACGCGGTCGAGCGGAAGCTGGCGGCCGACAGGGCGGTCCGCGGCGTGATTCGTCCGAGCGCGGCGTCCATCTCGCGGGACCGGCACACCGCGATCGTGCGGGCCGGCGCGGCAGCTGACTCCAACGCCATGGTCGCGGCGGCGCAGCGGCTCAAGGGACCGCTCGCCGGGCTCGGGCGTGACGGCGTCCAGGCTCACCTTACGGGCGCCGCCGGGATGTGGTCGGACTTCAACGAGGCGAACAAGAGCGCGATGCTCCGCTCGGAGGTCATCTCCTGGCCGGTGACGCTCGCGATCATGTTGATCGCGTTCGGCTCGCTGGTCGCCGCGGGCCTGCCGCTGATGCTGACGCTGGTCGGCCTGATCGCCGCTGCGGGGTCCCTCTATCTCGGCACGAAGATCCTGCCGATCTCGATCTGGGCGATGAACTTCGCGCTCATGTTCGCGCTGGCACTCGGTATCGACTACGCGCTCTTCGTCGTCCACCGCTTCCGGGGTGCGCTCTTCGGCTCGAAGCTGTCCCCGGAGGAGGCGGTCGCACGGACGATGGATACGGCCGGGAAGGCGGTCCTCTTCTCGGGGGTCACTGTGCTGGTGTCGCTCGGGGCCGTGATGCTGGTGCCGAGCCCCGCCTTCCGCTCGGTCAGCGTGGGGATCATGCTGGCGGTCGTCTTCGTCCTCGCGGCGACCCTGACGCTGCTGCCGGCCGTACTCGCCCGGCTGGGAGCGCGTGTCGACAGGCTCTCCCTGCCGTGGGTCCACTCCGGCGAGCATCGCTCCCCTCGCTCCGCCGCCTGGGGCGAGCGCCTCTGGCGCCATCCGCTCCGCTACGGGGTGCCGGCGTTCGCCGTCCTCATCCTGCTGATCGTCCCGATCACGCGGCTCGACACCGCGATGCCCTCGATCAAGGTCGTCCCGCCCGAGGACTCCTCGAGGGTCGGGTACGAGCAGGTCCAGGCCGCCTTCGGCCCCGGCGCCACCGGCCCGCTACAGCTGGTGACGTCGGCGACCGAGGAGCAGCGGGTGGCCGCCATCGCCGGCGACGATCCCGGCATCGGCCAGGTCACGCCCGCCGGCCGCTCGGGTGATCTCGCCATGATCGCTGCGATTCCCAGGCAGGACCCGTCGAGCCCCGCCGTGGGGGCGACGATCGATCGCCTCCGGGCCGCGCTGCCGCAGGGGACTCTGGTCGGCGGCGCGGTCGCCGAGAGCTACGACCTGCAGTCGGCCCTCTCCGCCAAGACGCCGCTGGTGATCGGAGTGGTCCTCATTCTCGGCTTCGCGCTTCTGTTCCTCGCCCTGCAGGCGCCCCTGGTCTCCGCGGTCGCCGTGCTCACCAACCTCCTGGCCACGGGCGCCGCCTTCGGCATCGCCAAGTGGATCTTCCAGGACGGCGCGCTCCATTCCGTGCTCGGCTTCGAGCCCCAGGGCTTCCTCGACGCCGGGGGACCCGTCTTCGTCTTCGCGATGATCTTCGCGATCTCGATGGACTACACGGTCTTCCTGCTCTCCTCGGCGAAGGAGCAGTGGGACCGCACTGGCGACGCCAAGACGGCGATGGTCGGCGGCCTGGCCAATTCGGGCCGCGTCATCTTCGCGGCGGGCGCGGTGATGGTCGCGGTCTTCTTCACCTTCGCGCTGTCGGGGCCGCTGCCGCCCAAGGAGATGGGAGTCATCCTGGGCATCGCGGTTCTCCTGGATGCGACGCTGGTGCGGCTGCTCCTGATTCCGGTGATGCTCAGGCTGCTCGGCCCGTGGGCTTGGTACAGGCCGAAGTGGGCCGGGCGGATGCTGCCCGAGGTCCGTTTCGGGCACGCCTGAGATCGTCGGCGGTCCCGGTGTCCGTATCGCCCGCTACTTCGCGGGCCAGCAGTAGCCGTAGGCCGTCAGCCCGGAGACGGGGCCGAAGAAGCCGTAGCTGCGGGCGGTGAAGCTGTTGTTCTGGTTGATCGTGCCCTCGGCGAAGAAGGCGTTGGGGGAGCCGTTGCCGTTCGAGAAGCCGCCGGCGACCAGACGCTTGCCCTTCGGGCAGCTCGGCGTCGTGGTGCTCGACAGCTGGTCGGCGGCGATCGGCGTGGGGCTCGAGGTCACCTCGGTGAGCCTCGGCTTCTTCATGCGCGCGCAGTAGGCGATCGCGGTCAGCTCACCCTGGCCGGTCCCGTAGGCGCTGCCGGTCACGGTCCAGGCCTTCTTGCTCGCCGCCCTCGACTCGGTGATGTAGTCGCCGCCGTCGCTGCGGAAGTTGGTGCGCTGGAAGCCGCCGGAGACGAGGAACTGGCCCTTCGGGCAGCGGGCGGTCACGGTCTTCGTCTGACCGCTCCTCACCCAGACGGTCTTGTGGGGCGTAGGGGTAGCCGGGATCACGCCCTTGCCGCACACGGTCTGCACGGTGACCTCGCGCGAGGCGGTCTGGGCCGGGCTCCGCGCATCGAGCACGACGACGCTGATGTGGTAGCCGCGCTGCGCGCCGAGCCGCTCGTAGGAGTGGGGGTAGATGCCCTCGCCGTCGGAGCCCACGGTCGGGCTCTGCGACATGCCGCCGCCGATCGGATATTTCCCGCGGGGGCAGAGGACCTCGAGGCGGGGGGCCGTATCGGGCTTGCTGAGCCGGTAGGTCTGCGTGGCGAGGTTGATCCTGCGCAGCGTTTGGGCGAGCCCAGGCGTCGCGGCACCCTTCCGCCCCTGGATCCGGACCGTGCCGAGGTGCGAATCGAGCACGTAGATGCTGCCGGCCCGAAGCGCCATGCGCAGCCGGTTGCAATTCGTGCCCTTCTTGATCACGTAGACGCGGTTCCGGACGCGGAGCTTGCCGGTCCCCTTCGCGACGCCGACCTTGTGACCCGTGGCCCTGGTGAGGATCCCGGCGAGCTCGCCGGGGGGCGCGTAGCAGCCGGCCGGGTCGAAGCGCCGGTCCTGGAGGGCGAACTTGTACGCCCCCTCGAGGCGCTTGGTGGGAAGGTTGAAGCCGGGCTCCTTGGCCGAAGCTCCCGTGCTCATCACGAGGCCCGTGACGAGCACCGCGGTCAGCGTGATGAGGGTGGCGGCGCGACGCATGAGCGTGGCATCAGAACAGATCTGGCCGCCGGAAGTTGCGCGACCCGGAATCCCTTCCGCGATTCCGCCTCCGATACATTTCGGGCAGCGTGTATCGGAAGCGCGCGCGGGACGACAAGGAGGAGAGGATGCTCGGAGGGCGGAGTAGGCGGATCCGGATCGTGCTGGCGGCGATCGCGGCGGCCGCGCTGTGCGCATGGATCGCGCCGGCGGCGGGGGCCAAGATCCCGGTCAAGTTCAAGGTGATGCGGGGCTACAGCTCGCCGGGCACGCCCGCGAACCTGAACGTCGTCGGGGTCCTGAAGATCGGCAACCCGAAGGCGAAGAACGTCCTCGTCCTCAACCCGGGCACCTCCGCCGGAGGCGGTTACTTCCAGCCGCTCGGCCGGACGGTGGCCAAGACGCTCCCGGACTGGCAGGTCTGGTCCGTGGAGCGGCGCGAGAACTTCCTCGAGGACCAGTCGGAGCTCAACCTGCTCAAGCAGGGGAAGGTGAGCGCGGAGGACGTCTTCAACTACTACCTGGGCTACCTCACCAACCCGAGCATCACGAACCACGTCCACAACGTTCCCGATTCGGCGGTTCCCTTCGCCCGGGAGTGGGGGATGAACACCGAGATCAACGACCTGCGCACCGTCGTCAAGGCGGCCGCGCGCAAGGGCCGCAACGTGGCGATGGGCGGTCACTCGCTGGGCGGCTCGATCGCGACCGCGTATGCGACCTGGGACTTCAACGGCAAGCCGGGCGGCCGGGATCTCTCCGGCCTGGTGCTGATCGACGGCGCGAGCAGCCCGACGGCGGTCACTCCGGAGCAGGCCCAGGACTCGCTCAACGACCTGCAGACCGAATCGCCCTGGCTCAACTTCGGCGGCATCGCGGCGCCGCTCGCGGGGCTCTTCGGGACGGTCGGCTCCGCGGCGACGAAGGCCTCCCCGAACACCCTCTCGGTGTTCGCCGGCTGGCCCGCGCTGCCCTCGAACCTGATGCCTCCGGGCGGCATCATGCCGACCAACGAGGGCGGCTTCGGCTTCGCGACGGACGCCGCGACCTCCCCGCCGAACCTGCGAGCGGCACAGGTCCACTCGGGCCACCTGGCCGCGAGCGGCGACCCGCGCGGCTGGGTGCGCGACGGGGCGATCACCCCGATCCAGCGCTGGGCGACGATGTTCTCCGGCTGGGGCCTGCAGAACATGGACGGCACGGCCTGGTACCACCCGCTGCGCCTCACGATCGACTCCGGGGCCGTCGGCAACGGGATCGCCAACCCGGCCCAGGCCGTGCTCGACGTGCACTCGACGGACGCGGCGAAGCTGCCGAAGCGGCTCAGGATCCTCGCCATGGGCGCCGCCCTCGGCGGCGAGCGGGTGCCCGCCGCCGCGCAGTCGCTGGCGCAGACCGCGCGTATCCCGAAGAAGAACCTCACGCTGATCAACCGGCAGACGACCTACGCGCACAACGACCCGAACTCCGCCTATCCGAAGAACATCTTCCTGAAGCGGCTGATCCCGTTCCTGAAGAAGATCAGCGCCGGGAAGAAGGGCGGGAAAAAGAAGACGGGGGGCGGAAAGAAGCGCTAGCCGGTCTCCACCTGGCGCCCCGCCCGGCGCCAGGTGCCGACGCCGCCGTCGGCGACGTGCAGGACTTCTTCGAAGCCCTCGCGCTGGAGGATCGAGGCGGCGAGGCCGCTGCGCTTGCCGCCGCTGCAGATGGCCGCGATCGCCCGGTCGCGGGGGAGCTCGTCCCGCCGCTCGGGCAGCTCGCCGTAGGGCAGGTTGACCGAGCCGGGGATGTGCGCTTCCGCGTACTCGTCCTCGTCGCGGACATCGAGGACGAGCAGCCCGTCGCCGGCCAGCCGCTCGGCGAGCTCGTCGGGGTCGATCAGCTCGATCCGTTGAACCGGACGGCCCTCCGAGCGCCAGGCGGTCATCCCGCCCTCCAGGTAGCCGCGCACGCGGAGGCCGACGGAGGCGAGCAGCTCGGCGGCCTCGAGCTCGTAGCCGTCGGAGGCGGCGATCACGATCAGCTCGACGTCCGGAGGCACCACCTTGGCGACCTTGGTCGCGAAGCCGGTCTCATAGGCCGAGGCGCTGAGCGCGCCCGGGACGTGCGCCTCGTCGAACTGCTCGTTGGTCCGGGCGTCGACGAGCAGGGCGCCCTCGGCGATGCCCGCCTCCACCGCCCGCGGCGCCAGCGGGATGGGCGTCCCCATGCTCTCGATCAGCGGCCCCCGGTTGATGGCCACGATGTGCTCCACGTTCGGCGGCGGGTCCCCGAGGGTGGAGACCGCGTCCTCGACGAACTCCTCCTCGCTGCCGAAGCGCAGCGCTCGGTTGTGGGCGCGCTCGAACCCGACCGTGGAGCTCGACTTGTGGTCGATCCCCGCGCTGCCGCAGGACGAGCCGCCCAGGTGACCGGGCCAGACCTCGACGTCATCCGGGAGGGCGAGCAGCCGCTCGTGGAGGGAGCGGTAGATGCCGGCGGCGCCCTCGCGCTTCTCGATCGCCAGGTCCGGCCGCGCCACGTCCCCGACGAAGAGCGAGTCGCCGGTCAGCACGGCCCAGGGATCACCGCCCCTTTCGGTGTCGCGGAGCAGAAACGAGGTGTGCTCCGGGCGGTGGCCCGGGGTGTGCATCGCCTCGATCTCGACGTTGCCCAGCCGGAGCCTCCAGCCGTCGCCGAAGGCCTCGTGGTCGTACTCGGCCTCGGCTAGCTCGTGGATGTGGATCGTCGCACCGGTTGCGCGGGCGAGCCGCCCGTGACCGGAGACGTGGTCGGCGTGGTTGTGGGTCTCGAGGACGTGCTCGATCCGCACGCCGTGCAGGCGGCTGAGCCGCAGGTACGGCTCGATCGACCACTGCGGGTCGATCACCGCGGCGACGCCCGCCCTCGCGTCGCCGACGAGATAGGAGGCGCAGCTCAGGTCCTCGTGCAGGATCTGCCGGAAGAGCATCCGTGCTCAGCGTAGTTGGCCGCCGGGCCTCGCTAGGAGCCGGTGAACTTCGGTGGCCGCTTCTCGACGAAGGCGAGCACGCCCTCGACGAAGTCCTCGCTGCTCCCCTGTTCCTTCTGGGTCTCGGCCTCGGCGTCGAGCTGCCCGGCGAGATCGGCGTACATGCGGCGGTTGAGCAGCTTCTTGGCGCCGGCGTAGGAGCGGGTCGGGCCGTTGGCGAGACGGTCGAGGAGCTCGCCGGAGGCGGTCTCGAGCTCGTCGTCGGGGACCACCCGGTTGACGAGTCCCCACTCGAGTGCCTGCTCGGCCGGGACCTGCTCGCCGAGCATCGCCATCTCGGCGGCGCGCGCGTAGCCGACTCGGGCCGGGAGGAAGGCGGTCGAGCCGCCGTCGGGGACCAGCCCGATGTTGACGAAGGCGAGCAGGAAGTAGGCGGACTCCGCCGCCACGATCAGGTCGGCGGCGAGGGCGAGCGAGCAGCCGATCCCCACGGCCGGGCCGTTGACCGCCGCCACCACGGGCTTCGGCATCTCTCGCAGGCCGGTGATGATCGGGTGGTAGATCTCCTTCAGGCGAGCGCTCAGGTCCGGCGCCCCGCCGTCGCGCTCCGTCCGCTGCTCCTTGAGGTCGGCGCCCGAGGAGAAGCCGCGGCCCGCCCCGGTGAGCAGCACGGCG
>DATBHQ010000114.1:0-4700 GCA_036557385.1 Solirubrobacterales bacterium | reverse complement strand
GATCGGCTGATCGCCGCCCGCGAGGTCGATGATCGAGAGGCGTCGCATCGCGAGCCCGCAGGGCCCGTCGATCACGCTTCCGTCCGAGTCGGGGCCGCGATGGACCAGCGTCTCGTTCATCGCGGCCAGCGCCGCGGGATCGGGGGCCGTGGCCCCGTCGAGGCTGACGAGACCGCATATCCCGCACATGGGCGGAAGACTAGAGAGCGCCTGGGATCACTCGTGAGAGAGCGAACGCGGAGCCGCTAGTGCTTCTTGTGCTTCTTCGGCTTGGTGTTGGCCTTCAGCCAGGCCTTGCCCTCGCGAGCCACGTCGTCCGTGAGGTTGCCGAGCGCGATGTTGGCGTCCACCAGGTGCAGGCCCCAGCTCGCATCGGGGATCGCGTGCAGCAGCGGGAAGCCACCGACCGGGGCGATCTGCAGGACGTGCGCGTCGTTGGCCGAGTCACAGGCACCCGTGTAGCCCTGGAACTGGAACCACGGGGTGCTCACCCCGGTCGGGACCGGCACGCCGACGAGCCCGGTGGCGAGGCCGATGGTCGTCCCCGGGGCGAACGGCTGGCTCGGGAAGACGGACGTGAGCAGCGCGGAGCCGCCGCGGAGCGCCGCCGGGTTGGTGCAGAGGATGTCGCCCGTGGTCGGAAGGCCGGCGCCCCCGATTCCTCCCGGACGCCCGAACTTCGAGTCCGGGGGCACCGGGGCGTCGAAGGTCGAGAAGGCGATCACGCACCCGGTCTGCTTCGCCTTGCGGCAGCCGGGGATGTTCTTGAAGTCCCCGCCGACGTTGCCCCCCTCGCGCACGGTCACGTCGCCGCCCAGCAGGATCGCCGAGATCAGGCGCCTTCGCACCTTCTTCTTCCGGTCCACCACGTTGTGGACGAGCTCGCGGAGCATCGCGCTGCCCTGCGAGTGACCGATCAGCACGACGCCGCGGCCGTGGTTGTACTTGCGCAGATAGGTCTTCCAGGCCGCCAGCACGCTCGAGTAGGCGATCTGCGCCGCGTCCGGCGGGATCGAGGCGCCGTTGAGGATCGCCCCGAGGGTGAGCTGGCGGTACATCGGCGCGAAGACGCGGCAGTGCAGGCTGTAGCGAGCGGCCTGGTAGAGCGCGATCGAGCGCTCCTCGGGATCGATCGAGAGATCGGAGTTGGCGCTCTTATCGTCGCTGACGGTCGGGTAGACGTAGAAGCAGTCGTACTTCGGCTTGCGGTCGGGCTTCGGCGTGCTCGTGCCGACGCCCTGGCCGTTCGGGCCGATGGTCGTGGTGCCGAAGCCGGGCTGGCAGGGGTTGTCCGCGATGCCCGGCTTGCAGAGCCAGACGGTCGTGTCCTTGACCTGCTTCGGCTTCTTCTTCGCCGCAAGGGCCGAGGGCGCGAGCAGGCAGCCCAGAGCGAGCGCGCACCCGACCGCCAGAAGAACCCTGCGCAGAGTCCCGCTCCGCTCCTCCATCAGCCGGCAGCGTATACCCGAGTGAGACATCCAGTCAAATCTGTCTCTAGCGGTTCCGGCCGCTCAGCGTGAGGCGGGCGATCCGGGCGACGGTCGCGCCGAGCACCCGCAGGTAGAGGCGGATCGAGCGGTCGGCGATGTACTCGAGGTCATGGATCAGCTTGTCCTCCCAGGAGTCCTCGCGGGTGATCCTGGTCTGGGCGAACCCGGTGACGCCGGGCCGCACGACCAGGCGCTGCCAGTATTGGGGGACCTCCTCGACCAGCCGGTGGAAGAACGCGGGACGGACCGGGCGCGGGCCGACCATGCTCATGTCGCCGCGGACCACGTTGTAGAGCTGCGGCACCTCGTCGATGTGCGTGAGCCGGGCCGCCCTGCCGACCAGCGTCACCTCCTGCTCCGTGCGGCGGCTGAGCTCCTCCCCGTAGACGTTCCCGAGCCGCTCCTCCGCCCCGCGCCGCAGCGTTCGCAGCTTGTACATGGTGAAGACGCGGCCGGCCCGTCCCACCCGCTCGCCGCGGTAGAGGACCGGGGTGCCCGAGGTGAGCAGGGTGGCGAGCGCAAGCAGGCCGAGAAGCGGGGAGAGCAGAAGGAGCGCGCTGCCGGCGATCAGCAGGTCGAGGGCGCGCAGCGCGATGTCGACGCGGCGCGGCGCGAAATCCTCGGCCGCCACCACCGAGTACTGCTCGGCGAGCGAGGACGGCTGCTCAGTCGCGATCGCCATCAGGCCGGGCCGCGCCCAGCATCAGGTCGACGAGCAGCTGCGGGTCACGGCGCACCCGCTCCCCCTGCCCCGTCTTCTTCTCGAGCTCGAGGGCGCGCGGATCGGTGAGCGGCCGCAGCCGGCCGGAGCGGATCAGGGCCTCGTCGACTCCGCCGAGGCGGCCGCCGTAGGTCGTGTAGACCGGGGTGCCGAGGGCGACGGCCTCCCGATTCATGGTCCCCCCCGCGGAGACGACGAGATCCGCGAGGGCCACCAGGCTCTGCGCCTCCACAGCGTGATCCGGAACGATCAGGGACGGCAGGGCAAGCTCCTTGACGTAGGTCCGCTGCTCCTCGGTTCGCGGCAGCACGACCGCGTGGACTCCGGGCTCAGAGCCTACTCGCGCGAGCACCTGCGGAAAGAGCGGGTTGGAGCGGCGGTGATAGAGGGAGACGTCCGGCGGCGGGCGGACCACGACGACGACCCGACCCGTGTCCACGCCGAGCTTCTCGAGCGCGCTCTCGTCGACCTCGAAGTCGGAGAGGTAGTACTCCTCCTTGATCCCGGGGTACTGGAAGAGCTTCTCGGGGGTGACGCCGAAGCGCTTCAGCCGCTCCGGCGGCACCGAGTCCGGGAAGATCACCCGCTTCGCGAGCCGGCAGCCCACGTGGTGCTGCATGACCGCGAACTCGTAGTCGTGCATGTTCGCCTCGGGGATGCCGAGCATGCGGGAGGCGATCGCGATGTCGTTGGAGCCGTGTGCGATCGCCAGGTCGAATCCCCGGTCCCTTCCATAGCGCCGCATTCCGCCGGTCCGCTGGATCAGCCTGATCAGCTTGCGCACGCGCGAGGCGCCGCCGTGCTTGCCGATCAGCGTGTAGTCCATCCGGTGCAGCTCGAGCAGCTCCAGGGTCTGCGTGTAGACGCGGGCCGTGATCAGCACCTCGTGGCCCTGCGCACGCAGGCGCTCGATGATCGGCCGGAGCACGAGGACGTGCGCCGGCCCGCTCATGTCGGCCCAGATCCTCATCGGGCGGGATTCAAACGGTCGCGGCTGAGAGCTGCGGGTACAGCGGATAGCGCTCCATCAGCGCGCGGGAGCGCTCGAGGAGCAGGTCCCTCTGCGCGTCGAACTCGTCGGAGAGCGCGGTGGCGATGATCCTCGCGATCTCGCGCAGGTCGTCCTCGACCAGGCCGCGGGTGGTGAGCGCCGGGGTGCCGATCCGCAGGCCCGAGGGATTCATCGGCGGCCGCTCGTCGAAGGGGATCGCGTTGCGGTTGACCGTGATGCCGACCTCCTCCAGGCGGTCCTCGGCGGTCTTGCCGTCCAGGCCGGTGTTCGTCAGGTCGACGAGCACGAGGTGCACGTCGGTCCCTCCGGTGAGCACGTCGATGCCCCCGGCGATCAGCTCGTCGGCGAAGGCCTTGGCGTTGGCGACGGTCTGGCGCTGACGCTCGGCGAACTGCTCGCTCTGGGCGATCTTCAGGGCCACCGCCTTGGCGGCGACGATGTGCATCAGCGGGCCGCCCTGCTGCCCCGGGAAGACCGAGCGGTTGATGTCGGCTGCGAGCTCCTCCTTGCAGAGGATCATCCCGCTGCGCGGCCCGCACAGCGTCTTGTGGATGGTGGTCGTGGTGACGTCGGCGTGCGGAACCGGGCTCGGATGCTCGCCGGCGGCCACCAGGCCGGCGAAGTGCGCCATGTCGACCATCAGCTTGGCACCCACCAAGTCCGCGATCTCGCGGAAGGCGGCGAAGTCGAGGTGGCGCGGATAGGCGGACCAGCCGGCGACGATCACCTTCGGCTTGTGCTCCTCCGCGAGCGAGGCCACCTCGTCCATGTCGACGAGCCGGTCCTCGCGGCGCACGTGATAGGCGACGACGTCGTAGAGCTTGCCCGAGACGTTCAGCTTCATCCCGTGCGTCAGATGGCCGCCGTGGTCGAGGGCCATTCCCATGATCGTGTCGCCGGGGTCGAGCAGCGCCATGTAGGCGGCGTTGTTGGCCTGGGCGCCGGCGTGGGGCTGAACGTTGGCGTGCTCCGCGCCGAAGAGCTCCTTCGCCCGGTCGATCGCCAGCTGCTCGGCGATGTCGACCCACTCGCAGCCGCCGTAGTAGCGCTTGCCCGGGTATCCCTCGGCGTACTTGTTGGTGAGCACCGAGCCGGCAGCGTCGAGGACCGCCTGCGGCACGAAATTCTCGGAGGCGATCATCTCGAGAGTGCCCTGCTGGCGGCCGAGCTCGCCGTCGAGGACACGCTGGATGTCAGGGTCGACCTCGGAGAGGTGGGCGGTCTGGAAGTCGTCGGGGAGCTCGCTCATCGGCTTCGCCAGATTACAGCGGCCCTCGGACTTGACATTTATTGAACGGCAGATCAATAATGCGCCGATCCCAACTGGAGGAGGAGCGATGACGGACGCGACCACCAACGGCGAGCTTCACACCGAGGACGAGGCGCTCTCGGTTCTGCTCGACGGCGACATCGACAAGGTGATGTCGGGACTCGACCGCATCGTCGAGGCCTCCCCCTCCTACGAGAAGCTCTTCAT
>DATBHQ010000113.1:0-5316 GCA_036557385.1 Solirubrobacterales bacterium | reverse complement strand
TGGAGCGGCTCGTCCCAGCCCCACGCGTCGATGCCCATCACGCGCACGCCCTGCTCGTACAGCCAGCGCGTCGCCTCGGCGCTGACGCCGGGGCCTCGTGCGATGTAGTCGGGCTGGTCGTAGAACGCATCCCGGCCGGTCCGGACGAGGACGATGTCGAGGTCCTCGAGTGCTCGCGGCAGCCGTTCCTCGACGTCGGCGGCGGAGAGCGATTCGCCATCCTCTCGATCGGTGGCATCGATCACCACGCCCGGGGCGTAGAACCACTCGAGCGGTAGCTGGTCGATGGACTGCGCCGGCTTGCCCTCGACCTCCGAGTTGTAGTGCCACGGCGCGTCCACGTGAGTCGAGTTGTGGGTTCCGAAGCGCAGGAACGTCTCGGTCGCCCAGCCCTCGCCGCCGCGAAGGAGATCGCGGTCGACGCCGAGGAGGGTCTCGATCGTCTCGGCGCCCTTCGCGTGATCCTCGAAGGCGATCTCGGTGCGCAGCGGCTCGGGAAACTCAGGGGGATCCGGGCGGATCGGGGCGGACAGGTCGACCAGCTGCACTAGATGGTGGCGACCGCTGTGGCCGCGGTGCCGTCGAGCGCGTCGAGAGCCCGGCCCAGAGACATCGCGATGCAGGTGAAGATCGGGACGTCCCGCAGCGTGTAAGAGCTCGACTCCGTGCCTCGCAGCTCCTGGACGAGGTCGAGGAACTCGGCCGGCTCGTCGCCCTCGAAGGAGACGACGAACTCCTGGTCGTCGAGGCCGAAGGAGTAGGCGGTGTTGATCGAGATCTCCGGGTAGCGCCGGCCGACCTCGATGTGGTCGGTCATGATCCGCTGCCGTTCCTCCAGCGACAGGCCGTACCACTCGCGCTTCTTCTCGAACGGATAGACGAAGAGGTACTTGCGCTCCGAGGTGCAGAGCTCGGGCCTCGAGTCCGATTCCGAGTACGGGGAGGGCTTGGTCATCGCCAGGTAGGAGTAGGGCGTGGCGGACCACCGGGCCAGACCGCTCTGGCCGAGCACGACATGGAAGGTGTGGATGTCCTCGAGGATCGGGCTCTGGCTGAGCAGCATCAGGTCCACGTCGCCGCGGGTGCCGACCGTGGAATACGCTCGCAGCGAGCGATCCTCCGCGAAGTCCTCGCAGGCCGCCTGGAACTCGGCCTTGTCGGCGGCCCGCTCCTCGGGGCTCCGTCGCCGCCAGGCGGGATCGACCTTGATGAAGGTGAACTTGACGAACGTGCGGCCGGCCACGGGACGAAGGTTAGTGGTGGCCGCGATCGCGGCCGGGGTGGTCGCCTGCGGTGGGGCGGCACCTGCGCAGGCGAGGCCGCCCGTCGTAACCCTCGCGCTCGTCCCCCGAACGACCTTGGTGCAGCGCCTCGCGGACACGGGGTTCTCGGTGGGACTCCTGAGCGCCGGCATCGGGAACGTGCCGGCGGAGGAGACCTATCGGGACATCTCTGCGGGGAACCGGGAGCCCCCGCCCTCCGACGCCGTTCCCGGGTTGCTGCAGTCGACCCTGTCCCGCGCGGGCTTGAGCGACAGCCTCCGCAAGGTCCAGGTGGCACCCGACGACCTGTCGAGGCTGGTCGCTCGCCTGCGCGGGGGCGACCTCCTGATCGCGCTCGGCAAGCCGCCGCCCCCGAACGACCGGGCACTCCCGATCGGGATCGCCGGCGCTGGCTTCGACGGAACGCTCACTTCGGACTCGACCCGTACCAGCGGCTATGTCCTCTCCACCGATCTGGCGCCGACGATCCTCCACCGGCTTGGCCTGTCGATTCCCGATGAGATGGACGGCGAGCCGATCCGGGCCGACGGCGACATCGACCCGGGCGCAGTCGTCGACCGAGGCGAGCGGATGACGGCTGTGGCCGAACGGCGGATCCGGGAGCTGACCATCTGCATCGCGGTCTGGCTCCTGGCGGCGCTCGCGATCGGACGGAAGCCGGCGCGCCGTCGGGCCGCTGCGGCCTGGCTCGGGCTGGCGTTCGCGTACCTGCCGTTGCTCCTGCTGGCCGGAGCGGCGATAGAGCCGAAATACGCCGATGTGGAGGGCCTGCTCGTGGCCGGCGGGGCCGCGGCCCTCGGGGCGCTGACGCTCATCGTGGTGGGGGGCTGGTGGGCGGCGGCGGTCGCCTGCGGGGTCACCGTGATCGCCTACGCGATCGACATGCTCACCGGATCCGAGTTGACCAGACTCTCGCTGCTCGGCCCGGACCCGATCTACGGCGCCCGGTTCTACGGGATCGGCAACGAGCTCGAGGCGCTGTTCGCGGTGATGGTGCCCGTTGGGGTCGGGGCGGGGCTGAGCGCTTGGCGGAAATCCGGAAAACCGCTCAATGAAAGGGTGGCGGTGCTGGCCTTTGTGGTGGCCGGACTGCTTGCGGCCGCGCTTTTCGCCGTGGGACGCTTCGGAGCGGATGTCGGCGCGGCCATCGTCCTGCCCGTCGGCGCGGTGGTCGCGGCCCTGAGCGTGCCCGTTGTCGACTTTTCCGGATATGAGCCGGGTAAGTCGACAAGGGCTCCACGCAGGCGGGTGGTCGCGGCGCTGGTCTGCCTCCCTTTCATTGCCGTGGCTTCTCTTGCCGTCATCGACCTCGCTTCAGGCGCCAACGCCCACCTCACCCGCTCGGTGCTCGACGCGGGCGGAGCCAATGACCTCGCGGACCTAGCCGAGCGGCGCCTCCGGCTCTCCGCCCACGACTTCGCGCAGGCGGCCGCCAATCCCCTCTTCTGGATGGTCGTGGTCGGGATCGTCCTCGCGATCGCCCGGTGGCGCCGGATCGACGCCTGGCTCACGCCCGCGCCGATCGCCCGCGCGGGCCTGATCGGCGCCTGCGCGGCCGTCGCCGCGGGCGTGCTCGTGAACGATTCGGGGGCGACCTTTCTGGTGCTCGGTGGGCTCGCCCTGGGGGCTTTTCTCGCCTATGCCTGGGCGCAGACGGGGGAAATCGGCGGCTCGCGGCGTAATTCAGGCGCAGAGCGCGTGTAGGTGAGTCGGGTGTGACCTCCGCCACGAACCACAGCCAGCCTTCTCGGTACCCTGACCCAATGCGCATTGCGCTTGTCTCGCCGTATTCTTGGACCTACCAGGGAGGCGTGAACAGGCATGTCGAGGCGCTGGCGGAGCAGTTCATCGCCCAAGGAGAGCACGTGCGCGTGCTGGCTCCGTGGGACCCGCCGGGCCTCATCAGCCGACGCCTTCACCGCTCCCAACCCGAGCGCCGGGAGGCTCCGGACTACCTGATTCCGCTCGGGCGCACGCTCGGCATCGGGGCGAACGGCGCCGTTTCCAACCTCTCCGTCTTCCCCGAGGGCCCGATCTCGCTGCGCCGTGAGTTGCGCGCCGGGAACTTCGACGTGGTCCACGTCCACGAGCCGCTCGCGCCCACGATCGGCTGGGATGCGACCACGTTCCGCGGCGCCCCCGTGGTCGGCACCTTCCACGCCTATTCGACCAAGGCCCTCCCGAACCACATCGGAACGGTGATGGGCGCCCGCCGCCGCTTCAACCAGCTCTCGGCCCGGATCGCGGTCTCCGATGCCGCCGCCTGGACCGGGAAGCGCTGGTTCGGGGGTGAGTACACGATCGTTCCGAACGGCGTGGACGTGGCCGCGGCGCCGAAGGGTCCCAAGGACCCCAGCGAGGAGCTCCGCCTGCTCTTCGTCGGCCGCGCCGAGGAGCGCAAGGGCCTCCCCGTGCTGCTCGCAGCCTTCGAGGCGCTGGTCGAGCACGTCCCCTCGCGGCTGACCGTGATCGGCGCCGATCCGGAGGACGTCTCCCGCCTGGTCGCGGACCCCGACGTCCTCGCCCACATCGACGTGCTCGGCAAGGTGTCCGACTCGGTCCTCTGGCGCCATCTCGGAGACGCCGATCTCCTCTGTGCCCCCTCCCTGGCCGGCGAGAGCTTCGGCATGGTCCTGATCGAGGCGATGGCGGCCGGCACGCCGGTGATCGCCTCGGGGATCGCCGGCTACAGCGACGTCGTCACCGACGGCGTCGACGGCGTCCTCGTGCCGCCGGCGGATCCGCAGGCGCTGGCGGAGGAGCTGCAGCTGCTGGCGCACGAGCCCGAGCGCCTCGTCGCAATGGGCGAGGCGGGGCGCCGGAGCGCCGATCGCTACGCCTGGCCGCGGGTCGCGAGCGAGGTCAAGCAGGTCTATGACTGGGTGACCGAATCCGCTCCCGCCCCGGTCTCCAGGCCGGAGACGGTGGCCCGGCGAGCGGGTCTCGTCCCGATCGACGGAGGCACTCGCCGTCCGGCAAGGCGGCTGCCGTCTCTCGAGCCGGTTCCGGCCGGCGGCGACAGCGGCCGGGGGCGCCGCGTCGCACGCAAGGCGGGAGTCGCGGTCGCTGGCGCGCTCGGGCTTGTCCTGACGGCCCTAGCGGCACGCCGAATCGGCGTCGACAGCGTGGCCACGAACATCATCGACTCGGACCTGAAGTGGGTCCTGATCGCCTGTGCCCTGATGGTCGCGGCGATGTTCGCGCGAGCGGCCTCCTGGGTCGCGATCGCGCGCGCCGCGCTGCCGGGCCGGGTGGTGAGGCGCCGGGACGTCACCTCGGCCACGATGATCGGAGTGCTGATGTCGGCGACGCTGCCGGCCAGGCTCGGCGAGCCGGCCAGGGCCATGGTCCTTTCCCGGCGCGTCGGTCGGATGCGCGAGACGTTCCCGGTCCTGATCGGGACGCTCGTCTCGCAGACGGCGCTCAACATCCTCGCCCTGGTCCTGCTCGGCGGCATCATCGTCTCGACCACCGATCTCTTCCAGGCGAGCACGCAGAAGCTCTTCCTGGTCTCGACCGCGCCCCTCCTCGTCCTGCTGGGGGTCCTGCTCGCGCCGTCGTTCGTCAAGGTGAACGGTCAGGGCCGCATCGCTCGGGCGATCAAGGCCGTGCGCGCAGCGATCCAGCAGGCGCGCCGTGGTCTGACCGTGTTCCGGGATCCGAGAAAGGGCTCCTTCGCGGCAATCGCTCAGCTCGGCGCCTGGTTCCTCCAGCTGCTCGCCTGCTGGGCCCTCTTCGCCGCACTCGGCCTCGACCATCGCGTCGCAATCGGGGCGGCGGCGGCCTGCCTGTTCGCGGTCAACGTGACCGCGGTGGTCCCCGCGACGCCGTCCAACATCGGCATCTTCCAGCTCGCGATCATCAGCGTGCTCAACAAGGGCTTCGGGATCCCGGCGTCCGACGCGCTGGCCTACGGCGTGATCCTTCAGGCGGTCGAGATCGCGACCGCCGTCGCGCTGGGCGTCCCCGCGCTGGTCCGCGAGGGCGTCACCTGGTCGGACATGCGCATGCGGGCGCTGTCGGCCGCGCCGGT
>DATBHQ010000112.1:0-10648 GCA_036557385.1 Solirubrobacterales bacterium | reverse complement strand
CGGCGAGGAGGAGTCCGCTGCGGAGCCAGAGCACGCGGCCGAGGCCGAGGCGGACACGAACATCCGCGAGAAGCCCGAGCCGCCCGGCGAGGGAGCGATGCCTCCGAAGAAGGCGGCGCAGGGAGCACGCCTGGAGCGGGTCGGCAGCGCGGCGATCGGCCCGAAGCAGGCCGTCACTCCGTCGACCAGCTTCATCGGTGTCCAGAGCAACCAGTCCGGGTTCATCCCCCCGGACTCGATGGGCGCGGTCGGGCCGAGCGAGGTCGTCGTCTTCGTCAACGGCCGGATGAGGGTCTTCGACAAGCAGGGGACCCCGGCCGGCCTCAACGTGAGCGACTCCGCCTTCTGGGCGCCGGTGCGGAACGGCAGCGAGCCGACCGACCCCGGGGTGGAGTTCGACCGGCTCTCGCAGCGCTGGATCGTCTCCGGGATCAACACGGAGGACTCGAACAACCGGATCATGCTCGCGGTCAGCGACGGCCCCACGATCACGAGCACCAGCGACTTCACGTACTTCGCGTTCAACGAGGCCGCACCGCCGCCGTCGGCGACTCCGCGGTTCGCCGACTACCCGCAGCTGGGCGTCGACCAGAACGCGATCTACATCGGCGTCAACGAGTTCGCTGCTCCCCCGAGCACGGGCTTCGCCGGCACGAGCGTCTACGTGATCCGGAAGTCGTCGGTGATGGGCGGCGGCCCGATCGTCGTGACGGCCTTCCGCAACCTGATCTCGGGTGGACAGGGCCCTCTCTCCCCTCAGCCCGCCACCGACATGATCCCCGGCGTCGGCTCCGGCTACGTGGTCGGGCCTGATGCCTCGTTCTTCAGCAGGCTCGACATGCTCAAGATCAATGATCCGGGCGGCACTCCGAGCCTCACGCCGTCGACGATCACGGTGCCGGCGACGTACGCGCCGTCGCCGTTCCCCGTGCCGGCTCCAGGCACTAACGGCGGCCTGGATGCGCTCGACGACCGCCTGTTCGAGGCGATGATCGGCCGCGACCCGACGGGCACGCCGACCCTCTGGACGGCGCACAACATCCTGGTCAACGGCTCCGGAGCCGTGGCGAGCCCGCCCCAGAGCGGCAACCGGTCTGCGGCGCGCTGGTATCAGCTCGGCAACCTCGCCGGCACGCCGTCGCTACTCCAGTCGGGCACGGTCTTCGACCCGGCCGCCTCCAACCCGAGGTGGTTCTGGATGCCCTCGATCGCGATGAACGGCCAGGGCAACGCGTCGATCAACGCCAGCGCGGCCGGGCCGACCCACCAGGCCGGCATCGTCTCCTCCGGGCGTCTGACCGGCGACCCGGCCGGCCAGACCGACGCCTTCCAGATCACCCAGGCCCCGGGCGGGGCCTACAACATCCAACCGACCGAGCCGGTCCAGCGCTGGGGCGACTTCTCCCAGACGGTGGTCGACCCGAGCGACAACATGACCTTCTGGACGTTCCAGGAGTACGCGAACGCGAACAACTCCTGGGCCGTCCGGGTGATCAAGCTGAAGGCACCGCCGCCCGCCGCGCCCTCCACGGCGACCCCGAGCACGGTTCCCCTGGACGCGTGCTCCACCGCCGTCGATGTGGCGGGGACATCTACCGACGGCTCGGGCTTCTTCGACCCCGGTCCCGATCCCGGTGGCCCCGGGTATCCGAGCCACATCTCGGCCTCCGCGACGGGCGGCGTGAATGTGAACGACGTGATCTACACCGATCCGACGCATGTGAGGCTTGATCTGGATACGCGCTCAGCGACGAGCGGACCGGTCGACGTGACGATCACCAACCCTGACGGCCAGTCCGTCACCGCGACCGGCCTCGTGGACGTGGATACGCCGGGCACCGGCCCCACCGTTCCCTGCCTTAACGGGACCACGCCGGATTCGCCCAGCAACGACAACAACCCGAAGATCTTCGGCAGCGCGGACGCGGGCTCGACCGTGACGCTTTACACGGACTCCAACTGCACCGGCACCGAGGTCGGTTCCGGGAACGCCAGCGATTTCGCCGCTCCGGGCATCGCGGTCGGCATGGTCGCCGACAACTCCAGCACCACCTATTACGCGACCGCGAAGGATGGCTCGAACAACGTGTCCCCATGTTCCTCGACCCTCGGCACGTCCGCGGCATCGGAGACGTACGTGGAGGACTCGATCGCGCCCGTCGCCAACGTGACTGGCGGCCCGACCGGGCTGACGAACGACCGCACGCCGACGTTCTCGTTCGCTGCGACCGATCCGAACCCGCCGATCAGCTTCGAGTGCTCGATCGACCACGGCGTTGCGAGCTACGGCACCTGCTCCGGCCCGGGGGATACGCACACGCCGACGAGCCCGCTCCCCGACGGCTCATACACGTTCCGGGTGAGGGCCACCGATGCGGCCGGGAATACCTCCACCGATGCGACCAGGACGTTCCAGGTGGACGGCACCCCGCCATCCGTCCGCATCGACAGCGGGCCGAGCGGCGTGACCACCGATCAGTCCCCGACCTTCACCTTCAGCGGCAGCGATACGGCCGGCCCGGTCTCGTTTCTCTGCTCGATCGACACGGGGTCCGCCGCCTTCCGTGCCTGCTCCGGGCCGGGTAACAGCGATGCCCCGGCGAGCCCGCTCGGCGATGGCTCGTACACCTTCCGTGCAAGGGCGAGCGATCAGGCCGGAAACTCGTCGGTGGCGACCCGCTCCTTCTCGGTGCAGACGCCCAAGCCGTCGCCGCCCCAGGCCCCGGATACGAAGATCACAAAGGGCGCGAAGAAGACGCGCAAGGCCCGGCCGAAGTTCAAGTTCACCTCCAGCGACCCGAACGCGACCTTCCAGTGCAAGCTCGACAAGCGCAAGTTCAAGCGCTGCGCATCCCCGTACAGGACCCCGAAGCTGCGGCCGGGCAAGCACAAGCTGAAGGTGCGGGCGATCGGCGCCGGGGGAACCGACGCCTCGCCGGCGGTCAGGAAGTTCCGGGTCCTGCCGCCGAAGTGAGGCCGAGGAAATCGGGGCGCCCGGATTTGAACCGGGGACCTCACCGACCCGAACGGTGCGCGCTACCAGGCTGCGCCACGCCCCGAGGGGCAGAAGGATAGAGCGATGCAAGCCGACCGGCCGGACCGCTTTCGAGTGCTCTCGATCGACGGCGGCGGCATCCGCGGCCTGATCGCGGCGCGGGTGATCGCGCGACTCGAGGAGCTGATCAGCGAGCAGGCCGGGGAGGAACGGCGCCTCGCCGACTGCTTCCACATGTTCGCCGGGACCTCGACGGGAGGGCTGCTCGCCCTGAGCCTGACCGTTCCGGATCCGGCTGACCCGGCCAGGCCTCGCCTGAGCGGCTCCGACCTCGTCGAGCTCTATCTGAACGAGGGCCCGCGGATCTTCGGCGACACCCTCCACAAGCTGCTCAGCCTCGGTGGCTGGATCGCGCCGAAGCACTCCGCGGCGGGCCTCGAACGGGCCCTCCGCGACCGGTTCGGCGAGGCCAGGCTCGGGGATGCGCTGCGCGAGCTGATCGTCACCTCCTACGACATGAGCGAGCCGGGCCCGCACTTCTTCAAGCGCTGGCGCGCCAGGGAGGCCGCCGACCGAGACGTCTCGATGGTCGACGTGGGCCTGGCGACGTCCGCCGCGCCCACCTACTTCCCCTCCCACGGCCTGGGGGGCCGCGCGCTGGTCGACGGCGGGGTGTTCGCCGCGAACCCGTCCGTCGCGGCCGTGGTCGAGGCGCTCAAGCGACGCGACGAGGAGCCGCATCATCTCGGCGCCGGCGACCTGCTTCTCGTCTCGCTCGGCACGGGCCAGCACGAGACGGGCCATCCGCAGTCTCAGGTTCGCCGCTGGGGGCGGATCGGCTGGATCCTGCCCCGTCGCCAGGACCCCGCCCTGATCGCCGCGTTCCTCGACGGCCAGGCGGATGCGGCAGCCCACTGGGTCGAGAACCTGCTCGATCGGGGCAGCTACTACCGCTTCCAGACCACGCTCGAGGTGAGCACCCCGCTCGACGACGCCTCACCCAGCGCCCTGAGGCAGCTGAACCGCGCCGCGGATCGCCTGATCAGCGAGCAGGACGGCCGCCTGCGTGAGCTCGCTGTGCGGCTCGCCCGCGGCACCCCGCTGCCGCGCTAGCTCCGCTCGGGCTCCGGCTCCGCCTCCGGCTGCGGCTGCGGCGCGCTCTCAGCATGCCTGCCAGCCGCGGGAAGCAGAAAGCGGATGCCCAGCATGCAGGCCAGGAGGACGGCAGCGCCGATCCAGAGGATCGGGTCCTCCGCGGAGAAGCTCTCCAGCCGGCTCCCCACGTAGGTGAAGTAGGCGGTGATCGGCGCATAGCCCACCGCCGTGGTCCAGGTGTAGCTCCAGAGGGGGACGCGGGCCGCGCCGCAGACGAAGCCCATCAGGCTGAAGGGCACGATCGGGATCAGGCGGATCCCGATCAGGGCGACGGCGCCGCCGCGGTTGATCAGCCTCTCCACGTGCGCGAAGCGCTGCTCCCCGACCAGCCGGTAGAGCAGCGGGCGCGCGAAATGCCGGCCGACGGCGTAGGAGGCGAGTCCCGACAGCAGCCAGGCGCCCAGCATGAGCGGGAAGCCGGCTCCGAAGCCGAAGACGTAGCCCGCCGCCGCATCGAGGATCTCGGCCGGGTACCAGACGATCACGTGCACGAGCGCCAGCCAGACCACCAGCAGGATGCCGGCCCCGCTGTTGCCGAGGTCGTGGCGGATTTGGGCGGTGTTGCCGTGGAAAGCGTCGGAGACGGCATCGCGCAGTGACGGCACCGCGAGCGCCACGGCCACGCCGACCAGGACGCCCGCGAACGTCACGGCGACGCCGGTCCACGTTCCTCCGCCGGGCGGGCCGCTGTGCACGATCGTTAGATTAGAAGTCCGAGCTTTTTCTCACTACGAAGGAGTTCAAATGGCTTTCGAGGTCCCGGACCTTCCCTACGACTACAACGCGCTCGAGCCGCACATCGACGAGCAGACGATGCGCGTCCACCACGACAAGCACCACCAGGCTTACGTCGACAAGGCGAACGCGGCGCTCGAGGGCACCGAGTGGGCGGACAAGGACGTCAACGAGGTCCTCCAGAACCTGTCCAGCCTGGGCGACAAGGAGACCGCCGTCCGCAACAACGCCGGTGGGCACTCGAACCACAGCTTCTTCTGGGAGATCATGAGCCCCGACGGCGGGGGAGAGCCGGAGGGTGACCTGGCCGACGCGATCAACGAGAAGTTCGGCTCGTTCTCGGACTTCCAGGAGGAGTTCAAGAATGCCGGCGTCAACCAGTTCGGCTCAGGCTGGTCGTGGCTGATCCACGACGGCTCCGGGCTGGCGGTCGTCTCGACGGCGAACCAGGACAGCCCGGTCTCCGACGGCAACACCCCGATCCTCGGCGTCGACGTCTGGGAGCACGCGTACTACCTCAAGTACCAGAACAAGCGCCCGGACTACATCGATGCGTGGTGGAACGTCGTCAACTGGGCGAAGGCCAGTGAGCATCTAGCCGCGGTTGGCTAGATGCTCACGTCTATCCGGCGGCGATTTTTGTGGCCGCCGTTGTTGGCGAAGCCGTCTGCCGAGCCGGCACCTGCGCCATGGCGTGCTCGGCGAGCGCGGTGATCGTCAGGCTGGGATTGACCCCCGGGTTGGCGGGGATCGCCGCGCCGTCCGTGACCATCAGGTTCTCGTAGCCGAAGACCCGGTTGCGGACGTCCACCACGCCGTGCTCGGCGTCTGCCCCGATCGCCGCTCCGCCGAGGATGTGGGCTGTCGTCGGGATGTTGAAGAGCGCCTCGTTGAACCCGCTCTGGGCGGCTCCTCCGGTCCGCTCGGCCATCCAGCGGGTCACCTGGTCCGCGGCGGGGATGAAGGTGGGATTCGGCTTGTTCGGGTCCTGCTCGGTCTGGAGACGGATGCCCCGCCCGAGGAGGCGCCGCTTCGGCCGCAGCCGGATCGCGTTGTCGAGCGTCTGCATGACCAGCAGGATCACGGTCCGGCGAGACCATCCGACGGGCCAGAGCAGTCGCAGGAAGCGGAGCGGATGCCGGAGGATCTGCGCGAGCCAGAGGAGCGGCCGGGTGAGCTTCGTGCCCTGGCCGGTGAGCAGCGTGAAGAGGTAGCTCATCGAGTCCGCGCGCCTGCCGTAGGTGACGACCTCGACGTGCGTGTCCGGATCGGGATAGATGCTGGAGCTGATCGCGACCGACTTGGCGAAGTCCCGCTCGTCGTCCGGGGCCGTCACGGCGTTGATCGACTCGCTGTTGGTGCGGACGAGCTCCCCGAGCCGCGCTGAGAGCCGTGGCAGTGAGCCGCGGTGCCGGCACTCGGCCAGCAGCTCATTGGTTCCGAGGGCGCCGGCGGCGAGCACGACGCCGCGCGCCGTCAGGGTCGAGCGGCGCCGCCGCAGCCAGGCGCCTGAGCGCTCGCTCGTCACGATGTAGCCCCCGGAGCCGTCGGCCTCGGGCCCGTCGATCGGGCCGATGTCGGTGACCTGTCGCTCGGGCAGGATCTCGACCCCCAGCTTCTCGGCGAACCAGAGGTAGTTCTTCACCAGGGTGTTCTTGGCGTTGTAGCGGCAGCCGACCATGCAGCTGCCGCAGCCGATGCAGCCCGAGCGCGGCGGCCCCTCGCCTCCGAAGTAGGGATCCGGCACCTCCTTTCCCGGCTCGCCGAAGAATGCTCCGACCCGGGTGTGCTTGTAGGTGTCCGCCACGCCGATCTCCTCGCTGTACTCGCGCAGGAGAGCGTCGGCCGGGCCCTCCAGCGGGTATTCGGTGACGCCCAGCATGTGCTCGGCGGTCTCGTAGTGGGGCTCGAGCGCCCTCTCCCACTCCCCGAGGTCGCGCCACTGTGGATCGCGGAAGAACGCCGGCCTCGCCCGATAGAGCGTGTTGGCGTAACCGAGGCTGCCTCCGCCGACGCCGGAGCCGGAGACGATGAAGACGTCCTTGAAGACGGTCATCCGGAAGATCCCGCGCAGCCCGAGCCTGGGCATCCAGTAGTAGCGGCGGAAGTTCCAGGTCGATTCGGCGAAATCCTCGTCGCGGTAGCGACGGCCGCACTCCAGGACGGCGACGCGGTAGCCCTTCTCGGCCAGCCGCAGGGCGGCGACCGACCCCCCGAAGCCGGAGCCGATCACGATCCAGTCGTAGTCCAGGTGAGCGGGTGCACGGTCCACCCGGCGGAGCTTAGACAGGTCCTTAACTTCAACTCAACGCGGGGCTGGCGCCGCAAACGGCTTGGCAGTGCGGAATCCGGGTATCGAGGCGACGGTTCCCCTTTGACACCCCAAAAGTGGGGATGGGAGAATCGCAGAGCGTTCGTGCGTGGGCGGGGGCGGTCCGGCACGGCGCAACGGGTTGACGGGCAACGGGTAAGTAGAGGAGCCAGTGCCAAAAACAAGCGTCGTCGGACGCATCGCGGCCGCCCTTGCGCTGCTCGGGGCGATCGTCGTGATACTGCTGCTGGTTCTCGGTGGCGGCTCCTCCTACACCGTCACCGCGCAGTTCGAGAACGCCTCCCAGCTGGTCACCGGCAACAACGTGAACGTCGCCGGCGTCCCGGTCGGCTCCATCAAGCAGATCTCCCTCTCGGACGACGGCCAGGCGCTGGTGAAGATGGAGATCTCGGACTCCTCCTACACCCCGCTGCCCGACGGAACCCACGCGACGATCCGGTCCGCGTCGCTCTCGGGGATCGCCAACCGCTACGTCGACCTCGACCTCCCGCCGAAGCCCGACGGCCAGACGATCTCATCGGGCGGGACGATCGGCCCGGCGGACACCACCTCCGAGGTCGACCTCGACCAGCTCTTCGACACGCTCAACAAGCCCACGGTCGACTCCCTGAAGCGGGTGATCCGCGGCTTCGCACGCTCCTATGACGCGGTCGGCGCCCAGGCAAACAAGGGCTTCCACTACCTCAACCCCTTCCTCTCGACCTCGCGGCGGGTCTTCGGGGAGCTCAATTCCGATCAGGCGAACCTCGATGGGCTGGTCGTCGACGCCGCGGGCCTGACCTCGACGCTCGATCAGAAGAGCCCCGAGATCTCCCAGCTCGTCTCGAACCTGAACGGGATGTTGGGCACGATCGGCCAGCAGCAGTCCTCGCTCGCCTCCGCCGTCGGACAGTTGCCCGACTTCATGCGGCAGTTCAACACCACCGCCGTCAACCTGCGCGCCGCCCTGGACGACGTCCAGCCCCTGATCGACTACACGCGACCGGTGGCGCGCAAGCTCCAGCCGTTCGCGAAGCGCCTGCGGGGGTTCGCCCGTGACGCGGTTCCGACCGTCCAAGGCGTGAACGGGATCATCAAGGCGCCCGGCGCGGCCAACGACCTGATCGAGCTGACGCGCCTCCAGGACCCGCTGGCGGAGATCGGCGTCGGGCCCGTCAACCGGAACGGGGCCTCGCGGCCCGGCACCCTGCCCGCCTCCGCCGACGCTCTGCGGGACTCGCTCGACCAGGTCTCCACGCTGCGCGCCTACAGCCCCGAGCTGACCGGCTGGTTCGACGACTTCGGCCACTCCGGATTCCCCGACGCGTTCGGCGGAATCGGGCGGATCTCGACGACGGTGAACGCGTTCACGCCGGCCGTCCCCGGGGTGAACGTCTGCGGGATCCTCCAGGTACTCGGCTCGCTCTGCAGCGCGCTCAACGGCGACGACCTCTACAACGCGCTGGGGGCCAAGTTCCTCCGCCGCTGCCCGGGCTCCAACGAGCGTGGCCTCAGCGAGGACCAGCTCACCCAGGGCGGCACCGTCGACTGTGACCCCAACGAGACCCCCCTCGGACCATGAGGCGGATCGGGGTGACACTCGCGCTGCTCGCCGCGCTCGCCGGCACTGCCGTGACCCTCGCGGGCGCGGACGACTCGAGGACCTACAAGGTCGAGCTCTTCAACGCGTTCGGCCTCGTCAGCGGCTCGGAGCTCAGGGTTGCGGGGGCGAAGGCGGGCACGATCACGGACCTCGACATCACGCCCCAGAAGACGGCGCTCGTGACGGTCTCCGAGGACGGCGGCTTCCCGCCCTTCAAGGCCGACGCGAGCTGCTCCTCGGAGCCGCAGTCCCTGATCGCGGAGTACTACCTCGACTGCCAGCCCGGCAACTCTTCCCAGCCGCTCACCGGGACGATCCCCGCGGCGCGCAACAAGACCACCGTCCAGCCCGACCTCGCGCAGAACACCCTGCGCATGCCCTTCCGCGACCGCCTCCAGCTGCTGATCAACGAGTTCGGGACCGCGCTGGACGGCAACGCCGAGAACCTGAACGCGGCGATCCGCGCCGGGGCGCCGGCCCTCCAGCAGCTCAAGCAGGTCCTGAACATCCTCGGCCGCCAGAACACGACGATCGCCGAGCTCAACACGAACGCCGACGCGATCTTCGCCCAGCTCGCCAGCCGCCGGCAGGACGTCGTCAACTTCATCGACAACGCGGGACGGACGGCGGCGATCTCGGCGGAGCGCTCCGACGACCTGGCGAAAAACTTCGACCTGCTCGATGACTTCCTCTTCCAGCTGAAGCCGACGATGGCCCAGCTCGGCAACCTGGCGACCAACGCGACGCCCCTGCTCGCCGACCTCCACGCCGCGGCCCCCGGCCTGAACAAGCTCGGCAAGAACCTGCCGAGCTTCAACAGCGGCGCGGAGCAGTCGCTCACCTCACTCGGCGGCGCCGCGCACGTCGGCAAGACCGCGCTCGCGAACTCGAACGACGAGATCGCCGCCCTGGACCAGTCCAGCACCAAGGCGTTCCCCGCCGCGGATCAGGTCGCCCAATTCCTGGACTCGATCGCCGACCCGAAGCAGGCCGTGGAGGAGGACGCCTGCGCCCGCTGGGACCTGCGCGAGCAGCCGGGCGAGGCCGACCGGCGCGTCCAGGCGCTGGACCAGAAGCTCGGGACGACCCTACACGGCGACCAGACCGTCACCTGCAAGTGGGGGAACGCACCCGCCGGCACGGGCCCGAACGGGGGCAACCCCGGGTTCACCGGCATGGAGGGCCTCCTCAACTACGCGTACATCCAGACCAACTCGCTGAACCTGTTCGACAAGCTCGGCCACGCGCTCGGCATCACCCTGGTCGCCGCGCCAGGCGTCCCCGGCCCCTGCGGCTACCAGACCGGCCCGCAGCTCCCGGCCAAGGGCGGGGGAACCACCACCAACCCGGCCGATTTCGCCGAGTGCGCTGCCCTCCTCGGCGACCGCCAGCCCGGCATCAACTACGCGCGCCGGCCGAGCGGCCTGTTCGGCAACCTTCCGCCCTACGACGCCTCCGTGTGCCCGAACAACGTCGGCGCCGCGAACATCGTTCCGACGATCTGCAACGGGTCGGTTCACACGCACGCGGCGACCGCGGCGCTCAAGACGACCCCGTCCCAGCCCGCACAGCCGGGCCAGCAGCCGCAGACGCAGCCCGCCCAGCCCCAGACGCCGCAGCAGAAGCAGCAGGACCTCCACAAGATCCTTCCGCCGGGAGTCAACCCGACCAAGCTCCCCGACAAGGTCCAGCAGCAGCTGAAGGACCTCCTCCCGCAGCTGCCCCAGCTGCCGCAGTTGCCGCCCCTGCCGCAGGTCCTCAACCCGAACGCGAACGGGTCGAGCGGCTCGGCCACCAACGACCTCCTCAACTTCCTCCTCGGGCAATGAACGGACGCGGAAGAGTCGGC
>DATBHQ010000111.1:0-2702 GCA_036557385.1 Solirubrobacterales bacterium | reverse complement strand
GCGGTCGTCCTCTCGGACGGGCCGGTGCACACCTCCTACCTCGGGCTCAACATCCACAGCTTCATCGTGGCCGCGCTGGGCGTGCTGGCGGCGTTCCAGCTCGTCATCTTCGGCGTGGCCGCCGCGCTCTACGGCGTCGAGGCGGGGAAGGAGCCGCCGCGCTGGCTGCGCTGGGTGATCTCGGTGCGGTTCAGAGGCGGCGTCGGGCTGATCGGGCTGCTGCTGATGCTGGGCTCCCTCGCCAAGCTGATCCAGCTGACCATCCAGTGGGCGGGCAACAACGTCTTCACCGACACCCGCGCCCTGGTCCTGACCACCAGCTTCCTCGTCCTGGGGCTACAGGTGATCTCCGCCGTCCTCTTCATCTCGATCTTCAGCGGACGGCTCAGCCGGATGCTCGAGGAGGACGCCGCCGGGAAGCACGCCGCGAGCTGATCGCCCTGGTCTCGGTCGTAGTCGTCAACTACAACGGCGCCGACGCGCTCGGGCGCTGCCTGGATGCCCTGGTCTCCGACACCGGCGAGACGGAGATCGAGGTCCTGGTGGTCGACAACGCCTCCTCCGACGGCAGCGAGCGGATCGCCGAGGCCGCCGCGGAGAGCCACGAGTCGGTCAGGCTGCTGCGATCGACGACCAACCGCGGGTACGCCGGCGCCGTCAACCTCGCGCTGGCCGAGGCCCGCGGGAGCTATCTGGCGGTGCTCAACATGGACGTGGTCGTCAGCGCCGGCTGGCTCGATCCCCTAGTGGCCTTCCTGGAGGCGGCGCCACAGGCGGGGGCCGCGTGCCCGCTGATCCTGCTCGAGTCCGACCCCGGCCGGATCAACGCCGCGGGTCAGAACGTCAACGTCACCGGGCTCGGCTTCAACCGCTGGCTCGGGCAGCCGCGTGAGCGCGCCGGCTCGGCGCCCTTTCGGGTCAGCGGCCTGCACGGCGCTGCCTTCCTGATTCGCCGCGAGCTGCTCGAGGAGCTCGGCGGCTGGAACGAGAGCGGCTTCCTCTACCACGAGGACGTCGAGCTCTCCTGGCTGCTCGCGGTGGCCGGCAGGGAGATCCACTGCGTGCCCGCCTCCAGCGTCAGCCACGACTACCACCTGACGATGTTCCCCCACAAGCTGTTCCTGCTCGAGCGCAACCGCTGGTCGATGCTGCTCGCCGACACGCGCGGCCTCACCCGCGTCACGCTCGCGCCGCTGCTCGCGCTCAGCGAGCTGATGATGTGGGGCTACTGCCTGATCCGCGGCCCGGCCTTCCTGCGGGCGAAGCTCGACAGCTACCGCTGGATCTCCACCCACCGCGAGCGGATCCGCGAGCGGCGCCGGTTCGTGGAGTCGGTGCGCCGGCGCTCGGACTGGGGCGTGCTGCGCCGGATGCGCTGGGGCTATCCGCTCGACCAGTTCGCCACGCTCGGGCGCGAGCGCGGGGAATCCCGGCGGAACCGCATCCCCGCTTAGTCCCGCTTTCGAGCCGACTCCATATCCTCCCCACCCCTCTTGACCCTATTCCTGGGTACGTATCTCTCCGCAGGGATAATCCTGCTCGCCTCCCTGCTGGTGGGCCGCGCCCTACTGCTCGTCCTCGGCCGCCACCACGCCTCCTTCCTGGAGGGCGCGGTCGGCCTGTCGGTCCTGATCCTGGTCTGCACGCTGGCGATTCGGCTGCCCGGCCACGGCGGAACCTCACTCGTCTGCTGCGCGATCATCGTGGTCGCCTCGATCGCCTTCCTGATCGCTCGCCGGGAGGCGATCCTCGGCCCGTCGGTCGGGCTCGGGCTCCCCGTCGCCGTCGTCGCGGCGATCCTCGCCTCGCTCCCCTTCATCGCCAGCGGGCACATCGGGATCCCCGGGGTCGGGCTCAACAACGACATGGCGATGCACCTGGTCGACACGGATTACCTGCTCGACCCCACCGGGCCACAGCCGCAGAGCATCGTCAACGGGTATCCGCTCGGCCCGCACAGCCTGGTGGCGACGGTCACGAACCTGCTCGGCACCGAGCCGCTCCAGGGCTGGCTCGGCCTGCTGGTCGCCGCGCCGATGCTCACCGCAATCACCTCGCTCGGCCTGCTGCGGGGGCTGCCGGGCTGGCGACACGTCATCGGCGCCACCCTGGTGGGGTTCGCCTATTTGACCGCCTCGGTGCTCGGCATCGCCGGGTTCAAGGAGCTGATCGCCGGCATGTTCGTGATCGCCTTCGCCGTCGCCCTGCGGGAGCTCGAGCGGGAACGCGACGGCCGGATCGCGATCGTCATCGGGCTCGCGCTGATCACGGCCGCGATGGTTCCCGTCTACAGCCTGCCGGGGGTCGCCTGGCTCGCGATCACGGCGGGCGTCTGGGCACTGGCACATCTGCTGCGGATCCGCCGAGAGGGGGGCGCCGAGGGCATTCGGCGGGTGGTTCGCTCCTCGCTGCCGATCGTGATCCCAGCCGCGATCGTGCTGGTGGTCGTCGGATTGGTCGAGCTGCCGAAGGTCCTCGACTTCTTCCGCTCCGGATCGATCGGGAACGTCGCCGACACCAACTCGAAGCTCCGCTACGTCGTCTCGCCGCTCGAGACGCTCGGGATCTGGCCGAGCGGCAACTGGCTGCTCGGCACGCACGACTTCTCGCACGACTGGGCCTGGCTGCTGTTCGGCCTGATCGGCCTCGCCGGCCTGATCGTGGGCTTCGCCTGGTGGCTCGGGCGCCGCGACTACGCCGTC
>DATBHQ010000110.1:0-2221 GCA_036557385.1 Solirubrobacterales bacterium | reverse complement strand
GTGCCGATAGGTAGTCCAGGCGCCCGAATATGCCCCTGCCCGCATCGATCACCGACTTCTTCTTCGAGTGGTACCCCGTCTTCGGGGTGTTCTTCTCGGCAGGGATCCTGATCGTCTTCGTTCTCCTGCTGCGAACGACGATGGGCACGACCCGGCCGGAATCGGTCAAGGCGAGCGCCACCGGCACGGTCCGCTGGGACGACGTCCAGGGCGTCGACGCGGCCAAGGAGGAGCTGGTCGACGTCGCCGAGTGGCTCAAGGACCCCAAGCGCTTCGCGGCGCTCGGGGCGCGGGCGCCGCGCGGCGTCCTGCTCTACGGCCCGCCCGGCACCGGGAAGACGATGCTGGCCCGGGCGGTCGCCTCCCACGCCCGAGTCGACTTCTTCGCCGCCTCCGGCTCGAGCTTCGTGGAGATGTTCGTCGGCCGCGGCGCCGCGAGGATCCGCCGCCTGTTCAAGGAGGCCCGCCGCTCGGGGCGAGCCGTCGTCTTCATCGACGAGCTCGACGCTGTCGGTGGCCACCGCGGCTCGGGTGCCGGTGATGGAGGCACCTCAGAGCGTGAGCAGGCGCTGAATCAGCTGCTGGTGGAGCTCGACGGCTTCGAGCGCGACCCGGGCACCGTGATCGTGCTGGCGGCCTCGAACCAGATCGAGAAGCTCGACAAGGCGCTGCTGCGGCCCGGCCGCTTCGACCGCCAGGTCCTGGTCGCCCCGCCCGACCGCGACGGCCGCGAGGCGATCCTGCGCTCGCACGCTCGCGACAAGACCCTCGCCGACACGGTGGACCTCACGGACGTGGCGCGCAAGACGACCGGGCTGACCGGCGCGCAGCTCGCCAACGCGCTGAATGAGGCCGCGATCATCGCCGGGCGGGCGGGCCGGATGTCGATTGCGCGCGAGGACCTCGACGAGGCGCTGCTGCGCCAGACGGTCGGCTCTCAGCAGTCGCGACGGCTGACCGAGGAGGAACGGAGGATCGTCGCCTACCACGAGGCAGGCCACGCCCTCTGCCGGCGGCTCTGCGGCCTGGACCCGCCCGAGATCCTCAGCATCGTCCCTCGCGGTCCCTCGCTCGGCTTCGTGGCGCACTCGCCGGCCGAGGACCGCTACCTGCGCTCGCGTAAGCAGCTGATGGACGAGATCGTCATCCTGCTCGGCGGCCGGGCGGCCGAGGAGGAGGTCTTCGGGGAGGGCTACTCGGGCGCCGCGGACGACCTGGCGAGGGTCCAGCGGATCTGCGTGCAGATGGTCACCGAGTTCGGCATGACCATCTCGCACGGCCCGCCGGACAGCGCGCCCATCGCCCAGCCGACCGGCGACTACGCCCTCTCCGACCGCACCCGCCGCGACGTGGACGAGAACGCGCAGGAGCTGGCGCATCTCGCGTACGCGCGCGCCCGTCAGCTGATGCAGCTCAACCGGCGTTGCCTGGACGACCTGGCCACCAATGCGCTCGAGCGAGAGACGCTCACCCGGGAGGACCTCGACGAGATCTTCGACGCGCACGACCTGCGTCGCTCGCTGCTGCCCGAGGAGGGGGAGTCCGAGGCGCGCAGGCTGATCGCCAGGGACCGGGAGCGCTCGACCGGCGCGCTCATGCCGCAGCACGCCAAGCCCGAGCGCCCAGGCGAGCGGGACTGAGCCCGGCCGCGAACTCGCCTGCCGCGGCCGCCTGATCCGCTACGGTCAGCCCGGTGCTGGCTCGACTCCGCCTGCCCACGCTGCCCCCGGCGCTCAACCTGGTCAACGCGCTGCGGGCCCTGGCGCTCGCGTTCGGGACGCTGGTGCTGGCGGTCCTGGCGGCGAACGCGTACATCGTGCTCAGCACTCGCGGGGAGGCCACCAGCGACATCGCGAAGCTCTCCCACGCCCAGGCGGCGATCGTCCCCGGCGCGCAGGTCAGGCCCGACGGGACGATGAGCTCGATGCTCGCCGACCGCGTCCAGCGGACGGTCGAGCTCTGGAACGCGGGCAAGGTTGATCGCATCCTGGTCTCCGGCGATCACGGCTCCTGGCGCTATGACGAGCCGGACACGATGCGCGCGGCCCTGATGCGCGCGGGCGTCCCGGGACGGGTGATTTTCACGGACCACGCCGGCTTCAACACCTACGCCACCATGGTCAGGGCGAAGCGGATCTTCGAGGTCTCCTCGGCGATCGTCGTCACCCAGGGCTTCCACATCGACCGCGCGCTCTACCTGGCCAAGGCGGCCGGGCTCGGC
>DATBHQ010000109.1:0-29266 GCA_036557385.1 Solirubrobacterales bacterium | reverse complement strand
TACTGGCGGCGCTGGATCTCCAAGGCGCGGATGGTCGATCACCCGTACCGCGAGGCCATCTCTCGCTCGGCGCTGACGATCAAGGGGCTGACCTACATGCCCACCGGCGCGACGGTGGCGGCCCTGACCACGTCGCTCCCGGAGACCCCTGGCGGTGAGCGCAACTGGGACTACCGATTCACCTGGATCAGGGACTCGACCTTCACGCTTCAGGCCCTCCACTACATGAACCTCGACTGGGAGGCCAACGAGTTCATGCAGTTCCTCGGCGAGCTCGATGCGAACGAGGACGGGGCCCTTCAGATCATGTACGGGATCGACGGCAGACGGGACCTGACCGAGTCGACGCGAGACGACCTCTCGGGCTACGCGGGTGCCTCACCGGTGCGCGTGGGCAACGGCGCCTTCGACCAGCGCCAGAACGACGTCTTCGGCGCCGCCCTCGACTCCATCCTGCTGCACAGCCGCCGGAGCCAGCGCCTGCCGCGCGGGCTCTGGCCCGTGGTCCAGGCGCAGGCCGAGTGCGCGACGAGCGTCTGGAAGAACCCGGACCAGGGGATCTGGGAGGCCCGCGGGGAGCCTCAGCAATACGTCTCGTCCAAGCTGATGTGCTGGGTCGCGATGGACCGGGCCTCGAAGCTCGCCGAGATCCGAGGGGACTCCGACAGCAAGGCGAAGTGGGGAGAGGTTGCGGAGGAGATCCGCAAGGACATCCTGACCAACGGGGTTCGCGACGGGGTCCTGCGCCAGCACTACGACACCGACGCGCTGGACGCCTCGACGCTCCTGGCCGCCATCTTCGGCTTCCTTCCCGGGAGCGACGATGTGCTCCGCAAGAGCGTCCTGGCGATCGCCGACGACCTCACCGAGGACGGCTTCGTGCTCCGCTACGTCACCACTGAGACCGACGACGGGCTCTCGGGGAAGGAGGGCAGCTTCCTGATCTGCTCCTTCTGGCTGGTCTCGGGCCTGGCGATCATCGGCGAGCATCAGCAGGCTCGGGACCTGATGGACCGACTGCTGCGGATCGCGTCGCCTCTCGGCCTCTACGCCGAGGAGTTCGACACCAGCACCGGGCGCCACCTGGGGAACTTCCCCCAGGCCTTCTCCCACCTCGCTCTGATCGAGGCCGGTTCGCGAATCATCCTCAGCGAGCGCCTCGAGGAGTACGGCGTCAACGCATGAGCGACTACGAGGTGATCGTGATCGGCAGCGGCGCCGGCGGCGGAACGCTCGTTCATCGACTCGCTTCCTCGGGGAAGAGGATCCTGCTGCTGGAGCGCGGGGACTTCCTGCCGCGCGAGCCGCAGAACTGGCGCGCCGAGGACGTCTTCATCGACGGCCGCTACCAGTCCGATGACACCTGGTACGACGAGAAGGAAAAGGGGTTCGCTCCTCAGGTCCACTACTACGTGGGCGGGGCGACGAAGATGTTCGGCGCGGCGCTCTACCGCCTGCGCGCCGAGGACTTCGGCGAGATCCAGCACGAGGACGGCGTCTCGCCGGCCTGGCCGATCTCCTACGACGAGATGGAGCCGTACTACACGCAGGCGGAGGCGCTCTACCAGGTGCACGGTGCCCGCGGTGAGGACCCGACCGAGCCGCCGGCGAGCGCGCCCTACCCGTTCCCGGCCGTCTCACACGAGCCTCGGATCCAGCAACTCGCCGACGATCTCGCCGCGGCGGGCTACCGGCCGTTCCACGCCCCCTGCGGGGTGATGCTCGACGAGTCGAACATGCCGTACAGCGCCTGTGTCCGCTGCAACGCCATGGACGGCTTCCCCTGCCTCGTGCACGGGAAGTCCGATGCCGAGGTGATCGCGGTCCGGCCCGCCCTCGAGCACGACAACGTCACGCTGCTCACCAATGCGAAGGTGACTTCGCTGCGCACCGACGCGGATGGCAGGGCGGTGACCGAGGTGGTGGTCGAGCGCGACGGCGAGATCGAGGCATACGGGGCCGACATCGTCGTCGTCTCGTGTGGGGCCGCCAACTCGGCGAAGCTGCTGCTCGCCTCGGCCAACGACAAGCATCCGAACGGCCTCGCCAACGGCTCGGACCAGGTCGGCCGCAACTACATGTTCCACAACAGCCAGGCGGTTCTGGCGCTGTCGAAGGAGCCGAATCCCACCGTCTTCCAGAAGACGCTCGGGCTCAACGACTTCTACTTCGCCACGGAGGAGTTCGGCTATCCCCTCGGCAACATCCAGATGGTCGGCAAGTCACAGGCACCGATGTTCCGAGGCGAGAAGCCCATGGAGACCAAGCTCGCGCCCGAGTGGACCCTCGAGAAGGTCGCCGACCACGCGGTCGACTTCTGGCTCTCGACCGAGGACCTGCCGAGGCCCGACAACCGCGTCACGCTCACCGACGACGGCGCGATCAGGCTGAGCTACAGCTACTCGAACCAGAAGCCCAAGCAGCAGCTCTACGACAAGCTCAAGTCGATGCTCGACGATCTCGGCATGCACAAGCACCTGCTGCCCCATGAGGCCTACCTGAAGAATGAGATTCCGGTCGCCGGCGTGGCGCACCAGGCCGGGACCTGCCGCTTCGGCGACGATCCCGCCGACTCGGTCCTCGACACAAACTGCAAGGCGCACGAGCTCGACAACCTCTACGTCGTCGACACGAGCTTCGTTCCCAGCATCGGCGCGGTCAACCCGGCGCTGACGGCGATGGCCAACGCGCTGCGCGTGGGGGACCACCTGCTCGAGCGTCTCGGCGCCTAGGGGCTCTCGAGGAGCGATGGCGTCCGACCACCATCGAGTCGTGATCGTCGGTGGCGGTTTCGGGGGCCTGTTCGCCGCCCGCCGGCTCCGCCGCGCCCCGGTCCGGGTGACCCTGGTCGACCGGCACAACCACCACCTCTTCCAGCCGCTCCTCTACCAGGTGGCCACCGGGATCCTCTCGGAGGGAGAGATCGCTCCGCCGCTTCGCAGCGTGCTGCGACGCCAGAAGAACGTCGAGGTCGAGCTCGCCGGGGTCGATGGCTTCGACCTCGAGGAACGCACGGTGAGCGGGACGCGGGCGGACGGAAACGCTTTCGGGTTGCCCTACGACAGCCTCATCGTCGCCGCCGGCGCCGGGGGCTCCTACTTCGGCCACGACGAGTTCTCGCGCTGGGCGCCCGGCATGAAGACGATCAACGACGCGCTCGAGCTCCGCGGCCGGATCCTGGGGGCGTTCGAGATGGCCGAGCTGGAGGAGGATCCGGAGAAGCAGCGGGCCTGGCTCACCTTCGTGGTGGTCGGCGGGGGGCCGACCGGAGTAGAGATCGCCGGCCAGATAGCCGAGTTGTCCCGACGGGTCCTGAAGAACGATTTCCGGGTGATCGATCCCCGCAGCGCGAGGATCCTCCTGTTCGACGGCGGCAAGGAGGTGCTGGCGAGCTTCGGCGACCGGCTCTCGGGCAAGGCGGCGAGGGGGCTGGAGCACCTCGGTGTCGAGCTGCACATGTCGAGCATCGTCACCGACGTCGATCGCGACGGCGTGGTGGTCAAGTCGGGGGACGATGAGCGGCGCATATCCGCACACACCAAGGTCTGGGCGGCCGGGGTGGAGGCTTCGCCGCTGGCCAAGATGCTGGGGGAGGCGACGGGGGCGGAGGTCGACCGCGCGGGGCGCGTCAGCGTGCTGCCGGACTGCACCCTGCCCGGCCATCCGGAGGTGTTCGCGGTCGGCGACATGATGTCCCAGGACGATCTGCCCGGCGTGGCGGAGGTGGCCATGCAGCAGGGGATCCACGCCTCGAACACCATCCTGCGCCGTCTCCGCGGAGAGGAGCCCAAGCCGTTCCACTACCGGGACCTGGGCAGCATGGCGACCATCTCCCGCTTTCGGGCCGTGGTCAGCTTCAAGGGCATCCGGCTCTCCGGCTTCCTGGGCTGGATGGTGTGGCTGTTCGTCCACCTCGCGTTCCTGACCGGCTTCAAGAACCGGCTGGCCACGATCCCGCGCTGGGCCTTCACCTTCATCGGCAATGGCCGGCCCCAGCGCACCATCACGATGCAGCAGGTGATCGCTCGGGTGGCGATCGACCAGGCGGGAGGGCGTCCCTATCTGCTCTCGCTGACCGGGGACGACAGCGACGATGATCGGTGAGCGGGAGATCGAGGGATTCCAGGCGCTGACCCTGTCCTTCGAGGCGGGCGAGCTGGAGGCCGCGTTCGTTCCGGCCGCGGGAATGGTCGGCTGCTCGCTCCGCCACCGCGGCGACGAGCTGCTCGGCCAGCGCGGGGGCTTGCGAGCGTACGTGGAGAAGCACTCGACCATGGGAATCCCGCTGCTCCACCCGTGGGCGAATCGGGTGTCCAGGAAGCGCTTCGCCGTGGACGGGCGGGAGGTCGACCTCGACGAGTCGGGACTGCCCCTCTCCCTCGATCCAAACGGCCTGCCGATCCATGGGCTGTTGTCGGGGGCGAGTGGCTGGCGCGTCGAGCGCCATGAGGCGGTCGAGATGGGCGGAGCTCTCGCCGCGAGCTTCGACTTCGGCGCCCGCGACGACCTGCTCGCCGCCTTTCCCTTTCCTCATCGGGTCGACGTCGAGGCGACGCTCGCGGGGCCGATCCTGACGATCAAGACCAGAGTGACCGCCACCGGCGACGCCGCCGTGCCGGTGTCCTTCGGCTATCACCCCTACTTCCGGCTGCCCGGCGTGGAGCGGAGCACGTGGTGGGTTGATATTCCGGTGAGCGAGCGCGTCGTGCTCGACGCCGAGGAGCTTCCGAGCGGCAGGACCGCCGAGGCCCGGATTACCGCCGGTCCGCTCTCCTCGAAGACCTTCGACGATGAGTTCATGGCCCCGGAGGCCTCGGCGCCATTCGTCCTCGAGGGCGGTGGCCGGCGGGTGGAGGTCTCGTTTCGTGACGGCTATCCCTATGCACAGGTCTACGCCCCGGATGACGACGATGTGATCGCCTTCGAGCCGATGACGGCGCCGACCAACGCCCTCGTGAGCGGGCGCGACCTGACCTCGGTCCAGGCCGGGGAGAGCTACGAGGCCGCTTTCTCGGTCACGGTTGCCGCCTCGTGACGCCCGCCGGCGGAAACGATGTCTCGGCGAGCGAGTTCCGGGAGCTCTTCGATCGCGTCTCCAACTGGGGACGCTGGGGTCCCGACGACGAACGCGGCACGCTCAACTACCTGACGCCGGAGCGGGTCGCCGCGGCCACCCGACTGGCGGTGCGCGGGCGAACCGTAAGCCTGAGCCGCGCGCTCAACACCGAGAAGGAGCCGGACAACCCCGAGCCGGCGGATCACCACATGACCATGCTCGGGGCTCGGCAGCATCCGGACGGGCTCGGCTTCGCCAAGGACTACATCGGGGTCGACTACCACAACGACTCTCACAGCCATCTCGACGCTCTCTGCCATGTCTCGTTCGAGGGCAAGCTCTACAACGGCAAACCCAGCGACTCCGTCACCGACGACGGTGCGGCCGTGGGGACCGTGGAGGTCATGAAGGACGGCTTGGTCGGTCGCGGCGTTCTGCTGGACGTTCCGCGAATGCGGGGAACAGACTGGGTCGAGCCGGGCGAGCACATCCTCCCGGCGGACCTCGAGCGAGCCGAGAGCGAGCACGGGGTGACGGTCGGCGAGGGCGACATCCTGCTGGTCAGGACGGGGCACGGCCGTCGCCTCGAGGAGGTCGAGGGATGGGACCCGGCCGACGCGAAGGCCGGGCTTCATCCGAGCTGCGCGGACTTCCTCGCGGACCGCCGGGTCGCGGTGCTGGGTTGCGACGGCAACAACGACACGGCACCGAGCACGACCGAGGGCGTCGGCTTCCCGATCCACGTGCTCTCCCTGAACGCCATGGGGATGCCGCTGCTGGACTACCTGCTGCTCGAGGAGCTGGCGGTGAGCTGCGATCAGGCCGGGCGCAGGGAGTTTCTGTTCGCGGCGGCTCCCCTCCGCATCGCGGGAGGGACCGGATCGCCCCTCAATCCCACCGCGATCCTGTGATCGCGACACGACCACGGGATAGGCTCGCGCGGATCTGATGCCGAACCTGGTTCCCCTGCTCGCGGATTCGTCGTCCAACCTGCTGGCGGCGCGGAACCAGATGGGGTTCACGCTCGGCTTCCACATCGTGCTCGCCTGCCTGGGCGTCGCCTTCCCGCTGATGATGCTGCTCGCCGAGTGGCACGGCCATCGAAAGAACGACCAGGAGGCCCTGCGCCTCGCCCGCAACTGGTCGAAGGCGGTCGCCGTCCTCTTCGCCGTGGGAGCGGTGACGGGGACCGTCCTCTCGTTCGAGTTCGGGCTGCTCTGGCCGCGGTTCATGGACCGATTCGGCGACGCCTTCGGCATCGCCTTCGCGATCGAGGGGATCTTCTTCTTCCTCGAGGCGATCTTCATCGCGATCTACATCTACGGTTGGGAGCGGCTCACGCCCCGGGCGCACATGCTCACCGCGATACCCATCGTGATCTCCGGGATCGGGGGAGCCTTCTCCGTGATCGCCGCGAACTCCTGGATGAACCAGCCGCAGGGCTTCGACCTCGACTCCGCCGGCAACGTCACTCACGTCAAGCCCTTCGAGGTGCTCTTCAACCCTGCAACGGGCTACGAGTTCTTCCACATGTTCCTGGCGGCCTACATGGTCACCGGCTTCCTGATCGCGTCGGTCTACGCGGTGGGCATGCTGCGCGGCCGGCGGGACCGCTACCACCGGCTCGGTTTCATCATCCCGTTCACCGTCGCGGCGATCGCCTCGCCGATCCAGCTCTTCGTCGGCGACACGGCCGCGCGAGCCATCGCCGACGATCAGCCCGCCAAGTTCGCCGGGATGGAGTGCATCTACAAGAGCGGCGACGATCAGACCGAGTACATCGGCGGGATCTGCAAGGACGGCGAGGTCAAGGGCGGCATCGGAATCCCCGGGCTGGACTCGATCCTGGTCGGGTTCAGCACGAGCACCTACGTCAAGGGCCTGGACCAGATCCCGCCGAATGACCGCCCGCCCGCGAACACCCTGCTGCACAACGCCTTCGACACGATGGTAGGGGTCGGCACCGGCCTCTTCCTGCTCGCGGTCTGGTTCGCGATCTCCTGGTGGCGCCGGCGGGACTTCCCCCAGACGAAATGGTTCCTCCGGATCTGCGCGGTCGCCGGGGTGGGGGCGATCATCGCCCTGGAGTGCGGCTGGATCGTCACCGAGGTCGGCCGCCAGCCGTGGATCGTGAACGGCTTCATGCGCACCTCCGACGCGGTGACGCCCGCCCAGGGGATCTGGTGGGTGTATGGGGTGACGATGGCGCTCTACATCGGTCTGGGGGTCACCGCGGTCACCGTCCTGCGCGCGCTCTCGCGGCGCTGGCGTGAGGGCGTCCCCGAGGAGGCGGGTGAGATCCCCTACGGCCCGCCGCCGGGCGAGGGATCGGAGGCCTCCGCATGAGCAGCGCCGACGTCTGCGCGGTGATCCTCTGGATCGGGGTGACGCTCTACGCGGTCTTCGCTGGGGCGGACTTCGGCGCCGGCGTCTGGGACCTGCTCGCCGGCCGGGGCGAGCGCGCAGAGCGGGTCCGCGGGCAGATCGACCGCTCGATCGGGCCGGTCTGGGAGGCCAACCACGTCTGGCTGATCTTCGTGCTTGTCGTCCTCTGGACGGCGTTCGCCGAGGCCTTCTCGGCGATCATGAGCACGCTCTACATCCCTCTGGCCCTGGCGGCGCTCGGGATCGTCCTGCGGGGCGCGGGATTCGCCTTCCGCCACGCGCTGCCCGGCCCCGTACAACGCCCAGCGACGCGAGTCTTCGGCCTGGCGTCGGTGCTGACGCCCTTCTTCATGGGAACCGTCGTCGGCGCGATCGCGGCCGGCCAGGTCCCGGCCGCCGGCGACGGCGATCCCACCACGAGCTGGACGGGCTTCCTGCCGCTCGCGACGGGCGTGCTCTTCGTGCTCGTCGCGGCCTACACGGCGGCGATCTTCCTGGTGCGCGACTCGGGGGCGGGCGGGGACGAGGAGCTCCGTGACTACTTCGAGCGCCGCGCTCTCGCCGCGGCGGTGGTGGCCGGAGCCGCCGCGGTCGTGGGCGTGATCGCGCTCCATGCGGACGGGCGCTACGTCTACGACGGGCTCACCTCCTGGCCCGGCATCGCCCTGGTGATCCTCTCCGCCATCTGCGGCCTGGCGGCGCTGGTCCTGCTCGTGAGCGGGCGGAACTACGGGCTGCGGGCGGCGGCGGTGGGCGCCGGGGCCGCGGTCATCTGGGGCTACTACGCAGCCGCCTTCCCCTACATCCTGCCCACCTCGCTGAGCATCTCCGGGGCGGCGGGAGCGTCGGCCACCCTGACGGCGGTGATCATCGTCTTCGTAGCGGCCGCGCTCACCGTGATCCCATCCCTGATCCTGCTCTACGTGCTCTCGCAGCGGCGGACGCTCGACGCCTACTCGAGCGCGAGCGAGGCGACCTCGCCCCGCCAGTAAGTGAAGGGCCCCTCGGGAAGCTCCCAGCTCACCTCCGCGCTGCCGGGCACGAGGATCCCACCCAGCTCGACGTAGTCACCGAATCTGCCGGCGAACGGGGTCTCGATGGCCGTCTTGCCGGCGAGCCGCGGCCTGATCCCCGAGGCGGCGCGCACGAGCCCCTCGTCGCCGAGCTCCAACCTGACGCTGACCGCCTTGCCGCCGACGAGCGTGGAGACCTCGACGGTGTCGTCCCCGAGCTCCCGCCAGGAGAGCTCGGGGTTGGAGACGATCGCGTGTGGGACCCACGGCAGCTCGGCGAGGTAGCGAATCGCCTCCGCGCGGTCGGTATCCGGCCCGCTGCTGCGCGTCGCGGCGACCAGGCCCCAGATCTTGGCGACCAACAGTCCCTCGCCGTCCCGGTAGCGGTCGAGCACCCTGACGCGCACCAGCGGGTTGGGCCCGAAGGACGCGCGCCACTCGAACCCGACCTTCCCCACCGAGTACTCCTGGACGGCACGGAACTCGAGCCGCCTGCCGCCGGGGCGCTGGACCATCTCCCCGCGCTGAGTCAGGCGCACGCGAGTCGGCGCCCCCGCCCGCTCGGGCAGAACCCGCGCGAGGTGGCTCTCCATCTGAGCGGGAATCGATCGCTCGCCCACGGCGCGCAGTCTCGCGGTTGGGGCCGGGATAGAGTGGCCGCGGATGAAGTGGAAGCCCGGGAAGCGCAGCGCCGACATTGAGGACCGGCGCGGCGCGGGAGGAGGTTTCGGCGGCGCCGGGGGCGGCATGCCGATCCCGATGGGCCGCCTCGGGGGCGGCGGCATCGGCACGATCATCGTGTTGGTCATCGTCTATCTCCTCTTCGTCAAGGGCGGAGGCGGCGGCGGCTTCAACATCCCCGATCCCACCAGCGCGTTCCCGCAGGTCCCGCCGAGCGGGACCGGGAACAACTCGGTCCCCGGCAGCCCCGACGAGGAGAAGGAGGTCCAGTTCGTCGACTTCGTCCAGAGGGATGCCCAGGCCTTCTGGACGCAGCAGTTCCAGGCCGCCGGTAAGCCCTATCAGCGCGCGAAGGTCGTCGTCTTCCAGGGCCAGGTGCAGTCGGGCTGCGGGCTGGCCTCGGCGGCGACCGGGCCGTTCTACTGCCCGCTCGACCAGCGGGTCTACCTCGACCTCGGCTTCTTCAGGGAGCTCCAGGACCGCTTCAAGGCGCCTGGAGACTTCGCCGAGGCCTACGTCGTCGCCCACGAGCTCGGCCATCACGTCCAGCAGCAGCTCGGCATCGAGCAGAAGGTCCGCCAGCAGAGCCAGTCCAACCCGGACGACGCCAACGCGCTCTCGGTGCGCCTCGAGCTGCAGGCCGACTGCCTCGCGGGCGTCTGGGCGCGCTCGACCTACGACCGCGGGATCCTGGAGAACGGGGACCTTCAGGAGGGACTGACGGCGGCCGCGGCGGTGGGCGACGATCGCATCCAGCAGCAGACCCAGGGGCGGATCGACCCCGAGTCATTCACCCACGGCACCTCAGAGCAGCGCGATCACTGGCTCCAGACCGGCTTCGACTCGGGCAAGCTCGAGGCCTGCGACACCTTCTCGGGCGATATCTAGCTGCGGATCTCTAGCCGCGGACTGCCGGGCCGGCGCTGCGGTGGCGCGCCTTCCAGTTCTTCGGCACGACGCAGCGGCGGCCGCTGCGCACCTTGTGCTTTCGGCACTTCTTCGGCACGCAGATGCCCTTCTTGCGGTGCTTCCCCTTCTTGCAGGAGGGCTTCGGGGTCGGAGCCTGTTGCGGGTTCTGCGCGGGTCCGGAGGGGGGCGGCACGGGACACTCCACCGGCCAGGTCAGCGGGTTCTTGCCGTCCGGCGCGCTGATCCCGTGGTCGTCCAGCCAGGCCCGGAGCTGGCTCGGCTTCGAGGTCATCACCCCGTCGGCCCCGGAGTTGTAGAAGCGCTCGTATCCCGCGGGCGTCTCATCCTGGTCGCCGTTGGTCCAGATGTGCACGGCGTAGCCGAGGCAGTGGGCCTTCTGGGTGGTGAGCAGCAGCTCCGGGACCTTGATGTCCTGTCCCGAGACCGTCTGGTTGGGCGGGACCTGGAAGGCGGCGACATCGGGATCCGGCTGCGTGCCCGCGAGGGCGAAGGCCGTGGTCCCGTTGGTGGCTCCCGCCAGAGCGACGTTGGGCGTGTCGTCCATCTTGTGGAACTCGGCGAGCAGCTCGTCGCTGAACGAGACGACGATGATGTTCTTGCGAATCGACTCCGGCTCGTTGTTGAGCAGCTCAGCGAGCGTGTCGGCGACCGGAATCGAGGCGTCCGGGTCATCGCAGTACCGGTTCGGCGGGCTGCCGGTGCAGCCGGACCCCGTGCTCGTGTCGTTGTTCAGCGTCTTAATCATCTTGATCTCGACGTTGATCGGGATGTTCGGGAACTGGTTGAGCACCTGCTGAAGGGTGGGGATCACGAAGTCGCTGGCCGTATAACCCGTGGGCGGCGGCACCGCGCCCGTGCGCATGCCCCGGTAGGGGTAGGCGGAGTCCGGCAGCGTGTAGTCGTGGGAGTAGGTCCCGGGCCGGAACCAGTAGCCGGCATCCAGGGCCTGCAGCTCGGCCGCGGTCTTGTTGCGGACCTGGGAGGCGGGCCGAACCTGCTCGGTCGAGGAGCTCGGTCCCGGGCAGAGGGCGTCGGTGCAGGCGATCCGTGTCCAGGTGTCGTCGTGGATCACCATCAGCTGGCCGTCCGCGCTCAGGTTCACGTCGAGCTCGAGCGAGTCCGCGCCGCGGTCCTGGATCGCCGACTTCAGCGCGAACATCGTGTTGGAGGGCGCCTCGTCCTCGCCGCCCTGATGGGCCATGACCAGGAAGCGCTTCTGCAGCCATGGGTTCGGGTCCGGGGAGACCGCGTCCGCGGCGGGGGCGAAGACGACCGCCGCCACCAGGGCGACCGCGGCCACCAGGCCGGCTGCGCCAAGCGTCCTGCTTCGTCCCATCGGTTCCTCCTCCTTGTCCCTCTCGCCCGGCTCCCCAAGCCGGCTGGCCCGCGAAGGGTAATGGACGGGAGGCCTGCGGCGCGGCTGGTTTACTAGGTGAGGACATGCGGTGTCCGTCCTGTGGCAACGAAAATCGGGAAGGGGCTCGGTTCTGTGACAACTGCGGGACCGAGCTTCTGGAGGCCGAGAGCCTCCCCGCAGAGGCGTCCGCGGCCGACTCGCTGCCGGCCGACGTCCCCACGGAGATCGCCGGCAGATACCGGGTGCGGCGGTTCCTCGGCCAGGGCGGGCGGAAGCGGGTCTATCTCTCCACCGACGCCGACGACGGTGCCGAGGTCGCCGTGGCGCTCTACGACACGGCCGGGGTGGGGGCGGCGATCCAGGCGAGGGCGAGGCGCGAGGCCGAGGCGATGCGCAAGCTGGGCGACCACCCGCACGTCGTCCCCGTCCTCGACACCGGCGAGGACGCGGGCAACCCGTTCATCGTCAGCCGCTACATGCCCGGCGGGGACGTGCAGGGCCTGCTGGCCGCGTCCGGCGGCCGCCTCGAGATCCCTCGCGCAGTCGAGATCGCGGCCGACGTCACGCGCGCCCTCGAGCACGCCCATGCGCGCGGAATCGTCCACCGCGACCTGAAGCCGGCGAACGTCTGGATCGACGACGACGGGCACGCCCGGCTGGGGGACTTCGGCCTGGCGACGACCGAGGCCCGCTCCAGGGTGAGCGGGGGCACGCTGGTCGGAACGGTGGCCTACCTGCCCCCCGAGCAGGCGCTGGGCGAGGCAGCGGCGCCCGCCAGCGATCTCTACTCGCTCGGCGCCCTGCTCTACGAGATGCTCACGGGCCAGCCGCCGTTCCCCGGGGACGACGCGGTCTCGATCATCAGCCAGCACCTGCACGCCGACCCGGTGCCGCCCTCGCGGCACAACCCCGAGGTCCCCGAGGCGCTCGATCGCGCCGTGATGGCGCTGCTCGCCAAGCGGGCCGAGGACCGGCCGGCGAACGCGACCGAGGCGCGGGAGCTGATCCTCGGCGCGCTCGAGGGGAAGCCGGATGACGAGGCTGAGGCGACCACGTCCAACCCGCTCGAGAGCCTGGCGGGCGGTGTCTTCGTGGGCCGCGAGCACGAGCTGGAGCGCCTGCGCGAAGCCGTCGACGGCGCTCTCGGTGGGCGGGGCTCGCTCCAGTTGCTGGTCGGAGAGCCGGGCATCGGCAAGACGCGCGCGTCCGAGGAGCTCGCCACCTACGCGCGGGTGAGCGGTGCCCGCGTCTACTGGGGGCGCTGCCGCGAGGACGAGGGCGCTCCCGCGTACTGGCCGTGGGTCCAGGCGATCCGCGAATACGCCCGCGACGCGGACCCGGTCGCGCTGGCGTGGCAGCTGGGCGGCGGGGCGGCGGAGGTCGCGGAGCTGATCCCGGAGGTCGCCGAGAAGCTGGACATCGAGCCCGCCGCGCGCTCGGACAGCGAGGAGGCCCGCTTCCGGCTCTTCGACTCGGTGACCAGCCTGCTGCTCGCCGCCGCGCGGGATCGCCCCCTGGTGATCGTGCTCGACGACCTGCACTGGGCGGATGAGCCCTCGCTCCTGCTGCTTCGGTTCGCGGCCAGGGAGGTCGCCTCGAGCGGGCTGCTCATCCTCGGCACGTACCGGGACGTCGAGCTCGGTCGCCACCATCCCCTCGCCCGGGTCCTCGGCGAGATCTCGGGAATCGAGGGGAGCGGCCGCATCCCACTGCGCGGGCTCGGGGTCGGCGCGGTCGAGCGCTACATCGAGATGACCTCGGGCGCGCCCGCGCCGCCGGGGCTCGCGGAGGCCGTCGAGGAGCGGACCGACGGGAACCCGTTCTTCGTCGGCGAGGTCGTTCGCCTGCTGGCCAGCGAGGGCAAGCTGACGGCCGGGGGAAGCGCGGCGGAGCTGCAGATCCCGCAGGGCGTGCGCGAGGTGATCGGTCGCCGGCTCGACCGGCTCAGCCAGCCGACCAACGACGCGCTGCGGATCGCGGCGGTGATCGGACGCGACTTCGGCGAGGACCTCGTCACCCGGGTCATCAAGCGGCCGCGTGAGGAGCTCATGGAGGCTGCCCGGGAGGCGATCGCCGAGCGCCTGGTGACCGACCTCGGCGAGGGCCGCTTCTCATTCGCCCACGCGCTGGTCCGCGACACCCTCTACGAGGAGCTCAGCCCCGCGAAGCGCTCGGCGCTCCACGAGCGCACGGGACTGGCGATCGAGGAGATCTGTGGCGGCGACGTCGACGAGCGCCTCGGCGAGCTCGCCCACCACTTCCTCGCCGCCGCGCCCCGCGGCGACCTGGCGAAGGCGATCGACTACGCGAAGCGGGCAGGCGCCCAGGACATGGAGCAGCTCGCCTACGAGGACGCGGTCGACGTCTACGGGCGCGCCCTCGAGGTGCTCGAGCTGATGGACGAGCGCGATGAGGCACTGCGCTGCCGGCTGCTGCTCTCCCTCGGTGGCGCGGAGGCGAAGTCCGCGCGGGTGGCCGATGCGCGCGCGGCCTTCGAGCAGGCGGCCGAGGTCGCCCGCGAGCTGGACGACACCGACAGCCTGGTCGGCGCGGCCATCGGCATCGCGATGATGAGCGACGCGGGACGGCTCGACGAGCGGCTGCTCGCCCTGATCGAGGAGGCCCTGGAGAGGATCGGCCCGGAGCGCTCGGCCCGCAGGGCGGCCCTGCTCAGCGCCAAGTCGGCGGAGATGTACTGGGTCGACAACGACGTGGTCGAGTCCGAACGGCTGGTGGACGAGGCGATCGAGCTTGCCAGGGAGATCGGCTCCTCCAGCTCGCTGGCGGCCGCCCTGCAGCGCAAGATCTTCATCCCGGGCGGGCCGGAGGGCGCGCGGGAGCGCCTGGCGATCGCCGACGAGCTGGTCGAGCTGGGGGAGAGCAGCGACGACCGCGAGGCGGCGCTGCGGGGCCACGCCTACCGGCTCTGGTCCTTCCTCGAGCTCGGCGACGTCCCCGCGGTCGACCGGGAGCTCGAGATCTACGCGCGGCTCGCGGATGAGCTGCGCATGCCCGAGCACACCTGGCACACCTTCGCCCTGCGCGGCATGCGCGCCCTGCTGGATGGCGACATCGACAGGGCGGAGCGCCTCGCGCAGGAGGCGCAGCGTGCCGGGGAGCGCGCCGAGCAGCCCCTCGCCCAGCAGTACTACGGAATCCAGATGATCCAGATCCGCAGCATGCAGGGGCGCGCCGGCGAGCTGCTGCCGATCGTGCGCGACCTCGCGGAGCGCTTCCCGGGCATCCCGGCCTGGCGGAGCGGCCAGGTCACCCTCGCGGCGCGCTCCGGCGACAAGGAGTTCGCCAAGCGCGAGCTCGATCAGTGGGCCGCGGACGACTTCAGCGTGCTTCCCAGGGACGTCAACTGGTTCGCGGCGATGAGCCTGATGGGGGAGGCGGTGGCGATGATCGACGCGACCGAGTACGCCGAGGGCGCCTACGAGCAGCTTCTCCCATACGAGGGACTGGTCATCGTGGTGGCGAGGGCGGCGGCCTGCAACGGGCCGGTCGACCGAGTTCTCGGCCTGCTCTGCCAGACGATGGGCCGGCTCGACGACGCCGAGCGCCACCTCGGCAACGCCGTGGAGATCGCGACCCGGATGGAGGACCGGCCCGGCATGGCGGTCTCCGGCATGGCGCTGGCGGAGCTGCTTCTGGAGCGCGATCGCGAAGGCGACCGCGAGCTCGCCCTCGAGCTGCTCGCGAGCGTGCTGAGCACCGCCCGCGACATGGGCGCGCGCTGGGTCGTCGATCGCGCGCTCGGCGACCGGCTCGAGGCGCAGGGCCTCGCCGGCGTCGACGTGACGACCTCGATCGACGAGATGGTGTCCGCGCTCGAGGAGGAGCAACCGGACATGCGGGCGCACATGGCACCCGACGGCACCGTCGCCATCCTGTTCAGCGACATCGAGGACTCCACCGTCCTGACCGAGCGGCTCGGTGACGAGCGCTGGCTCGGACTGCTGCGGGAGCACAACGCGATCTTCCGCGAGCTCCTCTCGCGCCACGACGGCTACGAGGTGAAGAGCCAGGGCGACGGCTTCATGCTCGCCTTCCCCGACCCCTGCGAGGCGCTCGAGTGCGCGATCGAGGTGCAGCGCGCCTTCGCCGAGCGGGAGCGGGATGGATCCGGGGAGCCGCTCCGGGTTCGGATGGGCCTGCACACCGGCGAGGTGATCTCCGAGGAGGGCGACTACTTCGGCAAGAACGTGATCCTCGCCGCGCGGATCGCCGCGCAGGCGCTGGGCGGTGAGATCCTCGTCTCGGAGGAGCTCCGCCAGGCCGCCGCGAGCGGCAACGGCGACGGCCTCCGCTTCGACGACGGCCGCGAGCTCGAGCTCAAGGGCCTCGCCGGCAGCCACCGCGTCTACCGGGCGGAGTGGGAGTCCGACGCCGCCTCATCAATTGCCTGAGAACGCGGCGCTTGGCGCGGGCCGGCGGTTTCCCGCCTAGAGTTCGTCCTGCCAATGGAGGGCGCTCGGGCAGTGATCAGAGGACGGCGGGTCGCGCTCCGCCCGGTGATCGTGCTGGTGGCGATCGCGGCCGCGGCGATCGCCGTGTTCGGCATCCCGAAGCTGATCGGGGGAGGAGGCTCCGGCCCGCAGAAGCTCGCCTCCGTGAAGCTCGCACCGGAGCCCTGGCAGGGGCGCGCGAAGCCCGCGTACCAATCGGAGGCGGAGCTCCAGAAGGCGGCGCCCTGGGACACGCCCTCCAAGCGAACGGCGCCGGGCGCGATCGATCCGAAGACCGGGCTGCCGGCGGCGTCCGCGGGCACCAACGGCTCCTATACGCCACCGTCGCCGGCGGAGCGCAAGCGCGTCTACACGGCGACCCATCCGGTGAACGGCGTCGAGTCCGCACTGCTCCTCAACCGCACTGCACTGGCGCCGGCCTCCGCGCCGGACCCCATCAGGCAGATGATCAGCGCCGCCAACCTGATCGTCGGCCAGCCCTACCGCTGGGGCGGAGGGCACGCCGCCTTCCAGTCGAAGGGCTACGACTGCTCCGGCGCGGTGAGCTACGCGCTGGCCGGGGCCGGCCTGCTCCAGGCCCCGATGACCTCCGGCCAGTTCATGAGCTACGGGATCCCCGGCCGCGGGCGCTGGCTCACCATCTACGCCAACTCGGGCCACGTCTACGCGGTGATCGCGGGGCTGCGCTGGGACACCGTCGGCGACGCCCGGGGCTCCGGCCCTCGCTGGCATCCGCTGGACGCCTATCCGCAGGGCTTCGTCGCCCGGCACCTCCCGGGCCTCTAAGGCTCCCGTTCAACCGTCCATCTAGGCTTCCGCGATGTTTTCGGCCATCCTGGCCGGCGCGCTGATCGTCGTCGCCTCCCTGCTGCTCGGCTCGGCGATCATGGCGATCGCCGGCCTGCCACGGCACGGCGCCGCCGTCCCGGCCACCGGGATCTCGGCGCTGCTCGTGATCTGCGGCATCGCGGTCAAGCTGCCCGGGCACGCGGTGACGGCGGCGGTCGTCACCGGGGTCGCCCTGCTGGGCTGCTTCGCGGTCTTCGCCCGGACGCGGGCACCGGCCGGGACCGTGAGGATCGGCGCGATCGTGGTCGTGGTCGGGGCGGCGCTCGTCGCGGCCATCCCCTTCGCCACCAGCGGCCGCGTGGGCATCCTCGGCCAGGGCCTCGTCAACGACGACATGGCCTCGCACCTGCTCTTCACCGAGTGGATCACGAGCCACGCCGGGCCGACGCCCGACCTGATCAAGGGCGGCTACCCGCTGGGTCCCCACGCGATCGTCGCCGCGACCGCGAAGGTGAGCGGCGCCAGCCTTATCGAGGGCTTCGCCGGGCTCACGGGAGCGATCGCGGTCCTGCTCGCGCTGACCGCGTACGGCGCGCTGCGCGGCGTGCGCGGCTGGCTCCGCGTGCCGGCGGCGGTGCTGGCCGCGAGCCCCTACCTCGCCGCCGCCTATCTCGCCCAGGGCGCCTTCAAGGAGCCGCTGCTGGGCCTCGCCCTGCTCGGCTTCGCACTCGGGCTGCCACAGGTCCGCGGGGCATGGTCGGTGGCGGGTGATAGCGATGGCTATCGGGACCGCTATCCGACTGATAGCCATGGCTATCAGTCATCGACAAGGGCCGCGATCCCCCTCGGGGTGATCCTCGCCGGCACGATCTACAACTACAGCTTCCCCGGGCTCGCCTGGCTGCTCGGCGCGGCGATCATCTGGATGCTCGTCATCGCGCTCCGGGAGCGCAAGCGGGCGCACTCCTTCATTGCCGGTCTTCAGCTCCGCGAGCGGCTGCGTGGAGCAAAGGGGGCGCTCCTGCTCGGCATCGGGATCGCGGTGGTCTGCGCCCTCCCCGAGATCTTCAGGCTCGCCAGCTTCTCGAGCTTCGAGGCGTTCAACCCGTCCGGGACCGGGCCGACCGTCGGGTTCGGCAACCTGCGCCAGCCCCTCAACCCACTCGAGGCCTTCGGGGTCTGGCCCTCGGGCGAGTTCCGGATCACGCCGGCGAACTCGACCACGCCCGAGATCGCCTTCTACCTCGGCGGCCTGCTCGCCCTGGTCGCCTTCGCCTGGGGCCTCGGACGGGCGCTCGCGCGGCGGGAGTCGGCGCTGCCCTCGGCGCTCCTCGCCGCGACCCTCGTCTACCTCGGCGCGCTCGCCCTCGGCACGCCCTACACCCAGGCCAAGTGCCTCGCCATCGCCGCGCCGCTGGTCATGCTGATCTCCCTGCGCGGCCTGCTCTCGGCGGATGCGATCGAGGGGGAGGAGGCGGCCGTGCCCGAGACGGGGGGCGCCTGGTGGCCGCCGCGCCCGCTCCGGCCCCTGGTCCCACTCGGGGTGCCCCTGCTCATCGTCGCCTTCGCCGCCGCGGCCGCCTTCTCGACCCTGTTGCCGCTGCGCCAGGCCGCCGTGGGGCCCGACTACCACCTCCAAGAGATGCTCAGGATGCGCCCGATCGTCGACGGCCAGAACGTGCTCTTCCTGGGGCGCGACAACTTCGTCTCCTGGGAGCTGATCGGATCGGAGGTCTACGCGCCGATCACCAACCACTACGACGTCGAGGAGACGCACTCGCTGTACCGGGCCACCGACCTCAATGCCAAGTTCGACTGGGACAACCTGCCGCCCTTCGTGATGAACAAATTCAAGTGGGTGGTGACGACGAGCGCGGCGATGCAGAGCGAGGCGCCGCCCGGGTTCAGCCCCCGGCTCCGGACCCACGACTTCATTCTCTGGCACCGCGATCACCCGGTGGGCCAGCGGCGCACCCTGTTCGAGCCGCTCAACCCCGGCGCGCCGCTCGACTGCGGCGACCCGGCCCAGGCCAAGCTCCAGAGAGTGAGGGGCGCCGCGACCGCCTTCACCGTCCAGCCGGTCGTGGGGAGGGTCTGGCACCCGAGCCCGGAGCTGACCCAGTCGAAGCCCGCCCAGCAGCGTCTCTACCTGATGCCCGGACGCTGGGACCTCTCGATCCAGTACGCCAGCACCCAGGCGCTCCACGTCACAGCCACCGGGGGCGGGCTCACGGCGCCCTTCGACGCGACCCTGCGCACCAACCTGCTCTTCCGCGGGCCCTCGCCCTACTACCCGGTCGGGACCCTGGACGTGAAGCGCCCGGGGGAGGTGGTCTTCGACGTCAGCGTCGACGACCCGCCGCTCGTCGGCCGACTCCTGCACACCGAGAGCAAGGCCTACCTGAGCGGGCTGGCGGCGACGCGCGCCGACCCGCCACGCCAGAACGTTCCGCTGCGGGACGCCTGCGGCCGCTACATCGACTGGTACCAGGTAGCGCCGGGCACCCCGGCGAGCGCGCTCGCGGGTGTCCCCGCCCCGCGGGTCCAGCCGCTGGCGGAGGACTGAGCGAGCCGCCTCCCACTACGATCGCGGCATGCCCCGCCTCTGGATCGCAAGCATGGTGATCATCGTCGCCTGCCTGATCGCGTCGATGGTGATCGCGATCGTCAAGCTCAGCTGAGCGGCCGGGGATAGACTCCGCCCGCCAGTTCCCGCCTCGTCCTAGGAGGATCGATGTTCGACCGCATAGTGGTAGGAACCGATGGCTCGGAGACCGCCACGGAAGCGGTGCGCACCGCCGTCGAGCTCGCGAAGCTCTCGGGCGCGAAGCTCGAGATCGTGAGCGCCTACGAGCCCGTGCCGCAGTCGCGCCTGCGCGAGGAGGAGGAGGGGATCAGCGGGGACGTCTCGCACGCGATCAACCCGCGCGAGGACGTCCAGTTCGTGCTCGACAAGGCCGCCGCCGTCGCCAAGAACGCGCAGGTCGACGTGGTCACCCACCCGCGCGAGGGCGACCCGGCCGACGCGATCCTCGACGTCGCCGAGGAGAACGACGCCGACCTCGTCCTCGTCGGCAACAAGGGCATGACCGGGGCGCGCCGGTTCCTGCTCGGCAGCGTGCCGAACAAGATCTCGCACCACGCGCCCTGCGACATCTGGATCGTCAAGACGACCTAGCGTCATGCGCCGGCCTCCAGTCGCGCGGGGGGCCGCGGCACTCGCCATCGGACTGACCCTGCTCGCCGCCGACGGGGCTGCCGGCTTCAACTACGACGTCCCGGTCCAGGCGAAGTCCCCCTGGCCCGAGATGCGCCGCGACAGCCGCAACACGGCTTCGAGCCCGATCCGGGGTCGCTACCGGGGCGGGCGCCCCTGGGCCTTCGCCACCAAACGCGGGATCTTCAGCACCCCGGTGATCGGAGGCGACGACACGGTCTACGTGGGCTCGGCGGATCAGAGCTTCTACGCGCTGCGGCCCGACGGGAGCCTCGCCTGGAGGTTCCGAACCGGCGGGATCATCGACGCGGCCGGTGCCATCGCGCGCCACTCGAAGGCGCTGGGGAGCGCCCCGATCACGATCGGGTCGGGCGATGAGCGCCTCTACCGGCTGCGGACGAACCGGGGGCTCTCGCGCAAGCGGCGAGTCGTCTGGGCCTTCAGGCCGACCCTTCCACCGGCGGGCGGACAGCAGGTGAGCTGGTGGGAGGGGAACGTCGCGATCGGGCCGGGCGGCACGGTCTACGCGGGCAACACCGGCGGCGCCGCCTACGCGATCAACCCCGACGGCACGCTGCGCTGGGCGGCCCCGAGGGGCCAGTCCGTCTGGACGACCCCCGCCTTCGGCCAGGGCCCGGAGGCGGGCAACAGCTTCTGGGGCTCGGTCGACCTCTTCGCCTTCTCCCTCGATCAGAACGGGCAGCGGCGCTGGCAGACGTTCACCCCGGGATACGTCACCTCGTCGCCGGCGCTGGGCTCCGACGGGACGGTGTACGTGGGGTCGTTCGACCACAAGCTCTATGCCCTCGACCCGGACACCGGCCAGGTCCGCTGGAGCTATGCCACCGACGCCCACATCTACAGCTCGCCGGCGCTCGCCGACGGCCCGGACGGCCGAACCGGCGCGATCTACATCGCCTCGGCCGACGGCTCGGTCTACGCGCTCGATCCGTCGGGGCACCTGCTCTGGCGCTACGACACCGCGGATCCGATCCGCTCCTCGCCGGTGCTCGGGCGAAAGCCGCGCGGCGGCGGGCGCATCCTCTACGTGGGCTCCTCGAACGGAAAGCTCTACGCGCTCGACGCCGCGACGGGCAGGCGCCGGTGGTCATTCGACACCACGCCGCGCGACCCGGCCCTCCGGGACCGCAACGACCTGAACGGCTCGCCCGCCCTCGGGCGACGCGGCGTCTACATCGGCGGCGAGCATGGCCGGGTCTGGTTCGTCCCCTACGACTACTGCCTGCACAGCCGGGACGCCCGCTGCGACAGAAAGCCGGGACAGGAGTTCGGCAAGAACGTCAACCGGATGCTCTTCGTGACGCCGGGAGGGACCACCATCGGCAAGAGCAAGGCGATCGAGGTCCCGCCCGCCACGGTGCTCGCCACCCGCCTCCTGGTCCGCAAGTCCGGCTGGACCGAGGACGCCGCGCTGCAGGCGGAGGGCTCATCCGACCCGCTGGTCAGCGTCACGCCCCACTTCCACCTCACCACGCAGCTCTCGGGCGACGGCCACTACCTTTTCATCCGCCCAAGCGGGCAGCTGCGCCCGGACAGGCGCTACCGGGTTCACATCAGGGGCAATTGGCGCGTCGGCTCGGCGCCGGGCACCGACTCCGGCGCAGTGGACACCATGCTCGGCTTCCGCACCGCGCCCTCCCACGGCAAGCTCCCGCTCCGCGTCCGACGGAATCGCACCACGGCCTTCTCGATCAGCAGGCTGGCGATCCCGCTGCCGCCGCTGCTGCCGAGCGTCAACCAGATCGGCTTCGACAGCTACGACATGATCGCTGGGACCCTCGCGAGGACGAAGCCGAGGGGTCACCACGCGGGCAGGGTCCTCCTCTGGGTGATCGGGGCCCGCCGCGACCGGCACGGAGTGCTCCAGCCGGACCCCTCGGGCAACTTCCAGTTCCCGCTCGCGGGCGTCTACCGCCGCGACACCCTCTCGGTGAGCTCCTCGGATCTGAGCCTGCAGTTCAGCTTCGGCTCGGTGCCGTTGCGCCTCTTCGAGATCCGAGGCCAGATCGCTCCCGACCTGGCGATGCGCCCCGGAACCGGCCTCTACTCGGAGACCACCTGCGCCGACGTTCCCAACTACAGCGCCCAGCTCCGCATCGCCGGCGTCTGCAACGCGCAGGACACCCTCGCCGCCAGCGGGACGCTGCTCACTCGCGGCTACGGGGACCGGGCCCCGACGCGCAAGCCGAAGGGCGTGGGCCTGGCGGAGCTGGCCGTCAACCGCCCGGCCGGCGGGTCAGCCGGCAGCGTGGTCGCCACGCTCAAGCTCGGGCGCCATGCCCGCTATCCCGCGAGTCGCCACATCGGCTCGATCCTGCTCACCGGCCCCGGCGGCGAGGTCGTCCCGCTCGACTACCGCGGCCAGACCGTGCCCGTGGCCGACTCCCGGCGGAACCTCCGCGAGATCAGGCTGACCATCCCGCCCGGCACCTCGCTACCGAGCGCTCTGCGGGCATACGTGGTCCTCGACGTCTTTCCGCTGGCGGCCAGGAAGCTGGGCTAGCAGCCGGGTGCCCGGGCGCTGACCGCAGCGGCCGCGTCGATCAGCCCGGCGCCGAAGAGCCGCGGGTCATACGGCTGCCCGAGCTGGTCGTCGCCGCGCCGCGCGGTCGCCTCGAGCTGGCACTCGACGGCCGTCGGCGAGCGGCCGACGACGTGGCTGCCGATCACCAGCGCGGCGACGCCGGAGACGTGCGCGGCGGCCATCGAGGTGCCCTCGTAGCCGCCCGGATAGCCGAAGGTGTTGAAGCGGCCGCCGACGAGGGTCAGCTGGAAGATCGGCGCGCCCCGGCTGAACAGGGGGTCATCGTCGCCGCAGTGAGAGAGCAGCGGGAAGCCGCCGCCCGGCGCGACCAGGTCGAGACCAGCCCCGGTGCGCGAGTCGCTCGCTAGGCAGGCGTCCTTGGTGGTCCGGCCGACGCCGATCACGTGCGGAGCGCCGGCCGGGTAGGCGACCGGCTCGCCGTTCTCGTTCCCCGCCGCGGCCACCACCAGGGCGCCCCGTTTGAAGGCGAACTTGATCGCCGAGCAGATCCCCTTGATCTTGGCGCAGCTGTTGACGCCGAGCGAGAACTCGAAGCTCATGTTGATCACCCGGGCCTTGCGCTTCGCGGCGAAGCGGATTCCCCTGGCGATGTCTCGCGCCGTGCCGAAGCCCTCGGAGTCGAGGACCCGCACGGGGATGATCTTCGCCCGGGAGGCGAGGCCGGTGAGGCCGAAGCCGTTGCCGGTTCGCTCCGCGATCGTGCCGGCGACGTGCGTGCCGTGGCCGTCCTCGTCGAGCGGAACCTTGTCCTTGTCGACGAAGTCGTAGCCCGGCAGGAACTGCTTGCGGGCGAAGTCGGGGCTGCGCCGGAACTTCGGCTTCTTCGTCCGGTAGGCGATGCCGGTGTCGAGCACCGCGACCCGGGCCCCCTTGCCGGCAGGGGTGTGGCGCTGCTTCAGGATCTGCCAGGCCGCCGGGGCGTTCAGGCCGCCCATCGCCTGGAACGGGAGCGGGCTGGGGGACTCGTCGCAGAGCGACCCGCAGGGGAGGAAGTTCCATTGCGTCCGCTGCCAGCCGCCCGGGAACCCCGCCGGGCCCGGATCGTTCGGGATGCCGGAGGCGCGCGCCACGTAGTTGGGGACGGCGTAGGCGACCTTCGGGTTCGAGTCCAGGGCCCGCTCGGCGGTGCCGACGCCGACGCCCTCCGGCAGTCTCACCAGGTTCTCGCCGCCCCCGTCGAAGCGGACGAGCAGCTGTCCGGGGACGAAGGCGGCCTGGGCGGCGGGGTCGGCGGCGTCGGCGCCCGGGCTGAACAGGGCGGCGGCGAGCAGGACGAGGATGGTTGTGGCGAGCAGCTTTCGCATCGGTCCCCGGTGAGAACACTGCCGTCTCGGGAAAGTTCCTGCTCTCCGGGAGGGGATCGGGGGATACTCAGCGCGTGCCGGAGAGCGCCACCGACGAGAGGATGATGCGGCGGGCGCTGCAGCTCGCCGAGCGGGCCGCGGGCCATGGTGACGTGCCGATCGGCGCCGTGGTGGCGCGCGGGGACGAGGTCCTCGGTGCGGCCGGCAACGAGCGGGAGCTGAGGGGGGACCCGACCGCGCACGCGGAGGTGCTCGCCCTGCGTCAGGCGGCCGAGCGACTGGGCGGCTGGCGGCTGCTCGAGACGACGATCTACGTGACGCTCGAGCCCTGCCCGATGTGCGCGGGCGCGATCACCCTCGCCCGGGTGCCGCGGCTGCTCTACGGGGCGGCGGACCCGAAGGGCGGCGCGGTGGGGAGCGTCATCGACCTCTTCGCCGAGCCGGTCGTCAACCACCGCCCGTCGGTCGAGCCGGGGTTGATGGCGCAGGAGTCGGCTGAGCTCCTCGAGGACTTCTTCTCGACCCGGCGCTAGCCGGAGGCGGCGGTGCGAAACGCCTCGGTGAGCGCCTCGGAGTGCCGTACCGGATAGCCCGGCTTCTCTCCCGGGCTGCGCAGCGCGACCGGCAGCGCGGCGAGGCTGCGCCTGGTGCGCTCGCGCATCTCCTCCAGGGTCTCCGCGTGAACGATCTCGCCCTCCCTCATCGCCGGGACGAGCAGCGGCTCGCCGTCGAGCTCCTCCTCGGCCTGCCCGATGACGTCCTCGGCCATCGTCTCCCCCTCGAAGCAGCGGAAGACCTGTTTCGCGCCCGGCATCGTGGCCTTGCCCTCGGAGCGCTTCGCCACCCCGCGCCAGGCCCCCTCGCTGAGCTCGGCGACGAGCTTGTAGACACCGTTCACCACGGGCGAGTCGCGGCTCGTCCCCAGTTCCGTGCCCACACCCCAGATGTCGATCGGCGTCCCGGCCCGGCACATCTCCGCGATCCGGTGCTCCTCCAGGTCCCCCGACGCGACGATTACGGCCTCCTCGCATCCGCCCTCGTCGAGGATCCGCCGCGCCTCGCGGGCGAGCCCGGGGAGGTCGCCGGAGTCGATCCGGATGCCGGTCAGCGGGATCCCCGTGCGTCGCGAGGCCTCGATCGCCCGGCGCACTCCCTCCAGCGTGTCGTAGGTGTCGACCAGGAGCAGGGCGTTGTCGGGGTTTCCGCGCATGAACGCCTCGAACGCCTGCTCCTCGCTCTCGAAGCTGAGCACGTAGGAATGGGCCATCGTGCCCACCGGCAGGAGGCCGTAGCGCATCGCGGCCGCCATGTTGGAGGTGCCGCCCAGCCCGGCGACCGCGGATGCCCTGGCGACCTTCATCGCCGCATCGACGCCGTGGTCCCGCCTCGGCGAGAAGTCGACCACCGAATCTCCCTTGCCATCCGCGGCGAGCACGACCCGGGCGGACTTGGTGGCGATCATCGTCTGGAAGTTGATCTGGTTGAGCAGGAGGGTCTCGAGCAGCTGGGCGTCGATCAGCGGTGCGGTGACGCGAACGAGCGGCTCGTCCGGGAAGGCGATCGTCCCCTCCGGCATCGCCTCGATGTCGCCGGCGAAGCGGAACCCCTCCAGGTAGCCCAGGAAGTCGTCGTCGCAGCCCAGGGTTCCCAGGTACTCGAGCTCGGCCGGACCGAAGCGCATCTCGGTGATCAGGCGCAGTGTCGGGCCGAGGCCGCAGGCGACCAGCCAGTGCCGATGGGGCGGGAGCCTGCGGACGAAGAGCTCGAAGATGGCGGGGTCGTTGCGGCCGAGCCGGTGGTAGCTCGCCGCCATCGTGACCTCGTAGCGGTCGATCAGCAGCGAGGTCTCCGCCGGCGTCAGCAGCCCGGGGTCGTTGGCGTCGGCCACGGGCGAAGCCTACGTAGGCGGGAATCAGCCGGTGAGCCAGCGGACCGGGTTCTCGACCATCATCGTCCGCTCCTGCTCCTCGGTCATGCCCCACTCGCGCAGCTCGGGGAGCACCCGCTCGTGGATGATCCGGATCGTCCAGTCGTGGGCCGCGCCGGACGCGATCAGGGAGTCGATGATGTTGATCGGGAACCAGTCGGTGGTCGCCACCGAGTCGGCTGAGAGGAAGATCCGGTCGGCGTACCCGCGCTCCAGCAGGGCCTTCGTCGTCGCCTGGCGCTTGTCGTAGGGGAGAAAGATGTCGAGGCCGTAGCGGTCGAGGCCGATCCAGACGCCCTTCTCGAGCAGGCCCTCGATGTAGTCGAGATCGTCGGAGTCGCCGGTGTGGGCCATCTGGATCTTCTGCGGCTCGACCCCCTCCTCCAGGAAGATCTCGACCTGGCGCGGGCCGGTGTTGCTGGCCGGCCTCGAGTGGGCCATGATCGGCGCCCCGGTCTGGACGCTCGCGCGGGCGGCGGCCCGGTGGACCTTCTCGATGTTCTCGTTCACCCCGGGCTCGTCCGCGGCGCACTTGATGAAGGCGGCCTTGATGTCGGTCCCCTGGATTCCGTTCTCGATGTCGTGGACGAAGAGTTCGGCGATCTGGTCGGGGTCGCGGTTCATGAAGAACTGCGGCAGGTAGTCGTAGGTGTAGATCCCGGTGCAGGGGATCACCTGAAGGCCGGTCTCCAGGGAGACGCGGCGCATGAACTCGACGTCGCGGCCCAGGAACATCGCGGTCGGTTCGCCGATCGTCTTGACGCCGAGATCGACCGCCGCCTTCGCCTCGCGGACGGCGATCGGGAAGACGTCGTCGGGGGAGACCTCGTGAGGCTCCCCCTCCTGGACTGCGCCGGCATGCGGCCACTGGTCATACACCGCCTCGTCGCGGTTGCGCAGGTGCTCGTGGATCAGGGTTGTGCCGAGCTGATCGGCATCGATCGGGCCGGTGACGGTCGACACCTGGGCCATCGCGGCAACCCTATTCGAGCGTCAGCCATAGTGCCCGTCGCTTGCTCGCGCATTTTTTGGGCTGAACGACCGACCGGGGTGTGATAGTCGTGCACTGCCACTTGTGTGGCGACCAAAAAATCCCCGTATGCGCGCCGGTGGGGACGGCTCGCCGGGACGAGGAGGAGGAACCTGTAATGGAGAGAAACAGCCGTGAGTGGCTGGTGCCGCTGCTCGGGATCGCGTCCATTGTGCTGCTGGTCGTGAGCTTCGTCGTCCAGGGCTCACCCACGTCCGCCGACCATCCGCCCAGCGAGGTTCAGCAGTGGTATCAGGACAACAAGAACGCCGCGGAGATCAGCGCGTTCATCGGCGTGGTGGCCGCCGCCGGGCTGATCTTCTTCGGGGCCTATTTGCGCAAGGTCCTCGAGGCCGCGGAGGGACCAGGGTCGATGCTGCCGATCCTGGTTGTAATCGGCGTCTCGATTGTCGCCGTCGGTGGCGCGATCGACGGCATGCTGCTGTTCGCGGCGGCGGAGGCCGCCGACGACATTCCGGGGCCCGAGATCCAGACGATCCAGGCGATCTGGGACAACGATTTCCTGCCGTTCTTCCTCGGCTCGCTCGTGTTTCTTTGGTCCGCTGGGCTCTCGGTGCTGCGGAGCGGTGTCCTGCCCAAGTGGCTCGGCTGGTTCGCGATCGTGTTCGGCGTCATCTCGCTCGCCGGGCCACTCGGATTCATCGGGGCGCTTGGGGCTGGGGTCTGGATCATCATCGTCAGCATCATGCTCTCGATGCGGGCGCGGAGGCCGGCCGCGGCGCCGCCGGCGCCGGCGCCGGCCGCTTAGGTCGCAACGCCCACCGAAGCTCGACGGGGCCGCGTGCGGGAACGCGCGCGGCCCCGCGGCTAGCGGTCACGCACGGATCAGCGGAGAGGGTGGGATTCGAACCCACGAGGCGGTTAAAGCCGCCCACTCGCTTTCCAAGCGAGCTCCTTAAGCCACTCGGACACCTCTCCGGGCGCTGTCCGGGGAGAGCCTAGCGGCCGGAGGGTCGGTTCCTAGGGAATGAAATAGAAGGGGTTCGGGAGCTTGAAGCTGCGGTCGGCGTGCCCGCCGGCGAGGTCGCTCTCCTGGTCCCCGACGTTGGCGACGATCCGGTAGCCCTGCCCCTCGAGCGCGGCCCGCTGGCCGCTCTTGAAGGGGATCACCGGGTCGGATCCCGGCTTGTAAAAGATCCCCGAGAGGTCGGTGTAGCCGGCCGTGTTGAGGTTCTGCTGGGTGATCGTCGCGATCGCGGCGGGCCTCCCCGTGATCGCGAAGACCGAGATGCCCGCGGCCCGTGCTCGCCGATACAGATCCAGCGTGGGGGCGATGGCGGGGGAGTTGCCGCCGACCGCGGCCGTCGCGAGGGCGACGGGGGCATTCGCGAAGTCGTTCGCGCTGAGCTGCTGGTAGTTCGAGAGCGAGGTCTCGTCGATGTCGAGCACGATCGCCAGCTTGATCGGCTTGCACTTGGCGGCGGAGCGCCCCTTCTTCTTCGCGCCCTTCTTGCTGCACCTCTGCTTGCGCTTCTGGCGGAGCGCCTTGGCCTGCTTGAGCATGAACTTGCGGGCCTGCGCGTCGACGGTGCCCAGGTCGGACTCGTACTGGCCGCCGTCGTGGTAGCTGTGCAGCGTCGGGGCCAGATCCGACGCGCCGACGGTGCCCGCCTCGCCGACCAGCGGAAGGCCGACGCCGGTGGCCCGGATCGAGACCGCCGGGCTGGGCATGGGCTTGGCCGGCTTCGGCGGTTTCTTCTTCGCCACCGCCACCACGGCGGTCGCCAGGATCGCGCCGAGCGCCACCAGGGCGAGGGCCCTGATCAGGCGGCTGAGGCTTCCTCCGTGTCGCATCGCGCGCGATCGTAGTCATTTGCGCCCGACCAGGGGGTCGCGGATCCTTCACTAAGATCGCGCCGTGGCCTGGAACGTCTATCTCGCCGGCGAGATCCACTCCGACTGGCGCGAGCGGATCGCGGAGGGCGCCAAGGGGGCCGGTCTAGACGTCGCCTTCACCTCCCCGGTCACCGACCACGGCGCCTCCGACGACGTGGGCGTGGCGATCCTGGGGCAGGAATCCGACGGGTTCTGGAAGGACCACAAGGGCGCCGGCGTGAACGCGATCCGCACCCAGACCCTGATCCGCCAGGCCGACGTGGTCGTCGTCCGCTTCGGCGACAAGTACAAGCAGTGGAACGCCGCCTTCGACGCGGGCTTCGCCGCTGCCCTCGGCAAGCCGATCGTCACCCTGCACGACCCCGACACCACCCACGCCCTGAAGGAGATCGACCGAGCCGCGATGGCTACCGCCGAGACTCCCGAACAGGTCGTGGACGTCCTCCGCTACGTGCTCCAGGGCAAGCTGCCCGCCGGCGCCTAGTCGAGTTCCTGCTCCCGCTCCGTCGCGCGCTCCTCGTGAAAGCCCGAGGCCCGCTCTTCACGGCCGGCGCGCTCCTCAGCTTCCGTAGCGCGCCGCTTTCCTTCCTTCGCCTCTCGCGCGTGCCGCTCGGCGGCCGCCTCGTGTTCGGCCGCGCTTCTCCGCTCTTGCGCCGCCTCCCGCTTCTTCTCCGTGGCGGTG
>DATBHQ010000108.1:0-9092 GCA_036557385.1 Solirubrobacterales bacterium | reverse complement strand
AAGCCAGCCTCGAGATGAGCTCTCCCATCCCCTTGAGGGAGTAAGACGCCTGGTAGACCACCAGGTCGATAGGCCGGCTGTGCAACCGCAGCAATGCGATCAGCAGACCGGTACTAATGCGTCGAGGGCTTGACGGATTTTTCTTGCTTCTCGCCCGGCTCTAGTGCGGTTTTCAAGCTCCACGGGGGCCGTCTCTACCCTTTTCGGTGGCGAGATAGCGAGAGGGAAACACCTCTTCCCATTCCGAACAGAGCCGTTAAGCCTCTCAGCGCCGATGGTACTTGGAGGGCAACCTCCTGGGAGAGTAGGTCGCCGCCGGTCTTACTCAAAAGAGCCGCCCGAGGGCGGCTCTTTTGCTGCCCGCACAGCGGGCCCTCCCAAGTGTGACCTGGCCGGCTTCGCCACCAGTCGCGACTGCTGCGGCCGCCTCAGGCAACCGCTCCGCTCATGGTGGGGCGGCCTTGCAGTCGCTTAGGCGGCGATTCGCTCGGGTACGCCGGCCCGATCGTGCAGCGGATGCGGGGCGCCGGAGGCGAGGCCGGACGGCCGCCGCTCGCAGTCCCGCACCGGCTCGGGCTCGATCCCGTACTCGCCGAGCGTCGCGAAGTCGATCATCAGGTCGGCCGCATCGAGCAGCCGCTCTCTTATGTCTATGAGCTTGCCTGTCATGGGAGGCAAGCTATGGACGGCCTCGGACGGAAGGCCGAAGTTTGCAGGCGAAATTGCAGCTGCCGCTCAGGCGCTCGCGACCGCGAGCAGGGTCTGGCCCTCGGGAACGCCCCGGAGGGCCACGGTGCCGCGGTCGGAGAACTCGATTCCGGAACCCGCCACCAGGCTGCGGACCGTCTCGGAGACCAGGATCTCGCCCGGCGCCGCCGTGTCGGCGATGCGCGCCGCCAGATGGACCGCGATGCCCGCGATCTTGCCATCGAGCCGCTCGCATTCGCCGGTGTGCACCCCGCACCTGACCTCGATGCCGTCCTCGGTGAGGCGATCGCGGATCGCCACGGCCGCCCGGATCGCACGTCCCGGGCCGTCGAAGGTGGCGAGGAAGCCGTCGCCGGCCGTGTCCACCTCCACGCCGCGGAAGCGCTCCAGCTCCGCACGGACGATGGCGTGGTGCCGGTCCAGCAGCTCGCGCCAGGCCCTGTCGCCGAGGTCCGCCGCGCGCGCCGTCGATCCGACGATGTCGGTGACGAGAATGGTCGCGAGCACGCGATCGGGCTCCGCCGGCGCGAGGTGCCCGGTGAGGAACCGCTCTATCTCGTCCAGCACGCTGTCCTGGTTGCCGACCCAGGGCAGGTGATCCTCGCCGGGCAGTTCGACGAGCTTCGCGCCCGGGATCCGCCCGGCGATCCAGCGACCCTCCTCGACCTTGGAGTCCCGATCCCCGATCCGGTGGAGGATCAGCGTGGGCACGCCGATGGTGGGCAGCACCGCCCGGATGTCGATGTCGGTGTTCATCCGCAGGAGCGCGGCCGCGTCGCCCGGGCTCGCGCTCTGCCGGAAGTAGGTGGCGAGCCGCCTGGTGAAGTCGGGGTCCGCCGCGGCGCTGGGCGCGATCCGGTGGATGTCGCCATCACCGCCCCAGTTCGCTTCGAGCCCCTCGATGTATCGCTCCCGTTCCTCGCGCGTCTCGGCCCAGGGGTAGTCCGGAGCCCACTTCCGGTAGGCGAAGATCCCCGTCGTCACCAGCGCCACCACGCGCTCGGGGTAGCTCGCGGCGTAGAGGGCCGCCAGGTTCCCGCCCTCGGAGTGACCCAGGACGGCCGCTCGTTCCGAGCCCGCGGCCCCGAGGACCGCGATGACGTCATCCATGCGCTCCTCGAGCGACGGCAGCTCGTCACGGGGGACCCGATCCGAGAGTCCCGTACCCCGCTTGTCGAAGAGGATCAGCCGGGAGAAGCGGGCGAGCCGGTCGAGGTAGCGCGCCAGTTGCGGCTCCTCCCAGGCAAGCTCGACGTTCGACACGAACCCGGGGATCCAGAGAAGATCCAGCTCACCATCGCCGACCACCTGGTAGGCGATGTTGTAGTCGCCACTCTTCGTGTAGCGCGTCTCGGGCAGGCCCCTAGTCTCCATCACCGAATGCGGATACTGCTCGTCCACAGCTCGGGGCCGCAGGGGCCGGGGGAGGGCAGCGATCCCTTCGCGGCTCGCCTGCGGGATCAGCTCGGTTCCGACCATGAGGTCAGCTTTCCAATGATGCCGCACCCCGAGGAGCCGCACTACGAGCCCTGGAGCGAGCGTCTCGGCCAGATCCTGGAGGAGGCAGACGACCCGCTCGTCGTGGTCGGCCACTCGCTCGGTGGATCCGTCGTCCTCAAGCATCTGGCCGATGGAGGCGACAGCGAGCCCATCGCGCGCCTTCTCCTCCTCGAGACGCCCTTCTGGGGGCGCGAGGAGGAGTGGGAGCTCGAGTGGGCCCTCCCGGAGGGCTGGACTGCCGCCGAGACAGCGCTGCCACCCACCTTCCTGTTCCACGGCCGCGACGACGAGGAGATCCCCTTCTCCCACCTCGAGCTCTACGCGAAGGTCCTGCCCGACGCTGAGGTGCATCCACTCGAAGGCACCGGCCACCTCCTCGACCGCGGCGATCTGAGTGAGATCCTGGACGCGATCCGCGGTCAGGCGGACGGCTAGCGACCCCGCCGCCCGAAGCTGTGCGGCGCCGGGAGGGAGGCCGCCAGTTCGGCCATCGCCGCCTCTCGCACTCCGTCGAAGGAGCGCTTCGAGATGGCGAGCGGCACCGCCGCCGGCCGGCCGGTCTCCTGGGGGATCGGCGGTGCGATCTGGCGTGGCTTCCGCTCCGGCAGCTCCTCGGGACTCAGCCGCTCGATCGTGGACACGACCACGTTCGTGGTTCCCTCGCGATGCTCGAGCTTGCCCGTCGCCCGCACGAACCCGGAGGTCCGCACCGCGAGGCGGCAGCGCTCCACCACCGGGGGCGGCACGATCAGGTTGATCGTTCCCCGCTCGTCCTCCAGCAGCATGAAGACGACCCCGTTGGCCGTCGCCGGGCGCTGGCGCGCCACCACCATGCCCGCCACCTTCACCCGCGCGCCGTCCCGAGTGCGCGCGATGTCCTCACTCGAAAGAACCTCGGCGGGAAGTCCCCGGCGCAGGAGCTCCATCGGGTGCTTGCCGAGCGTCATCCCGGTGGTCCGGTAGTCCGCCACGATGCGGTCCCACGGCCCGAGCGTCGGCAGCGGTGGGGCGGGGGACCCGTCAAGCGGCAGCGCGAGCTGCGCCCCCTCGTCCGTGCGGCTGGCGTGGGCCACGCCGCCCGCCTCCCAGAGCGCGGGGCGCCTCAGGTCCCGGTCGGGGTCGACGGGCACCGCATCCGCTTCGATCAGCGAGTCGCACGCGCCCGCCCAGGCCAGGCGCTGCAGCGATGCAGCTCCAGCGCCCGACCGCCCGGCCAGGTCCGAGACGCTCAGGTAGGGCCCGCCCCGCCGCCGCTCGGCGACCACCGCCTCGGCATCGTCCCCGGTCAGCTCGGCCACGTACCCGAGCCCGATCCGCACCGGCGGGTTTCCCGAGGACCCGGCCGTCGCCCCGATGGTCTCCACCCGGCAGTCGGCCTCGCTCACGTTCACATCCGGAGGCAGGATCTCGACCCCCCGCCGCTGGGCCTCGTGCACCAGCGCGTCGGGCGGATAGAAGCCCATCGGCTGCTCGTTGAGCAGCGCGCAGAGCAGTTCCGGCCCGTAGTGCACCCGCAGCCACATCGACTGGTAGGCGAGCAGACCGAACGCCGCAGAATGCGCCTTGGGGAAGCCGAAGCCCGAGAACCCCTCGATCTGCCCGAAGACGCGCTCCGCCACCTCCCGCGAGACGCCCTGGCCGACCGCGCCCTCGATGAACCGCTCCCGGTAGCGCAGCATCGCGGTCTCCGAGCGCTTCCGGCTCATCGCCCGCCGCAGTCCCTCGGCCTCGCCGACCGAGAACCCGGCGAGCGCCATCGCCACCTCCAGCACCTGGTCCTGGAAGACGATCGCGCCGAGCGTGTCCCGCAGCGCCGGCTCGAGCGACGGGTGCTCGTAGGGAATCTCGTAGCCCGGGTCCTCCCGCAGCCGCTTGCGCCGCTCGATGTAGGGATGGACCGCGCCGCCCTGGATCGGCCCCGGCCGCACCAGCGCCACCTGCACCGTCAGGTCGTCGAGGTCCCGCGGCAGGGTGCGGGGGAGCATCTGCATCTGCGCTCTACTTTCAATCTGGAAGACGCCGGTCGTCTCCGCCCGCTGGATCGCGCTCCACACCTGCTCGTCATCCAGGGGAGTCCGCGAGAGATCGATCCGCTGTCCGCGAGTCCGCGCGATCTCGTCCACGCACCGCTCGACCGCCGAGAGCATCCCCAACCCCAGCAGGTCGATCTTCAGGAAGCCGGCGTCCGCGCACGAGTCCTTGTCCCACTGCACGATCTGCCGTCCCTCCATCGCCGCCGGCTGCACCGGGCAGAGCTCGATCAGCGGCGTGGTCGAGATCACCATCCCGCCCGGGTGCTGCGACATGTGCCGCGGCAGCCCCGCGATCTCCGGCAGCAGCTCCGCCAGCGCTCGCCAGCGGGGGGAGCGAGCTCGCAGCTTCCCCAGCGTCTCCTCCATCCGTGCCCAGGCGTCTCGGCTCGCCTCGTAGACGTCGACCGCGCGCGCGAACCGCTCGACCTCGCCGGGCGGCAGCCCGAGCGCCTTGCCGAGATCGCGGATCGCCCCTCGGGCCCGGTAGGTGGCGAAGGACGCCACCAGCGCCGAGCGCTCCGGCCCGTAGCGCTCGTGCACCCTCGGGATCAGCTTCTCCCGGATGTCACGGGGGAAGTCGAGGTCGATGTCCGGGACCTCGGTCAGCTCCTCGTTCAAGAACCGCCCCAGGAAGAGGTCGTTCTTCACCGGATCGATGTGGGAGAGGCCCGTCAGGTAGCAGACCAGCGAGCTGACGCTCGAGCCCCGGCCCCGGCCGGGGGGCAGCAGCCGTCTGGCCGAGTCCGGTCCCCGCACCTCCACGGCCACCTCTCGCGCCAGCTCGAGCATGTCCTGGTGAAGGAGAAAGAACCCCGAGAGGCGCAGCTCCTGGATCAGCCCCAGCTCCTCCTCCAGCCGCCGTTCCGCCTCCGCCCGGTGCGAAGTCCCCTCGTAGCGATGGACCAGCCGCACCCGGCAGAGCTCCGCCAGCCGGCGGTCCGCGCTCCCGTCCTCCGCGCCGGGGTAGCTGTAGCCCAGCTCGCGGGTGAGGTCGAAGCGCAGCCGCTCAGCCAGCCGCTCGGTCTCCGCCACCGCACCGGGGTGGTCGCGGAACCGCGCCGCCGCCTGCTCCGCCGAGATCAGGGCGGTGGCCGAGTTGCCCCGTCGCAACCCCTCCGACTCATCCAGCGTCGCCCCCAGCCGCACCGCCACGAACGCATCCTGGAGCGGGCTTCGCGAGCGCTCGTGGGCATGTACGTCGCCCGTCGCCACCGCCGGGACCCCGAGCCGCTCGGCCAGCGAGGCGAGCCAGCGGTTCCGCGAGCGGTCGTGGCGCCAGAGCGGCCGCTGCAGCTCGATCCGGAAGTGGTCAGGGCCGAAGGCCCGCAGCAGCCGTTCGGCGAGATTGATCGCGCTCGCCGGATCGCCCCGCTCCCAGGTCCCGGCCACCGCGCCGTCGCGGGCGCAGCCGGAGAGGCAGACCAGCCCCGCGGTGTGCCGCTCGAGCTCGTCGATCGGAAGGGTGGGAGGGAGCGGCTCCCGCATCCCCTTGCCCTCTCTGGTCCCGTCGTGCGCCCCGGTGATCAGCCTGCAGAGGCTCGCCCAGCCCCTCGCGTTCTCGACCAGCAGGGTGACGTGGACCGGGCGAGGCAGCCTCCGGGGCACCTCGACGGTCAGCTCGCAGCCGATGATGGGGCGGACGCCGACGCCCTTGCAGGCGTGAGCGAACTCCATCGCCCCGCAGACGTTGTCGTGGTCGGTCAGCGCCAGAGCGTCGTGGCCGAGAGCGGCCGCGGTTGCGGCGAGCTCCGCCGGGTCCGAGGCGCCGTCCAGGAAGGAGTAGGCGGAGTGGCAGTGCAGCTCGACGTAGCTCACATCAGTCCCGCTGCCTGAACCAGCGACCATCCGGTTCAGAGAAGACGACGACGTCGCTGCCGTCGGAAAGCACCAGCTCGAAGTAGCGTCTTTGCAGGGGTTTCTGCGTCCACCAGCCGTCCTCGACCAGCCACTCCTCCCTCACCGACTCCACCGCCAGCCGGCCGACCGCCTGCGGCCTCCCATCGGGTCCGGTCTGGACTGGCACCGGCCAGGGCTTGTTCACCCGGCCGGGCCTCATTTGATGCGAGGGCGCGCGTCAGCGCGACCCGTTTCATGGCGAAGCCGTCTCATGCCTCCTCCGGATATGGCATGAGTACATGTCGCCGTTCCGGCACCCGCGACTCCGGATCCACCTCGAGCACCCGCAGCACGGCGTCGCCGCCCGCCGCCGAGCGGGTCTGACACACCGCCTCCGAGATCCGCCGGCGCCGCTCTTCCTCGGGGCTGGAGAGGGTCAGCTGATCGCCCGTCTCCGGGCCGAGCGCCACCGCCTCGAGCCGCAGCGTCGCGGCCGGGGCGGGGAGGAGGAAGAGGTGGGGGAGGAGGGCGTCGGCCAGGCGAGCGCGATCGGCGCTGGCGCTTCGCAGCGCGACCTGGCGCCGCCAGCCGCCGCCAGCGGCGAGGCGAGCGGAGAGCCGCAGCGCCCGCAGCGTCCTACCGCGCCGCTCCTCGTGCGCGAGCAGCCGCGAGATCAGCAGCTCCAGCGCCCGTTCGAGCTGCTGCCCGGAGACGGCCTCGGGCAGCTCCAGCTCGACAGCGATCGCCTCCCGCACCGGTCGCGGACGCAGCGGCTCGTCCTCACCGCGGGCCAGCTTCAGGGCATGCAGCCCGAGACGACCGAAGCGATCCGCGACCGCGTCGCGCGGCAGCCCAGCGAGCCGCCCGAGGGTGGAGATCCCGAGCCGCTCGAGCTCGTTTGGGAGGTCGTCCGCTTCCTCGTCTCCGAGACGTCCGCAGAGAAGCGAGACCGGCATCGGCTCGAGGAACTCCGCCGCCCGGCCGGTGACCACGGCACAACGTGAAACGGGTTGCTCCTCGCCTTCGGCTGCGGAGCACCCTCGCACTACCGCGACGTAGGCGCAGAAGCGGCCCGGGCCGGCCCCGATCCGGACCTCTCCCAGCTCGCGACGGACGCGCTTCAGCACTCCCTCCAGCCCTCCGAGCAGCCCCTCCAGGCCACCGGCCTCGAAGAACGCCTCACCCGCGCGCTCCGACTCGACCTCGGCGCCGATCCCCTCCAACCGCCGCAGCGCCTCCTCCCAGGAGCCCTCCGCCCGCTGCGGATCCTGCGGGATCAGGGCCAGCTCGGGGCACCGCGAGAGCGCCTCTCCCATCCTCATTCCCGCTCGCAGGCCGAACCTCTCCGCGGGCTCCGAGACCTCGCCGATCAGCTGCGCCGCACCGGGCTCGGGGGCGAGGGCTGCCGGCCGGTCCAGCACCTCCCGCTGCTCCTCGCCGACCGCGGCGATCAGCCGGAAGCGGGGGAGGAGGACACTTGCCACGGGCATCGAACATATGTTCGTATACCCGCGGAGAAAGATCAAGTCCCTTGACTTCGACCTCGGTTGAACCTCTAGCTTGGCTCAGATGAAGATCGGTGTGCTCGGAACGGGGACGGTCGGCACCACGATCGCCACGAGGCTGATCGAGCTCGGCCACGAGGTTCGCATGGGCTCGAGGAAGGCGAACAATGAGAAGGCGGCGCAGTGGGCGGAGTCGGCCGGCGAGCGCGCCAGTTCAGGTGACTTCGCGGACGCCGCCTCCTTCGGAGAGATCGCCTTCAACTGCACGGCGGGCGAGCACTCGGTGGACGCGGTCACCTCGGCCCGGGAGGGGCTGACGGGCAAGCTCTTGATCGACGTCGCGAACGCCCTCGATTTCTCGGGCGGCCCTCCTCCGGTGATCATGGCCACGGACCGGGACTGCGTCGCCGAGCAGATCCAGCGTGCCCTTCCCGAGGCGCGCGTGGTGAAGTCGCTGAACACGGTCAATGCCGACGTGATGGTGGATCCGGCGCGCGTCCCCGGCGACCACATCATCTTCGTCTCGGGGGACGATCAGGAGGCCAAGCGGCAGGCGGTCGAGCTGCTCGGGGAGTTCGGCTGGCCGGAGGATCGCGTGATCGATCTCGGCGACATCACCACGGCCCGGGGCCCCGAGGCCTACGTGGGGCTCTGGCTGCGCCTGATGGGAGCGCTGGGCACGACCCAGTTCAACGTGAGCTTGCTTCGCGGCGATTAGGAAGTCGCGTCCCGGGGGAGACGCGGGACCACAATGCTGATCGCAGCGATCATCGTCTTCTGTCTCGTCCTGCTGGTCCTGGCCTTTCTCGCTCCGCGGCTCTCGCGGTACTTCCAGCGGGCCGGCGAGAAGCCGCTCGAGCTCGGTGGCCGGGCGGGCGGCAAGGCCCCGGGCAAGCTCGGCGACTGGCTCCGCAAGCCCTTCTCGAAGAGCGAGCGCGCGGTCCAGAAGAGCGGTGCCAAGGGCCGGGAAGGACGCGCCAAAAGTCCTTTCTAGGCGGAGTAGTCTGCGGTCATGCCCAAGCGCGAACCGACGACCGAGGAGCTGCGTCAGGCGCAGCAGGAGCGGGTCACGGAGGAGCATCAGGCGATCGACACCTCGGTCACCCCGGATGAGGCGCAACAGCACCTCCGCCGCGCCGACAAGTCCGCCTATCTCGAGCGCATGCTCGCCAAGCGTGAGCGCTCCGAGCGGCGCGACGAAGACTGATTGAGTCTTCGGCTCGCGCTGATCGCCGACACTCACCTGCCCCGCGGTGAGCGCCGCATCCCTGACCGGTGTCTCGACGCCCTTCGCGCAGCAGACCTGATCGTCCACGCCGGCGACTTCAGCCATTCCTCCGTGCTCGCCGACCTGCGTGCGTTGGGGCCAGTGGCCGCCGTCCACGGCAACGTCGACAGCGCCGAGCTCCGCAGCGAGCTGCCCGAGTCGATCTCCCTCGGGCTGGAGAACGTAGTCCTGGGTGTGATCCATGACGCCGGCCCCGCCAGGGGACGCCTGGAGCGGCTCCGC
>DATBHQ010000107.1:0-2894 GCA_036557385.1 Solirubrobacterales bacterium | reverse complement strand
CATCAAGAAGCACGTCGAGGAGGTGCTGGAGGCGACCGGTGACAACCCGCTGCTCGACATCGCCACCGAACTGGAGAAGCGCGCGCTCGACGACGAGTACTTCACCTCGCGCAAGCTCTACCCGAACGTCGACTTCTACTCCGGCCTGATCTACGAGGCGATCGGCGTGCCGAACGACATGTTCACGGTGATCTTCGCGATCCCGCGGACCGCGGGCTGGATCGCGCAGTGGATGGAGCAGAACGAGGACCCGGACCTGAAGATCGCGCGGCCGCGCCAGATCTACACCGGCCGGCGGGACGTCGACTACACGCCGCCCGAGAAGCGGGAGGGGCCCGAGAAGATCACCGGGCCGCCGGCGAAGCGCCCGAAGCGCCCGCGGCGCGGCGCCTAGGTATCGGGGCGCGGGTCCTGTCGCCGCAGGGACCGTCCCAAGCATGCGCGAGGGCGCGCATGCTTGGGCCCCACCTACGGCGCCACCCGCGCCAGATACGTAGGCTTGCCCGCGGGTGAGTTGGAAGGTCACTATCCGACATGGGAGTCGGGTCCGGAGGGAGAAATTCGACTCCCTCGACGAGGCGATCGCCGACGCCCGGCTGCGCGTCGCGGAGGTCCAGCGTGAGGGCCGGCTGCCGCATGTGAGCATGCTGCGGGAGTTCACGCCGGGGGAGCAGGTCCAGGCGCGGATCGAGATCTCCGGCCCCGGCCTGCTTCGCTCGCCCGAGGGAGGCATCGACGTGATGGGCGACGGCAAGGCGATCGCCTACACCGGCGCCGTGCGGAAGGAGCGGATCGACGCGGGCTCGCTGGAAGACGCGTTCGAGCGCCTGCGGGACGCCCTGGCCCGCTGAGCTCCACCGCTCAGGCCGCATCGGATAGGTTCGGCCGGATGGATCGGCGGGGAGCGAGGGCGGCTTTGGGGGCGATCGCGCTGGTGGCGCTCCTCGTGCTGCCCGCCGGGACCGCGGCGAAGGCGAAGAGGAAGAAGGGGGTCAAGCTCCCGGCCGTGATCACCGCGACCTCCAGGGCCACCACCTCGGCCGACGGGCAACTCGTCACGCCAACCGCGGTCTGCCCGCCGGGAACGGTCGCTCTCGGCGGGGGCTTCTCCGGTGAGATCGGGCGCGAGGAGGGGAGCCCGACGGACCTCTACGTCGTCTACGCGTCGCGGCGCAACTCGCCGACCTCCTGGCAGATCGGCGCGGTGCGGGAGGACGCGGGCGCCAAGGGCAACGCGATCTCGGTGACGGTCGCCGCCTACTGTCAGTCGCCGAAGCTGGGCAAGGTGAGGAAGCCGAAGAGGAAGAGGGGCAAGAGGGCAAGCGAGGCCGAGAGGCGCGGGAAGCACCGCGGGCACAAGCACAGGAAGCTGATCGTCTCCGAGGTCTCCTCCGCCGGCCAGGCCGCGGACACCGGCGAGCGGAGCAGCGCCACGGCCTCCTGTCCGGAGGGCCTCAACGCGATCAGCGGCGGATACAGCGTCGACCCGGCGCCGATCCTGTCGATGGGCCTGAAGTTCCCGCTCGTCTGGGCGGATCACGCCAGCTCCGCGCGGGCCTGGACCGCCGGCGAGACCACCTCCGGGTCGACGCCGATGACGCTGACGAGCTACGCCTACTGCGCGAACACCTCCGCGCCCCTCGCCCTCTCGGGGTCGGGATCGGTGGATCCCGACGCCACCGGCTCCGCCGCCACGCCCCCCTGCCCCGCCAAGCGGCCCGTGATCAGCGGGGGCTTCGACAACAGCCCGGTCACGCTCGGCGGGGCCGCGGAGCTGGCGACCGAGTCGATCGGGAGCGGTGGCGGCTGGACGACCTCCGCCTACGACCTCGACACCGGCGCGCCGGCGTCGCTCCAGGGGATCGCTTACTGCCGCTGAGCCGCATTGCGGCGCGCGGCTAATCTGGCGGCGATGGCGGAGAGCGTCGAGGTCGGTCGACGGGTGCGCCTGCCGAACGGGGCGGAGCGGCCGATCCAGGTGTTCATCAACGGCACCGAGCAGAGGGAGGGCACGGACTACAGCCTCCATGGCCGCGACATCCTCTTCGCGCGGCCGCTGGTCAAGGAGAAGGTGAGCGGCGTCCGCTGGCTGGCGATGTTCATGGGCCTCTTCGGCAGCTACGGCAAGAATGAGACGGTGGACGTGCACTTCCGCCGGGGCGGCAAGATCCAGGTGATCACGGACGCCAGGGTGGTGGGGGACTGATGCGCGTCTGCCTGATGATCGAGGGGCAGGAGTCCGTCGCCTGGGAGGAGTGGCTCGGGCTCGCAAAGGCCTGCGAGGAGAGCCCGATCGACGCTCTCTTCCGCTCCGATCACTATCTCTCGGTGATGGGCAAGACCGACCGCGGGTCACTCGACGCCTGGGCGGTGATCGCCGGGCTCGCCGCGGCCACCACCGACCTGAAGCTCGGAACGATGGTCTCGCCCGCCACCTTCAGGCACCCGTCCGTGCTGGCGAAGAACGTGGTCACCGCGGACCACATCTCGGGCGGCGGCCGGATCGAGCTGGGGATGGGAACGGGCTGGCTGGACGCCGAGCACGCCGCCTACGGCTTCCCCTTCCCCCCGCTGGGCGAGCGCTTCGAGCTGCTCGAGGAGCAGATCGAGATCGTCCGGCGCCAGTGGGACGAGGACGCGCTGGACTTCTCGGGCAAGCACTACCGGCTCCGGGGCAACGCATTGCCCAAGCCGCTGTCGGAGCCCAACCTGATCGTGGGCGGGCGCGCCAGGCCTCGCAGCCTGCGGCTGGCGGCGCGCTGGGCCGATGAGTACAACCTGGTGATGATGACCGCCGAGGAGTGCTCCCAGGCTGTCCCCCTCGTCAGGGACGCCTGGCGAGCGGCCGATCGCCCCGAGCCGGTGATCTCCCTGATGACCAGCTGCATCATCGG
>DATBHQ010000106.1:0-14135 GCA_036557385.1 Solirubrobacterales bacterium | reverse complement strand
GATCGTGGTCTCCCGCTACACGTACACGCTCGAGAGCCTGATCCAGGCGGGCAAGATGTCGGTCGCCCTCGAGGACGTCCCGATCTCCACCAACCCGACCGATCGGGAGTCGCGGCTGTCCGGCTCGACCTCGGCCTACGTCCGGCGCAACGCCTTCGCGATCTTCCGTGCCTACACCCTGTACGAGCCGCTGCGCGTGTTCATGATCCTCGCCCTCGTCTTCGGGGTGCTCGCGCTGGCCGCCTGGTCTCCCTTCCTTGTCGACTGGATCCTGAACGGCGACCGCAGCGGCCACATCCAGTCCCTGATCCTCGGCGGGGTGCTGATGCTGGCCGCGGTGCAGATGTTCGCTCTGGGAATCATCGGCGACTCACTGGCGGGTCAGCGGGCGATCGCCCAGCGCGTCTACGAGCGGGTCAGGCGGCTCGAGCTCGAGGCCGGGGTCCCGCCGGCCCACTACGAGCGGCTCGCTCTCGACCGCCCGCTCAACGTGGAGACGATCGAGACGCCCGTTCCGCGGTGACTGTGGGTACCGCCGAACGCGGCGGGAACGTCTACGACAAGTACCGCTCGACCAACCCGATCGAGCGGCGGCTGATCGCCGGCTTCCTGTCGGAGCTCGACGAGCTGGTCGAGCGAACCGGAGCCAATCAGGCCCACGAGGTCGGCTGCGGCGAGGGCGAGGTGTCGATCCGCCTGGCCCGCCGCGGCCTCAGGGTGCGCGGCACCGACGCGTTCCCGCAGGTGCTCGAGGAGGCGCGCGAGAGAGCGGCCGCGGCCGGGGTGGAGATCGACTTCGAGGCCACCCCGGTGGAGCGGCTCGATCCCGACAGGCACTCGGCCGAGCTGGTGCTCTGCTGCGAGGTGCTCGAGCATCTCGAGGACCCCTCGCACGGCCTGAACGTGCTGTCCGGGCTCGCCAGGCCCTGGCTGATCGCGAGCGTCCCGCGCGAGCCGCTCTGGCGAGCGCTCAACCTGGCGCGCCTCTCCTACGTGAGCCGGCTCGGCAACACGCCCGGGCACCTCAGCCACTGGTCGAAGGGCGGGTTCAAGCGGTTTCTGGGCGAGCGCTTCGAGGTAGTCGAGCTGCGCAGCCCGCTCCCCTGGACGATGGCGCTCTGCCGCCTACAATCGCCGCCCTCATGAGGCGCCTGCGAGGAGCTCCTCAGAAAACGGGTTCCTCCTTGCGGAGGACCCTCGCATCAATGAAGACACCGGGCGTGGCCGCCATCGTCACGCTGGGCTTCGCCTGGGCGATCATCATCCACCAGCTCGGCTGGGCGCAGCTCGGGCACTTCGGCCAGGTCCGCGCGTTTGCCGACGGCCAGGCCCAGATCGATCCCTGGCACTGGGAGACCAATGACAAGGCGTGGGTCGACGGGCACTTCTACTCGGTGAAGGGGCCCGGGACGGCGGCGCTCGTCACGCTGCCCTACATGGCGATCGAGGCGCTGGATGGCGACAAGCTCGCCCGCGCCGCCGTCGCCAACGAGCGGCGGACCGCCCATCCCAAGTGGCATCCCGACAGCGTCGTGCCGCTCGAGAACATGGGCTACGACGTCCAGCGCGGGCTCCGGGTCCAGGCGCGGGTTGAGGAAGAGACGCCGATCGTCTGGATGCTGACGCTGATCGCCGCGGTGATCCCCGGGGTGCTGATGCTGCTTGCGGTGCGCTGGGCGGCCGACCGCTTCGTGCCCGGCTACGGCACCGCGGCGGCGATCACCCTCGGCCTGGCGACAATTGTCATGACCTTCTCGGCCGAGTTCTTCTCGCACGTGGTCTCGGCGGCGTTCGCGTTCGCGGCGTTCTGCGTGCTGATGAAGGAGCGCGACGGCCCGATGCACCGCTGGAGCGTCTTCGCGGCCGGATTGCTGGCCGGCCTCGCCGTCACCTTCGAGTTCCAGACCGGCCTGGTCGGTGTCGTGCTGATCTTCTACGCCCTGGCTCAAAGGTCGGACCGACTGCGTCGGGCAGGTGCCTATGCCGCGGGCGCCGTCCTCGGCGCGTCGCCGATGCTCGCCTTCAACACCTGGGCCTTCGGCAACCCGCTGACGCTCGCCTACAGCGACGCGGTCGCCTTCCCGGGTCGAAGCGGCCACGACGTGCTCGGCCTGAACAGCGACGGCTTCTTCGGCATCACGATGCCGCGATTCGACTCGGCGTTCGACCTGCTCTTCGCCGGCCGTGGGCTGATCGCGATGACCCCGATCATCGTCATGGCGGTGATCGGCGTGTTCATGATGCGGCGCCGCCACCGCGCGGAGGCCAACACGATCCTCGCGATCGCGGCCGTCTACTTCATCTACAACTCGGGCTACTGGCTGCCCTACGGCGGCGGCACGCCGGGCCCCCGGTTCCTGATCCCGGCTCTGCCCTTCGTCGCCGTCGGCCTCGCGTACGCCTACAGGCGACTGCCCGCGCTCACCCTCGGCCTGGCGATTCCCTCGGCCCTCTTCATGATCGTCGGCACGCTCACCTACCCGCTGATAGGCAAGCAGGGCATGGGCACCTGGGCAGACTGGCTCGTGCAGGGACGGCTCGAGCACACGGTCCTGACCGCCTTCGGGGTCACCAACGCCTGGCTCGCCCTGGCGCCGTTCCTCGCGGCGCTGCTGGTCGCGGTCATCCTCGCCGTGCGGGCCACCCCCGGCACGCTGTTCGCCGACTACCGCTTCGCCGTTCCGGCGGTGGTCGCCTGGGCGTTCATCTCCGCGCTCGCGCCGGTGCTGGCGAACTACGAGATCAGCCCGCTGAACCGCGGCAACCAGTCCGTCCTCTGGCTGGTGGCCGCGGGCGCCCTGCTCTCCCTGCTCACCCTCACCGCCCTGCAGATCCGGCAGGCCCGCACTCAGCCGAAGTCGCAGGCCCCCGCGCCGGCGCCGGACCGGGCGCTCGGTCCGGGGCTGGCGCTCGACGAACCGATCTCGTAGACGATCAAGCCGGGCAGCTTGCAGGCGCTCAGCGGCAGGCCGACTATCGACTTCCGGGCCGCGGTCTGCTGCGGCGTCCCCCTGGTCAGGCCGAGGTGCAGGATGACGGTCCGGACGCCGTAGTTCCGCAGCTCCCGGACGGTCGCGGCGTCGGGGAAGCTCGCCATGTGCTTGACGAGGTCGAGCACCACGGCGGGGTTGGTGCTGGACCGGCCGTTGACCATGGCGGGGAAGCCGTCAGTCGAGGCGAGCTGAAAGGCGCGGTTCTCCTTTGCGGTCAGCGCGGGCAGGTGCAGCTGCGGGGTCGGGATCTCGTCGGTCGATGCCTGGGCCGGCGGCACGTCGGGCATCGCCTGGTTGTCGAATGGGTCGAAGGGCAGGCTGCGGCCCTCGGTGACGATCACCAGCGCGAGAATCGCGGTGACGGCGGCCCCCGACCAGGCCGGGAGCCGGGTGCGCCGCACCGCGCGGATCGCCGCCTCCCCACCGGCCGCCGCGAGCAGCGCCAGCACCAGCGACGAGAAGGTCGCGATCCGCCCCGGGGTGCGGATGGCGTCCCAACCCGGGAGCACGTCGTAGAGAACGCGGTAGGGCCAGAGCAGGCCACCCTCCTCCCGGAAGCCGAGCTGAAGCACGAACAACGCGACGGCGCCGGCCCCCAGCCAGATCCTGGTTCGCTTGCTCAGGCTGGCCGAGAACATGCCCGCCACGGCGAGCACGACGATCACCAGGCCGGGAAAGAGCGTCTTCTCCTGGAGGGTCGTCAGGCTGTTGCGGAAGCCGGCGGTCGCCGCGCCCCAGACCCAGTTCTCCTCCGGCGCCGTCAGGAACACCTTGAGTGGGCCGGAGAACGCAGCGACCTCGTGAGGGCTGCGCTTCGAGGCCGGGAAGTTGTCCGCGATGTAGAGGTAGTGGTGGGCGATCCAGTAGGAGACCCCGACGAAGACGACGGCCCCCGCGGCGCCGGCGATGAGCATGTTGCGGGGGACCGCCGGCCGCCCGCGCACGAGCCACGCGACGATCGCGACCGCGACCGCCCCGGCGATCCCGTAGGCGAACGGCAGGCCGAGGACCCAGCCGATCGACACCTGCCAGACGGCGAGCACCCACGCCCAGAAGAGCCACCAGGGCCGGCGCAGGCGGATGCCGCGGATCGCGAACGCGATCGAGAGTGGGATCCCGCCGCTCGAGATCACCTGGAGGTGCCCGTCCTGCTCGAGGCGGTAGGGCGCGAAGGCGAAGGCCGCTCCCGCGATCACTGCGCCCGCCCGGCTCAGCCCCAGCTCCCGCGCGAGCAGATAGGCGCCGAAGAACGCCAGCGCGTAGGCGAAGATGAAGAGGAGGTCATAGCGCACCATCGCCGCGTGCGGCCCGCGGCCGATGATCCCGGCGGGCGCGTAGCCGATCAGCGCGTCGCCGAAGGCGAGCGAGTCCACCAGCGGCCAGAAGCGATTGGCGTCGAAGTAGTGCTCCGGCTGGTGAAGGAGCGCATAGCCGCCCCACGCGGGCTGCCAGGCCTCGGCCAGCGGGTCGCCGATGTCGCGCGGGACGACGTCGCCGAGGTGGATCAGCAGCGGCCAGGTCATCACGATCGCCAGCAGCGTCCCCCCGATCGCGGCGACGATGACCTCCCTTCGACTCAGGTCGGGGGCGCGCACGGCAGGTGGTCAGGTCTTGTCCGGGCGGTCCGGGTAGAGATCGTCGATCGTGAGCAGCGGGCGGTAGGGCGCCCCCGCCGCCTCCTCGATCGCCTCCGCGCCGCGCGCCAGCCGGTCGAGCACCGCGGTGACGCCGACGACCTCCAGCCCCTCCTCCTTGATCCGCTCGATCGCCCGCACCGTCGATCCGCCCGTCGTCACCACGTCCTCCACCACCAGGCAGCGGGTGCCGGCCGGGAGCTCCGGGCCCTCGATCCAGCGCTGCAGTCCGTGCTCCTTGCGCTCCTTTCGGACGAAGAAGGCCAGCAGGCCGTCGCCGGCCTGCGAGCCGATCGCGGCGCAGGCGAGTGGGTCCGCCCCCATCGTCATCCCCCCCACCGCCGAGGCGCCGCGCTCGGCCGCCTCGCTCGCGATCAACTCGCCGACGGCCCGATAGGCGGGGGGTCGCAGCAGCGCCCGCTTGGCATCGACGTAGTACTGGGCCGTCCTGCCGCTGGAGAGCGTCACCTCGCCGATCACCAGCGCGTGCTCCCGCAGCTCGGCGAGCAGCGTCTCGCGGGCGCTCATGCCAGTGCCTCCCGAAAGCCCTGGCGCCAGCTCGGGTATCGCGGCTGCCAGCCGAGCTCGCGCTTGGCCTTCTCGTTCGAGGCGCCCTCGAGCCGGGTGGCCATGCGGACCGCCTGCTTCGGAGCCAGAAGACTTGCGAGCCAGATCGGGATTCGCCGCGGCGGCTTCGCCCCGATCGCCTCCGCGTATGCCGGCAGCCAGTCCGCCTGAGCTGCGGGCTCGTCGTCGCAGACGTTGTAGACGCCGCTGCCGTGATCGAGCGCCGCGAGCGTCGCGGAGGCGGCGTCGTCGACGTGGACCAGTGAGAAGATCCCGGTGCCGTCGCCCAGGATCGGGTAGCGGCGGCGACGCACCTCTTCCCGGGTGAACCCCGACGGCACGAACTCGATCTCGGGCCCGTAGAAATAGCCGTAGCGCAGCACGACCCCCTCGAGGCCGGGCGTCTCGAGCGTCGACTGCTCGAGCGCCGCCGCCGCGACCACTCCCGCCGACGCCGGATTCTCGGGCGGCAGCTCCACGATCGGATCCTCTTCGATGTGCGCGCGCTTGCCGGTGGACGCGTAGTAGAAGCAGACGCTCTGCGAGATCAGACGTCGAGCGCCGGATTCCGCAGCGGCACCCGCGAGCGCCGGGCCGACGATCCCGCGGAGCTCATTTGTCGGCCCGAAGGTCTCCGCGGGCTTGCGGAAGTTCATCTTGATCGGGAGGTTCGTGAGTTGATTGATGACGATCTCCGGTCCCGCCTCGATCACGGCCACCCGGAGCGTGTCCGTATCCCGGGCATCGAGCACCACCGCGTTCGCCCCAGCCTCGCGCAGCCCCTTGGCCCGCTCGGGGGACCGCGTCGTGCCGACGACCTCGTGGCCTGCCTCGAGCAGCCGCCGGACCAGCGGGCGGCCGATCACCCCGGTCGCGCCCGCGAGAAACACCCTCACAACAGCGCGACGCTTTGCAGCGGACTACAGGTAGACGTGGATCGAATCGCCGAGATGGATCCAGTTATAGATGTAGACCGAGAAGGGGATCGGGTTGCGGACGCAGCCATGGCTCGCGGCCTCGTGCATCGGCACCGAGTGGTACCCGTGGGTGGCATAGCCCCGGATGAAGTAGACCGAGTAGTACATCCCCTCCGAGTTGTAGCCCGCGTCCTTGCGGTAGAAGTGGTAGGTCCCGCGCACGGTCGGGGTCGACGGCTTGCCGGTGGAGACGTGGAACGTCGACACCACGTTGTCGCCGTTCACCAGCGCCATCACCTGCCTGGAGATGTCCACCTCGACGTGATGGCCGGAGTGGTAGCGGGGCTTGAAGCCGCCCCTGCCCATCAGCAGCTTGCGGAAGATCGAGGGCTTGTAGCTGTAGTTCCTCGCCATGTTGTTGACCTTGCGGAAGGCGAGGGTGGCGAGTCGGGAGCCGAGCGTGAAGCGATTCGACAGGTTCCGGCCGACGTAATACCCCTCGCTCACCAGCTTCTGGTTGTAGAGCCGGGTCACGCGGCCCTTCCCGAGGTGCTTCGGGAGCCTGACCGTGAAGCGCTCCGCTCCGGAGCTCTTCGATCCGCTGGTGGTGGTCACCGCGTACTTGCAGCAGGCGTTGACGACGAACGGGAACGAGTACTTGCCGTCGGCGGCCAGGTTGATCTGCTTCTTCTCCACCGTCTTGCCGCTGGCCTCGACGGTCACCGTCACCGTCTCGCCCGGGAGCGCCCCGGGCAGCTGCCCGACGGCGTTCACCTTGTCGAGCAGCGCGGGCTTCTTCGGCCCGTTCAGCTGGAGGGTCGGCGGGCCCGTCGCGGCGCTCGCCGAGACGGCCGGGAGCGTCAGCGCGCCGACGGCAGCCACCAGTGCGATGAAGAGTCCTCCCCGGCGATTCACGTCGCGGCATTGTGCAGCATCGGGCGGTCGCGTGGACTTCACGCGACGAGCTTCCTGCGCAGGGCGCGCACGGGGATCGAAAAGAGCAGGGCGCTGAGCACCGCCAGCCAGGCGGCGTTGCCGACGACGGACCAGAACTCGGGGCCCGTCGCGAGGCCGCGGGTGATCTCGACGAGGTGGTAGAGCGGCATGAACCAGGCGACCACGTGCACCCAGTCGGGCAGCCTGCTGAAAGGGAAGAAGAGCCCGGAGAACAGGAACATCGGCGTGATCCCCAGCGTGAAGAAGTAGGAGTACAGGTCGATCTTCGGGATCAGCGTGGTGAACGTGTAGCCGATCACCGAGAAGCAGATCGCGCCGAGCACGACGAAGGGCGGGATCAGCAGCGCCCACCAGGAGGAGACGAGGCCGAAGACCGCGATCACCGCCAGGACGACGATCCCGTAGATCGTGGCGCGGGTGGCGCTCCACGCCAGGTCCCCGGCGACCACGTCCTGGACCTCGACCGGCGTCGAGAGCACGTTGTCGTACAGCCGCAGCTCGTTCATCCGGAAGTAGACGTTGTAGGTCGTCTCGAAGGCGGAGGACCACATCGCCGCCGAGGCGATCAGGCCGGGGGCGATGAACTCCTTGTAGGGAATGCCGTTGACGTGGGCGACGTAGGTGCCGAGTCCGAAGCCCAGCGCCAGGAGGTAGAGGAAGGGGTCGAGGAAGGTGGGCAGGAGCGCGCCGCGCCAGAGCTTCGAGAAGACCCTGGCGTTGCGAAGCCAGACGGCCCCGGCGAGCCTCGGCACCGGCACCATCTCCCGCAGCGGCACGCGGGGACCGATCCCCGCGTAGCCGCGCTCCTCGAGCATCGCCATCACTCCCTCAGCGACCTTCCGGTCAGCCTCAGGAAGACGTCCTCGAGCGTGGCGCGGCGCACCAGGGCCGACTCGGTCGGGAAGACCTCGTGGTCGAGCTCCTCGAGCACGGCCTCGGCGTCATCGGCGTAGAGCATCAGCGTTCTCTCGGAGAGGTCGTGGCCCTGGATGCGGCCGTCGAGCGAGCCGACGAGCCGCTCCGCGTCGCAGCCCTCGTCGAGCTTGAGCTCCAGCACCTCCCGGCCGACGTGGCTCCGCACCAGGTCCGCAGGCCGCCCCTCGGAGACGATCCGCCCCTCGTCCATGATCACCAGCCGGTCGCAGAGCCGCTCGGCCTCCTCCATGTAGTGCGTGGTGAGCAGCAGCGTGACGCCCCGCCGGCGGAGGCGGTCGAGCGCCTGCCAGACCGCCAGGCGGGCCTGCGGGTCGAGCCCGGTGGTCGGCTCGTCGAGCACCACCAGCTCCGGGTCGCCCATCAGCGCCCGTGAGATCAGGAGGCGCCGCTTCATGCCGCCGGAGAGTCCGTGGATGCGCTCGTCGCCGCGGTCCGAGAGCAGTGAGAACTCGAGCAGCTCGGCGGCCCTCCCCGCCGCCTCGTCCGGCTCGATGCCGAAGTACCTCGCCTGCTGAAGCAGGTTCTCGCGCACCGTGAGATCGCCGTCGAGGTTGGTCTCCTGCGGGACCACGCCGAGCCGGCTCTTGATCTGCCGCCGCTCCCGGCGCGCGTCCATCCCCAGGACGATGAGCTCGCCGGCATCGACCGTCGCCAGGCCGTAGATCATCTTCATCGTCGTCGTCTTGCCCGCGCCGTTGGGCCCGAGGAAGCCGAAGCAGATCCCCGGCTCGACGTCGAAGTCGATGCCGTCCACCGCCACGCGCTCGCCAAACCGCTTGGTGACGTCCCGCGCGCTGACCGCCGGATCACTCATAGGACGGCGTGCAGCGTGCCGTTGCCGAGCAGTGGCGCCAGGGCGAGGGCGAGCGCGTTGTTGAACCAGTGGATGCCGATGCAGGGCCAGAGGGAGCCGGTCCTCTCATACAGCCACGCCAGGGCTCCCCCCAGGATCCCCAGCGGGACGACGATGGTGATCCCCTCCGGGGCGTGGACGAGGCCGAACAGGAGGCCGGTGACCACCGCGGCGGGCCAGAACGACCAACCCTGCCTCAGGCCCGAGAAGAGGAATCCTCGGAAGAAGAGCTCCTCCCACATCGGCCCGATCACCGCGACCAGCACTACCGCCGTGACCGCGATGGCAATGTTGGCGTCGCCGACGCCGAGCTGGCCGCCGACGTCCTCCTGCTTGGGCTCCACGATGACGGCCGAGTAGATCGCGGAGGCGATGAAGTACGTCAGCCAGGCGAGGGCGGCGAGCTTGATCGCCGAAGCACGAAAGCGCCTGAAGCCGAGCATCGGAAGGGCGTCCCGCCAGCGGCGCCACTTCCAGCTGGTGGCCACCACGATCGGGACCGCCACCAGCGACGCACCGAGCAGGAACTGGGCGGCGATCAGCGAGCCGGTGCCCGAGAGGTCCGGGTCGAAGGGAGCGACGAAGATCGCCGGCAGGATGGCGCTCAGCAGGATCGCGGCGAGCAACCCGAGGAACGCCTGCCTGGGGCCCCAATCGATCTCCGGCAGGAGCCCCCGGCGGGTGCCGCCCTCGGCGGACTGCGGGTCCGCGGGGGGAGTCTCGGCCGCGATCGGCTCGGCGCCCCCGCGAACGGGCGTCATGGCGCCCTGCGGGGCCCGCCGGAGGACGACGGTCTTCGCCGCCTTGTCGCCGAGTCGCTGCCTTCGCCCATCGGTCGCGATCATGACCTCTCCGACCACGAAGAAGTCGACCAGCCGGAGCAGGTTGCGGATGCTGGCCTGCCCGTAGGTGAGGCGTCGCGCACCGTCGACCGACCTCACCTCGATCCCGGTGGCGTTCTTGCCGATCGTCTGTCCCCAGCGCCATTCGCAGACCGCGAAGTAGTTGAACCAGAGCGAGAAGAAGGCCAGCACCGCCACGATCCCCGCCGTGTCGCTCGCCAGGAAGGCGCCGCCCACGATCCAGATGTAGATCCAGAAGTAGAAGAGGATCCAGACGACGTTGTCGAGGAGCGAGGCGAGGGCGCGCCGCCGAAAGCTCGCGTAGTTGGGCTCAGTCATCGGTGAGATGCTCACCGATCTCGCTCAGGGAGGCGATGTCGCCGCCGTTGCCGTCGCGGTCGAGCAGCAGCGGCCGGATCCCGGCGGCCCGCGCTCCTTCGACGTCCTCCTCCGGCGTGTCCCCGACGTGCAGCGCCCGTTCCGGGCCGACGCCGGCCAACTCGAGCGCCGGCGCGAAGATGGCGGGGTCGGGCTTCCGCGCGCCGGCCACCGCGGAGCTCACCGCGCCGACCAGCAGCTCGCGCAGCCCGCAGCGCTCCAGCACCGAGTCGAGGGAGCAGTCCCAGTTCGAGACGCAGACCAGGCGCAGGCCCCGGTCGCCAAGCTCGCGGAGCGCCGGGGCGGCGTCCGGGTAGGGGTCGAAGCGGATCGCCTCGACCAGCTCGTCGGCGGTGACCTCGACGCCGAGGCGATCCGAGACGATCCGGGCGCAGCGCTCGCGCAGGTCCGCCAGCGAAGCCTCGTCGCGCCCCTCGTGGGCGTGCTCGCGGTAGTAGGCCATCTCGGCGCGCAGGGCGGCCTCGAGGCGCTCCTCGCTCACCTCCTCCGGGACGCGCTCCCGCAGGGAGAGCCAGGGCGGCTCGAGCTCGACCAGGGTGCCGAGGGCGTCGAGAAAGACAGCGCGGGTCATCCCCGCTAATACTGCCCAACCTCATGCTCCTGGCTGCCGCGAACCAGAGCTTCTGGCAAGAGCACGGCGACGAGATCTCGGCGGCGATCACCCTCGTCGTGGCGATCCTGATCGCGATCATCGTCGACCGGCTCCTGATCGGCCGGGCGGTCAAGGCGACGATCCGCATGGAGACCGGGGAGCTCTCCCGCGAAGCCCGCACGAGGCTGCGCCTGATCCGCCGGCTCCTCTTCCTGGTGATCATCCTGATCGGGGTCGCCCTGGCGCTCAGCCAGTTCACCTCGATCAAGCGCTTCGCCACCGGGGTCCTCGCCTCCACGGCGGTGCTGGGCATCATCATCGGCTTCGCCGGCCGCCAGGTGATCGCGAACCTGGTCTCGGGGGTGCTGATCGCGATCACGCAGCCGATCCGGATCGGCGACCTGGTCTCGATCGGAGACGAGGTCCACGGGCGCGTCACCGACATCGCCCTGACCTACACGCGCGTGGACGCCGGCGACGGCAGCCTGATCGTGGTGCCGAACGAGAAGGTGGCGACCGACGTGGTCGTCAACCACTCCGCCGGGAACCCCGCCGCCCCCGTCACGGTGGACGTCTGGTTACCCCCCGACGCGGACATCGAGGCGGCCCGGGAGGAGCTCGAGAAGGGCGAGGTCACCTCCGCCCGCCTGGTCGAGGTCACGCCCGAGGGCTCCAGGGTGCAGGTGAAGGCGGCGATCGACGCGGGCGTGGACCGCGAGGCGCACGAGTCGGAGCTACGTGAGCGCGCGCAATCCGTCCTGCGGGACAGGGGCCTGCTCGGCTCGACCTGAGGTACCCCTAAGTACCCTTCTGCGGTCATGAGCGCCCGCTCCCGCAGGCGGCACAGGCGCACGAGCCGGAAGAGGAACCCGTTCCTGGTGACGCTGTTCGTCATCGGGGCGATGCTTGCGCTGGGCGCGCTCGGATCCGGCCTCTGGCTGCTCAGCGTCTACAACTCGGCGCCCTCGATCGCGTCGCTTCGCCCGATCACCAACGGCACCGTCTCCAAGGTCTACGCCGCGGACGGCTCCCTGCTCGGGGTGATCCACTCCGACAAGATCCGGCAGCCGATCGGCAGCGGCCAGATCCCGCAGGACCTGAAGGACGCGACCGTCGCGATCGAGGACCGCCGCTTCTACAGCCACGGCGGAATCGACCCCTCCGCGATCATCCGGGCCGGCTGGGAGGACCTGATCGCGGGCGGCAAGCCGGTCGAGGGTGGCTCGACCATCACCCAGCAGCTGGTTCGCAACCTCTACCTCGAGGACCCCGAGGACACCCTCCACCGCAAGATCGTCGAGGCGCACCTCGCGAACGACCTGGAGGACGAGCACACCAAGGACTGGATCCTGACGAAGTACCTGAACACCGCTCCGTACGGGACGAACAACGGCGCCACGGCGATCGGCGTGGAGGCGGCGGCGGAGACCTACTACTCCGAGCACGCGCGCGACCTGACCCTCACCGAGGCCGCGATGATCGCGGGGCTGCCGCAGGCGCCCTCGCAGTACAACCCGCTGCTCAACCCGCGGGCGGCCCTGGCGCGGCGGAACGAGGTGCTGCACGCGATGGAGCAGCAGGGCGAGATCAGCGCCGACGAGTACGCGGTGGCCATCAAGCAGGACCTCGGCCTCAACCCCGGCCAGAAGTACAACCGGATCCGCGATCCGTACATCTTCGACCTGGTCAAGCAGGAGCTCGAGGACCGCTACGGGCTGAACACGGTCCAGAACGGCGGCCTCAAGGTCTATACGACGATCCAGCCGCAACTGCAGGAGGCGGCGCAGAGCGCGGTGGACTCCTGCTCGGTCTGCTATTCGGGCGGCCCGGCTTCCGCTCTCGCCTCAGTCCAACCGTCCACCGGCAAGATCGTCGCGCTCGCCTCCTCGCAGCGCTACTCCGAGAACAGCCAGTTCAACTTCGCCGCCCACGCCCAGCGCCAGCCCGGCTCCTCGTTCAAGGTCTATGACCTGACGGCCGCGATCAAGGAGGGTGTCGACCCAGACACCACCTACTACGACGGGACCTCACCGAAGACCCTCCAGATCCCCGGCGGTGGCACCTGGACGGTCAACAACGCCGAGCCCGGCGGCGGGGTGATGCCGCTCAGGGAGGCGACCTGGGAGTCGGTGAACGTGGTCTTCGCCCAGCTCGGCCTCGACGTCGGCCCCGAGAACATCGCCCGGACCGCCTATTCGATGGGGATCACCTCACCGCTCGGCATCAAGGGCAGCAGGGCGATTCCCTGCAAGCTCGGCCCGAACTGCTTCATCCCCCCGGCCGACGCGATCGGCGGGCTCAGCGTCGGCGTCACCCCGCTCGAGCAGGCGAGCGCCTACGCGACGCTCGCGAGCGGCGGCGTCCATCGCGATCCGACCGCCATCGACCGGGTCGTCTTTCCCGGCGGCAAGGTCGACAAGCCGAGCGAAAGCGAGGGCAAGCGCGTTCTCACGCAGGGCCAGGCCTACGAGGTGACCAAGGTGCTCGAGGGCGTGATCACCAGCGGCACCGGCGCCGGCTACACCTCGATCGGCTGCCCGGCGGCCGGCAAGACCGGAACCAGCGAGGATCTCTCCGACGCCTGGTTCGTGGGCTATACGCCGCTCTACTCAACCGCCGTCTGGACCGGCCATCCGCTCTCGCGTGACTCCACCGGTTATGGCGGCCCCACCTCCGGGCCGATCTGGCGCTCCTACATGGAGGCCGCCCAGGGCGGCGACTGCCCCGACTTCCCGGTTCCCTCGAGCCTCCCGGAGCTGACCTCCTTCCACGGCGAGCACACCGCGTCGTCCAGCTCGAGCTACTGCAGCTCGAGCTCGTCCTCCTGCGGCTCGAGCTCATACACGCCGAGCCCGGACAGCAACAGCGGAGGCGGGGGCAACGGACGAGGCCCCGATGACGCCTACGCCCCTGGTCTCGGGCAGAAGCCGGCGCCGTCGCCGAAACCGAAGCCCGCGCCGGCGCCAGCGGCGCCGGCGCCACCGCCCGCGGCGCCGCCCCCGAGCGGCGGAACCGGCGCGGGCTAGGGCGCGCGTGCCGAGCAGCGAGTTCGACCTGATCGCCGCGATCAACGAGCGCATGCCCGCTCCGGGCCCACGCGTGCGCGTGCCGAGCGGGGACGACGCGGCGGTGGTGGAGCCGCGCGCGGCGAGCGCCGTCACGGTGGACGCGATCGTCGACGGCGTGCACTTCGTGCTCGACTCCTACGGACACGCGGCGGTCGGACGAAAAGCGCTGGCCGCCGCCCTCTCGGACCTAGCGGCGATGGGGGCGGCCCAGGGCGAGGCGTACGTCGTGGTCGCCACCCCCGATGAGCTCTCCGACGACGGCCTGCTCGGGGTCGCCGACGGGCTCGCGGAGGTGGCGGTGCGCGAGGAGGTCACGATCGCCGGCGGGGACCTGGTCCGCGCGCCGGTGCTGATGCTCTCCGTCACGGCAGTCGGCT
>DATBHQ010000105.1:0-4200 GCA_036557385.1 Solirubrobacterales bacterium | reverse complement strand
CCGCTCCAGCGGGGCGATCCGCTCGAGGGCCCAGTTCTGGGAGTTCCGCGAGATCAGCTCGTCGAGGTCTGAGCGGCTCGCCTCCACCCCATCCGCGAGCTCGCGCGTGAACGGCTTGGCGTCGCCGAGCACCTCGCCCAGCGGCCTGCCGGTCACCTCGTGCTGGTAGAGGGCGAAGACGGCATCCCTTCTCTGGTCCGAGCGCTTCATCGGGCTCCATTAAACGGGTTGCGCTGTCGCGCACCCTCGCATCTAGGCGCGCGAGACGTATTCGCCGCTGCGCGTGTCCACCCTGACCCTCTCGCCCTCCTCGATGAAGAGCGGGACCTGGACGGTGACTCCTGTCTCGAGGGTCGCCGGCTTGGTGCCGCCCCCGGACGCCGTGTCGCCCTTCAGGCCCGGGTCGGTCTGGGTGATCGCGAGGTCCACCGCGCTCGGCGGCTGGGCGCCGGCCGGGCGCTCGTCCACGAAGAGCAGCTCGACGTCCGAGTTCGGCGGAACCCACTTCAACGCATCCCCGACCACGGACTTCGGGATCTCAACCTGGTCGTAGCTCTGGTTGTCCATGAAGACGGCGGCGTCGCCCGAGTCGTAGAGGAACTGCATCTTGCGGGTCTCGGTGCGAACGGGGCGGAACTTCTCGCCCGCCTTGAAGGTCTTGTCGATCACGGCGCCGTCGTCGACCCGCTTCAGCTTCGAGCGCACGAAGGCGCCGCCCTTGCCGGGCTTCACGTGCTGGAACTCGACGATGCGGAAGACGGTCCCGTCGACGTCGATGTGCGTGCCGTTCTTGAACTGGTTGGTGCTGATCACGGCCCGCAAGGCTAGCCGTCCCCGGAACGCGCCTACGTCAGAGCCACCATCTTCGGACCGATCCTCGTGACCAAGCCATGGGTCGTGGTGCCCAACCCTGCGCCCGGTCGCGGGGCGTGCTTTCGTTATCCCGATGGCTGAGCCTCACCCTCAGCGGCGCCAGCCGCGGTTCTCCATGTTCGATCGCTCGCTCATGGGGAGCACCGCCCTTCTGGCGCTGATCTTCGTGCTGCTCATCATCACCCCGTGACGGTGAGCGCGCCGATCCGTGCCGGCGAGATCGTCATTCTCAGCATCGCGCTGGTCGGGCTGCTCACCAGCCCCGAACCGAGGTCAAGCCCGAACGATGGCGGCCCTGGCCGAGGAGCTTGACTCGACCCGCGAGGAGATCCGTTGCATCGCCCGGGAGCTCCGTCCCGAGGCCCTTGACGATCTCGGTCTGGTCAACGCCCTGATCGCCCTGAGCTCACGCCTCGCCCGCCAGAGCGGAATTCCGATCGAGCGCAAGCTGGCCAGCGACCTCCCGCCACTCTCGGAAGAGCTGGAGCTCGTCATCTACCGGATCGCCCAGGAGGCGATGACCAACGTCCTGCGACATTCCGAGGCCACGCGCTGCGAGCTTGCGCTCGAGATGTCGAACGGCCAGATCGCTCTCACGGTCGCTGACAACAGCAGGGGAATCTCGGATCCGCCGGGCGACGAGACCATCGGGATCGAGGGAATGCGCGAGCGTGCCCTGCTCGTCGACGGAATCCTGGGGATCGACTCCGCCCCCGGGAGCGGCACCACCGTGCGGCTCGAAGCTCCGGTGCGGGTTGCCTGATGCCGGTTCCCCTGCGCGCCGACATCCTCCTCGCCGACGACCACGAGCTGGTTCGAGACGGGCTCAAGCTCGTGCTCGACTCCGAACCGGACCTACGTGTGGTCGCCGAAGCCGGCGATGGCGCCGAGGCCCTCCAGATCGCGCTGCGAACGGACCTCGACCTCGCCGTACTCGACGTCTCGATGCCCCACCTCACGGGACTCCAGGTGGCCGCCGAGCTTCACGCACAGCGTCCCGAGCTGCGCACCGTGATGCTCTCCGTCCACGACTCCGAGCAGTACTTCTTCGAGGCCCTGAAGGCCGGCGCCTCCGGCTACGTCCTGAAGTCGGCCGCCAACCGCGACCTGATCGAAGCCTGCCGCGCCGCCTTGCGCGGCGAGCCGTTCATCTATCCCTCTGCGGCCTCCGCCCTGGTCCGCGACTATCTCGAACGGGCCGGCCGGGGCGAGGAGGTCCCGACCGACCCACTGACGCCGCGAGAGCTCGAGGTGACCAAGCTGATCGCCGAGGGACTGACGAGTGATGAGGTCGCGGAGACCCTGACGATCTCCAGGAACACGGTCAATCGCCATCGCGACAACATCCTCGAGAAGCTCGGCATGCGCAACCGCGTCGAGCTCACCCGTTACGCGATCAAGCGCGGCCTCGTGGAGCCCTAGCGGACGGCTCGGACCTTGAGGTGGACCGTTCGAGCGGAAGGAAGCTCGACGGTCACCTCCTCTCCGACCGTGTGGCCCATGAGCGCGTGACCGATCGGCGAATTCGCCGAGACGTCAGTTGTCGCGAGTCGCTCGTGGGCCCCGGTCAGGACGTGCTCGCTGGTCCTGCCGCTGGCCAGGTCCTCGAGCTCAACGATCGAACCGATCGAGATCCGACCGTCCGGGGCCGGAGCTTCGTCGACCACCTTTGCGGAGCCGAGAACGGTCTCGAGCTGGCCGAGGCGAGCGACGACGACGGCTTCCTCCTCCTTGATCTGCAGGTAGTCGTCGTTGTTGTCGGACCCGCCGAAGGCGCGCGCTTCCTTGAGGCGCCTTGGGAACTCCAGTTCAAGCTCTTGCCGAAGCCGGGCCACCTCGTCGCCGAGGGCCCGCTTGCCCTGGCGCGTGATCATGGCAGGGGGCACCGGCCCCGGCCGCCTCTCAGCCCAGCGGGGTCCATGGAGGATCGCTTGTCGCTCCGTCATTGCCATGCGTCGATCATGCCCCGCCGGCCACCGCCCGCCAATGGGCCCTTTGCCCCATCTCGCGACCTCGAGCACGACAACGCTCAGGAACGGCTTCCCGACGGGGCGGCGGTGAGGACGGGCGCGCGCCACCAGGAGCGCGAGCGGCCCGCGCCCCCGGGAGAAGAAGGGCGCGGGCCGTCTCTGTGGGCGGCGCGGCTTGGGAGGGGGAGCCCATTTAGCCGCGCCAGGGTCGCCTGGTCCATGCCCGCCTGCCTCGGCTCGCATCACTCGATGGCGGGCTCATGACCATGGCCCAATGGTCCTAGGGCCCGAGGTTCTGACCAATGGGCCTTTTTCCCCATCTCAGCGGCGCTTACTTGAAGACTCCTGGTATTTTCGACACTCCCCCTGTGTAAAGGATGGATCCATCGCTACGTTGACCTCTCGGTCGCCCCTTGCAGCCTTCTCGGCTCTCACCGGGCTTGCGGCAATCGTCGCCACGGTCGCCGCGGTGCTCCGGCCCTACCCCCATGCTGCCTGGCTAGTTGCCTACCTCCTGCTGGTCGGCTTCGCGGCCCAGGGACTTCTCGCTCGGGGTCAGACCGCCCTCGTCGGCCCACCGCGAAGAGCGAGCGCCCAAGTGCAGGCTGCACTCTGGAATGCCGGCGTGGTCGCCGTTCCAGTTGGCGTCTTCGCTGACGCCCGCCTTTTCGTCGTCCTCGGTGGCCTGTCGCTGCTTCTGGCTCTGGTGGATTTCTGGCTCACAGCCGCGCCAGGCCGTCCCGGCTCGAGCCGATCACTTCGCCTTCAGGCCGGCTACGTGGTCTTGATCGCGGTGATGGCGATCAGCACCTTCGTCGGGATTGGACTGGCCTGGCATCGACCCTGGCTCTGACTGGGATTCGCAGACGCGGGGAGAGCACCCCGACGCGAAGCCGACCGCGACCGGCTACTGATCGCTCGACGAGCCCATGCCGACGAGCTCGGCGGGTGAGGCCTCGAGCGCGGCTATCGCTGTGCGGACGGCCGGCTTCAAGGTGTCCACGTCGGTCTTGGCGTAGAGCGGGCTGGCGGAGTCCTCGTACAGGACCGAGGCCATCGCCAGGCCACGCACCCCGTGTGGTTCCTGAGCGCGCAGCTTCTCGGCCAGGTAGGCGAGCCCGGGCTCGTTGGCTGCGACACGGTTGCGATCGAAGGCCGCAACGGACAGTGCGGTCGTAGCGCCCGGCCCTGGTCCGATTGTGGCCAGGCGAAACACGTTCTCGATCCCGATGGCGAGACGCTGACCCGTTGCAGGTTCCTGGAGCTGCTGCGCTCGCAGAGCAAGCTCCTCGGTTTGCTCGGGGTCCGCACCGCCCGCGAGCTCTGCATCGAGTTCGAGCCTCTTCCAACGAACCCG
>DATBHQ010000104.1:0-9209 GCA_036557385.1 Solirubrobacterales bacterium | reverse complement strand
CGGCGATCGCGCGGTCCGCTTCGCCGAGCGCGTCGAGCAGGCGCCCGGTCGTCTCGGGCATGTAGGCGTGCAGGAGCAGCGTGGCCACGCGCAGGCCCTCGGCCAGCCCATAGAGCACGGAATCGAGCCGGGCGGCCGCCGCGTCGTCCTTGGCGAGCTCCCACGGGCGCGTCTCCTCCACGTATCCGTTGAGTCGCCGGACGAGCTTCCAGATCTCCTCGAGCGCCTGGGTGAGCTCGGCGGCGTCGAGCGCCGTCCGGACTCGACCGGGAGCCCCCTCGAACTCGGTGGCGAGCACCTCCTCGGCGTCCGCCTCGGGGACGGTGCCGTCGCGGTAGCGGCCGATCATCGAGAGCACGCGGTTGGCGAGGTTTCCGTACTGGTCGGCGAGCTCGCTCTCGTAGCGCGACTCGAATCCGGCCGGCGAGATCTGGCCGTCCTGGCCGAAGGAGACCTCACGGAAGCAGTAGAAGCGCAGCGGATCCGCGCCGAACTTGTCGATCACCTCGTCGGGATCGAGCACGTTGCCGAGCGACTTCGACATCTTGTGGCCCTCCATCAGGAGGAAGCCGTGGATGAACATCTGCCGCGGCACCTCGATTCCCGCCGCCATCAGGAAGGCCGGCCAGTAGACGGCGTGGAACTTGAGGATGTCCTTGGCGAGGATGTGGAACGGCGGCCAGAACTCCTCGGTCACGTCCTCGTCGGCCCCGTAGCCGAGCGCGGTGTAGTAGTTGAGCAGCGCGTCGAACCAGACGTAGATCACCTGCTCCGGGTCCCAGGGGACGGGGACTCCCCACTTCAGGGTCGGGCGGGAGAGTGAGACGTCCTGGAGGCCCTGCCGAATGAACGCCAGCGCCTCGTTGCGGCGGAACTCGGGGATGACGAAGTCCGGCCGCTCCTCGTAGAGCCTCTCGAGGTCGCCCTGGAACTTCGACAGGGTGAAGAACCAGTTCTTCTGGCTCTCGCGGGTCAGCGGGATCTTGTGGATCGGGCAGGTGTTGTCGGGCCCGAGCTCGGACTCGGTCTTGAAGTCGGCGCAGCGCGGGCAGTACCAGCCCTCGTACATCCCCTCGTAGACGTGGCCGTTGTCGTAGACCCGCTGGACGATCTCCTGGACCCGCTCCATGTGCCCCTCGTCCGTGGTGCGGATGAAGAAGTCGTTGGAGGCGTTGACCTTGGCGGCCATCTCCCTGAAGCGGGGCGCCAGGCGGTCGCCGAGCTCGCGCGGCGTCGTCCCCTCCGCCTCGGCCTGCTGGGCGACCGGCTCGCCGTGCTCGTCGGTCCCGGTGAGGAAGAAGACGTCTTCGCCGCGCTGGCGATGGTGCCGAGCGAGGATGTCGGCCGCAATCGTCGAGTAGGCGTGCCCGAGATGCGGCTCGCCGTTGACGTAGTAGATCGGGGTGGTGACGTAGAAGCTCACGGGAAGTGAGCCTACTTAGGCGCTACAGCAGCTTCTCCTGCCCCTTCGTGCCCGAGCGCCGTCGCCGCGGAATCCCCGCCGCCTCGGTCAGCGCCTCCTCCATGTCGGCGAGGATCGCCCGCTCCGAGCGAGAGGCGACGATCGGCTCCGCCATGTCGTCGACGTGGACGTAGGTCCGCCTGCCGTCGCCACGATCCTTCGGATCAAGCGGGACGAGGGCGTAGATGCGATCGGCTCGGGCGAACTTCCCGTAGCCGAGCGACACCATGCGTGGTTCCCGCTTGGCCATTTCTGGCTTCGCACGGTACCCGCTCTTGACGCGGGAATTAGGGGTTTCGTCTTCAATCCCCGCTTCGCTGGCCCGAATGGCGAACCTCTTCACCACCCTCTGGACCCAGTACCGCGCCGCGACGATCGCCGTCGCCGTCGGTCTCGTGGCCGTCGTCGTCGTGGGCGGAACCCTGCTGCTGAGCAGCGGCGGGGGCTCCGAGCCGACAACGAGCTCGACCACCACGACGACCGCCGCGCCGAGCGGGCCGCCCTTGACCCCCTGGCCCACCTACGGGTTCGACGCCGCGCGGACGCGCTATCTGCCGACCAAGGAGGTTGAGCCTCCCTACAAGGTCGCCTGGAGCTACGACGCCCGACACCTGATGGAGTACTCGCCGATCGTCGTCGACGGCACCGTCTACGGGATCGACAACAACGGCGAGGCCTTCGCCCTGCGGGCCGACAGCGGCAAGCAGATCTGGCGCCGTGACGTGGCGACGCTGAACGCCTCCGCGCCGACCTACAGCGGCGGCAAGCTCTACATCTCGAACCTCGAGCCCGGCCAGGTCCAGGCCCTGAACGCGCGGAACGGCAAGGTCGCCTGGCGGAACTCGCTCCCGGGGCGCAGCGAGTCGTCCCCGCTGGTCGTCGGCAAGGCGGTGATCGCCGGCTGCGAGTGCGGGTCGGTCTACGCGTTCAATAAGCGCACCGGCAAGCAGCTCTGGAGCACCCCGGTGGGCGGCGCGGTCAAGGCCTCACCGGCCTTCGACAAGGGCACCGTCTTCGTCGGCAGCTACGGCGGGCAGATGACCGCGCTCCGCGCCTCGAACGGGTCGGTGCGCTGGACGGCGTCTGCGGGCGGCCCGGTCTACGGCACCGCCGCGGTCGCCTTCGGGCACGTCTACGCGGGCACGCTGACCGGCGGCATGAACGCCTTCGACGAGCGGACGGGCAGCCGGTCCTGGTCGACGTCCACCGGCGGCTACGTCTATGCCGCCGCCGCGGCGGCGAAGGCGCCCGGGACGCCGCCCAGCGTCTACTTCGGCTCCTACAGCGGCACCGTCTACGCGGTCAACGCGCGGACCGGCAGCGTCCGCTGGTCACAGTCGGCCCACGGTCCCGTATCCGGGGCGGGCAGCGTGATCGGCGACGTCTTCTACGTCGCGGACCTGAAGACCACCCAGACCTTCGGCTTCCGGGCCTCCGACGGCAAGGAGGTCTTCGCCACCACCGACGGCGCGTACAACCCCGTGATCTCGGACGGCCGGCTGCTGTTCATGACCGGCTACCGCGTGATCTACGCCCTCAAGCCGGGCAAGGGCCGCTCCGAAAGCGGCTTCGTCGTCAAGGGCAAGAAGAAGGCGCGGATCGCGGCGTGACCCAGCTTCGCCATGTAGCCGCGGCCACGAGCGGCCGCCCCGTATAACCGCTCGGGGCTTCGCCCCTCGCTCAGAGTGGTGCGGCCTGGTGGCCGCTACCGTCGCGGGTCCCGACCGGTGATCCCGCGATAGAGGTCGTTGGCGGGCACGCCGGTGAGCGCGGAGACGACGCTGGCCGCGGCTCGCGGCCGGGCCCCGGCGCGGATCAGCCCGCGCAGGGCGTCGGTGGCGAAGCCGATGTCCGCCGTCCCCCGCTCGGCAGCCGGCCCGATCACGACGACGATCTCGCCCCGGGCCTCCTCGCGAAAGCGGCGCGAGAGCTCGCCGAGCGTCCCGCGCGCGATCTCCTCGTGCAGCTTGGTGAGCTCGCGGCAGATGGCGGCGGGCCGGTCGGGCGCGAGCTGGGCGAGGGCCCGGAGCGACTCCGGGAGCCGGCGGGGCGACTCGAACGCGATCAGCGTCTCCGTGGACTGGAGGACCCGCTCGAGCTCGCCGGTGCGCCGGGGCAGGAATCCGTGGAAGCGGAACCGGTGGGTGGGCAGGCCCGACGCGACCAGCGCGGTGAGGATCGAGCTCGGGCCGGGCAGCACCTCGAGGTCGAGGTCGCGGTCGATGCAGGCCCTGATCAGCCGATAGCCGGGGTCGGAGATGGCCGGCATGCCGGCGTCGGAGACCAGAGCGACGTTGTCGCCCCGCTCGACCGCCTGGGCGAGCTCGCGCGCCCGCTCCGCCTCGTTCCCCTCGTGGTAGGAGACCAGCCGCCGGGGCTGGACCTCGATGCGCTCCAGCAGCAGCCCGGTGCGGCGGGTGTCCTCACATGCGATCACGTCGGCCTCGTACAGAGCGCGACGGGTGCGCAGGGTGATGTCCTCGAGGTTCCCGATCGGCGTCGGGCAGACGACCAGCTTGCCGGGAATGGCTCAGGCCTCCTTGTCGAGCTCGATCAGCCCCATCGCCGCCGCCCCGATCATGCCCGCGTCGCCGCCGAGCTCGGCCAGCTTCACGGGCCTCTCGTTCTGCGGGGGCAGAGCCCGCGAGCGCAGCTCCTCGCGCGCCGGGTCGAGCAGCAGGTCCCCCACCGCCGAGACCCCGCCTCCGATCACGAAGACGTCGGGGTCGAAGATGTTGGCGAGGCTGCTGAGCGCGACGCCGATATGACGGCCGGCCTGGGCCACGACCTCGCGCGCGGGGCCATCGCCCGCCAGGGCCAGCTCCGTGACCGTCCGTCCCACGATCGGCCCCTCGGCGAGCGCCTTTCCGAGCGCCGAGTCGGGATCCCGCTCCGCCGCCTCCTTGCCGGCCTTGGCGATCGCGGTCCCCGAGGCGAGGGCCTCGACGCAGCCGTGGTTGGGGCAGTTCCCCTGGCACTTCGGGCCGTCCTCCTCGATCACGATGTGGCCGAGCTCGGCCGCTGCGCCGGTAGAGCCGCGGTAGACCTCGCCGTTGAGGATCAGCCCGCCCCCGATCCCGGTGCCGATGGTGAGCAGCACCACGTTCTGCGCCCCTCTGCCGGCGCCGTAGAGGTGCTCCGCCAGCGCCGCGACGTTCGCGTCGTTGTCGACGAAGACGGGCAGGCCGATCCGCTCCTGCATCAGGTCGCGGATCGGGACGTCGGTGATCGTCAGGTTCACGGCGTGGATGGCGAGGCCGCGGTCGTGATCGATGGTGGCCGGGATCCCGAGGCCGGCCGCGAGCACGTCGGGCCGCGCGTCCTTGGCCTCCTGGAGCTCCCTGGCGAGCTCCTCCACCAGCCTCTCCTCGCTCAGGCCGGTCGAAGGCTCCCTGCCTTGGTAGTGGACCTGCTGCTCGGAATCGACGACCCCGACGGCCATCTTGGTCCCGCCGAGGTCGACGCCGATGGCCTCGCGCGCGCTCACGTGAGGCGCGATCGTGCTCGTGGCAGGCGATGGCGGTCCGGCGGACGCATGCGCAAGTATTGATACCCCAATGTCTCCGCAGGGAGATGATCGGCCGCCGCGGCGGTCCGGTGGCTCCGAGGGCGGCGGTAAGCCCAAGAAGCCCCAGAAGGCCGGCGGCTCCGGAGGCTCGGGTGAGCGCAAATCCGGCAAGAAGCCCGAATACACGGTCTACGGGCGCAAGGGCAGATCGGGGCAGAAGCGGTCCGCGCCGGAGGGGCAGAAGCCCGGCGGGCGCCGCGAGAAGCCCCCTTATCGCGTCTATCGCTCCCGGCCCAGCCTGCGCGACCGCTTCCGCAAGCCGAGCCTCGAGGGACTCCGTGCCGCCACCGCGGAGGGCGGCTGGCGCGGCCGGCTGCGCCGCGTGGTCGGCGGGAAGCGGCCCTGGCTGCGCTGGGTGCTGATCATCGCGGTCGGCTGGCTGCTCCTCAGCTTCATCACCTTCGCGATCTCCGCCCAGATCCAGAAGGGCAAGCTGCCGCAGTCCGCGAAGAACGCGCTCAAGGGCGGGCCCGACGTCCTGCTCGGCCAGAACATCCTCATCCTCGGCGGGGACCGACGCGGGAAGACGCAGAAGAACGCCAGCGGCTCCGAGGGCCAGGGACCGCCGCGCGCGGACACGATCATGGTCCTGCACGCCTCCCTGACCTCGTTCCACAAGCTCTCGATCCCGCGGGACAGCTACGCGGCGATCCCCGACTGCGGCGAGCAGAAGATCAACGCCTCCCTCGCCTGCAACACGAACAGCCCCAATGGCAACCCCGCCTCGACGATCAAGACCGTCGAGAACTTCCTCGGGATCGACATCAACCACATCGTGATCGTCAACTTCGACGGCTTCGCCGAGTTCATCAACGACCTCGGCGGGGTGAAGCTCGACATTCCGGACACCAACGGCAAGCAGGACGGCGCCGTCGTCTGCGGGGACGTCGACGGCGGCAAGAAGCAGGGCGGGGTCTCCCTCAAGCTGCCGCCGGGCGAGATCACCCTGCAGGGGGACAAGGCGCTCGCCTACGCCCGGCTTCGACACAACAACTGCGACCCGTCCGAGGACGACCGCGACCGCGCGGCGCGCCAGCAGCAGGTCCTGAACGGGATCAAGGACCGTCTCACCAGCGTCACCCGGTTCCCCTACAACTTCATCAAGGGACCTTTCATCGGCTGGGACGCGCCGAAGGCGTTCATCAGCGACATGGGCGGCTTCACGCTCCCCCAGGTCGCGATCGCCGCGATCATCGGCGGCAGCGGGGACACGAACGTGCTCGGCGGCAACAAGGCCGCCATCTCCTCGGGCCCCGGGGGGAGCCTGCAGATCCCGCAGAGCGCCTGCGTCGACGCGGTCAAGAAGCTGACCGGCTCAGACCCTCCGCACCACGCGGAGTGCTCGCCCTGAACCCCTGCACCGAACCAGTGGGCTCTACGCCGAACGTCCCGGAGCTCTCGCTCAGCGTAAGGTCCCGGACGTTCACCGGTGGGCGATGTGCCGAACGTCCCGGAACTTTCGCTCAGCGCAAACTCTGGGACGCTCGGGTCAGTCGCTGCTGCTGCCGCTGCTGCTGCTCGAAGCCGTTTTGTCGCCCTTCGACGACGAGCCTTCGCTCGATGAGCCGGAGTCCGAGCTGCCGGAATCACCGGAGTCGCTCGAGGAACCTCCGTCCTTCGCGGCCCCCGCCTTCGCCTTCTTCGCGTAGTCGGTCGTGTAGAAGCCCGAGCCCTTGAAGTGGACGGCGACCGGGTGGAAGACCCGCTCCACCGGCGCACCGCACTCCTCGCAGGTCTCGACGGGGTCGTCGGACATGCTCTGGATCACCTCGAAGGTGTGTCCGTTCAGGCAGCGGTACTCGTAGATCGGCATCGCGGGGAGAGAGGGTAGTCGGCGACGAGTGGCGGCAACGCACGCGACGGTCCGTAAAGCCCTGCCTTTACGCTGACCGCCATGGCTGAGCTCACCAAGCTCGAGGAGATCGTCGCGCTCTGCAAGCGCCGCGGCTTCATCTTTCCCGCATCCGAGATCTACGGCGGGTTCCGCAACACCTACGACTACGGGCATTACGGCGTCCTGCTCAAGAACAACGTGAAGAGCGAGTGGTGGCGGGCGATGCTCCAGGAGCGCGACGACATCGTCGCCCTCGACTCGGCGATCATCCAGAACCCGCGGGTCTGGGAGGCGTCCGGGCACCTCGCCGGCTTCACCGATCCGCTCGTCCAGTGCCTCGGCGAGTGCAAGCAGCGCTTTCGCGAGGACGACCTCCGCGAGGAGCAGCTCGGCTCCGAGGACGCCGAGGGGGAGATCCGCTGCCCCGTCTGCGGCGGCGAGCTGTCCGAGCCCCGCCAGTTCAACCTGATGTTCGAGACCTACGTCGGGCCGGTGCAGGACGAGTCGAACAGGGCCTACCTGCGCCCGGAGACCGCGCAGGGCATCTTCATCAACTTCAAGAACGTCCTGCAGTTCGCTAGGAAGAGGCCGCCCTTCGGAATCGCCCAGATCGGCAAGTCGTTCCGCAACGAGATCACGCCGGGCAACTTCATCTTCCGGACCTTCGAGTTCGAGCAGATGGAGATGGAGTTCTTCGTCCCACCGGCGGAGACCGACCGCTGGCACGAGTACTGGATGAACGAGCGCCTGCGCTGGTACACCGACCTCGGGATCCGGCCCGAGAAGCTCCGCCTCCGCGCGCATGGAGCCGACGAGCTCTCGCACTACTCCAGCGCCACCTCCGACGTCGAGTACGACTTCCCGATGGGCTGGTCGGAGCTCGAGGGGATCGCCAACCGCGGCGACTTCGACCTCACCCAGCACGCGAAGTTCTCGGGTGAGAAGCTCGAATATGTCGACTCGGGGAGCGGCGAGCGCTACGTCCCCCACGTGGTCGAGCCGGCGGCCGGGGTCGACCGGGCGATGCTCAGCTTCATGATCGATGCGTACGAGACCGAGGAGGTCGAGGGGCGTGAGCGGACGGTGCTCCGCCTCCACCCCAGGCTGGCGCCGGTCAAGGCCGCGGTCCTGCCCCTCGTCAACAAGGACGGCCAGCCCGAGAAAGCGCGCGAGATCTACGAGACCCTGCGCGAGCTGATGCCCGCCGAGTACGACGCCGGAGGCTCGATCGGCAAGCGCTACCGCCGCCAGGACGAGATCGGCACGCCCTGGGGAATCACCGTCGACCACCAGACGATGGACGACGACACGGTCACCCTGCGCGACCGCGATTCGCTCGAGCAGGACCGCCTGCCGATCGCGGAGCTGGGCGACGAGCTCACCCGGCGTTTGAAGGCGCCCTGGACCTCGCCGAAGCTCGGCGCCGCGGCTTAGTTCGCCTCATCCGCCGGTTCCGGTAGAAGCCACTCGTGTCCGTTCGCCGGAGCTGCGGCGTCTTCGTCCTCGCCGCGGCGATCATCGGTTGGAATTGCGGCAACGTCGGCCCGGTCGTCGGCTCACTGCAGCGGGAGTTCGACATCGGCCTGGGCGAGGTCGGCCTGCTCTCCGGCGCCTTTTTCTTCGCAGGCTCCGCGGCCGGCAGCCTGATCGGTGCGGAGCTGGCGCGAAGGATCCGGGTGATGGCGGGGATCTGGGCCTGCTGCGTGCTCTCCCTGGTGGGCAACGTCATCTTTGCCCTGGGCGACAGCGTCGCGCTGCTGGCGCTGGGCCGCGTATTCGCCGGCCTTGCATTTGGCCTCGGCGCCATCTTCGTCCCGGCCTACGCCCGGGCGATCGGCGGCGTGAAGATGGTCGGCCTGTTCGGCGCGGGGCTCACCCTTGGGGTGGCCGCTGCGCTCTTCCTGGGCAGCGTCCTCGAGGGGGCGGACGTCAGCTGGCGGGTCGCTTTCTTCATCACCGCCGCGCTCGCCGCGATCGCATTGCCGATCCTCCCCAATGAAGCGGTGGAGATCCCTCGGACCGCGTCGGAGGGCGAGGGTCTGATCAGGGAGTGCCTCACGAATCAGGCCTGGTGGCGGGTGCAGCTGCTCGGGCTCACCACCCTCACCATCCCGCTGGTCGTCGGCGCCTGGCTGGTCCATTTCCTGATCAACGACTACGACATGACCGCGGCCGAGGCGGGGGCGTTCGCCTTCGGGCTCTTTGGGCTCTCGGCGGTGATGCGCGACATCGCGGGCCGGATGACCGCCTCCGGCGACAGTCCCGCGCTGCTGGTGATCGTGGGCCTCGCCATCGGGGCGGGTGGGCTCGTCCTGCTCGGCGTTGGGGACTCCACCCTCGCGGCG
>DATBHQ010000103.1:0-6675 GCA_036557385.1 Solirubrobacterales bacterium | reverse complement strand
TCAGCGGGTAGCCATCCTCCGCTCGATCCATTTCGCCCCCACGGTGTCGGTCAGTCCGTGGATGACGATCGAGGCCAGGATCACGTAGGCGGCGACCTCGAAGATCGCGTTCGCGTGGCCGACATCCGAGTTGAGGACGAGCTCGGCGAAGAGGATGCCCGCCACTCCCTTCGGGCCGAACCAGGCGATGAACCCCCGGTGCGGCGCCGGGAGGGCCACCCGCACGAACGAGAGCCCGATGGCGATCGGGCGAGCGAGCAGCAGCGCGAACGCGATGAAGGCGACGAGCAGGGCGATGTCCTGGTGGTAGCCGGTGGCCACGATCAGTCCTCCGAAGGCGAAGAAGGTGAGCACCTGGAGGATCGAGCTGACGTTCTCGCTGAAGACCACGAAGTCGTCGGCGATGTCGTGCTCGGCCACTCCCAGCGAGATCCCGCAGACGAAGGCCGCGATCAGCCCGTTGCCGATCGTCACATCCGAGAACCCGTACGCGAGCAGCCCGATTCCCAGGGCGTAGATGCCCTCGTAGCGCCTGATGATCCCCCCGCCGGGCAGGTGTCGGGTGAGTCTTCCCGCGGCTTGGCCGAGGACGATCCCGACGACCGCCCCGAACGCCGCCTCCCCCAGGAGCTTGAGCGCCTCGCTGCCGGCGTCGCCTCCGGGCGAGGAGAGGATGATGAAGAAGAGGACGAACGGCAGCGCCAGCCCGTCATTCAGTCCCGACTCGAGGTTGAGGGCGTGGCGAACGGGGGCCGGAACCCGCTGCGAGGTCACCACCGCCGAGGTCACCACGGGATCGGTGGCGGAGAGGACGGCGCCGAGCAGGAAAGCCTCCGACCAGTCCAGCTCCGAGAAGAGCAGCTTGGCCGCCAGCGCAAGCAGGACGAGGGTGAGGGGCATGGCGATCGCCAGCGCTCGCACCACCGGACCCCAGTGGACGACGAGCAGCTCGCGCTCCACGAGGAGCCCGTCGGAGAACAGGGTGACGATCAGCGCGAGCAGGAAGAGGTGGACGACCGCCGTGTCGGACCCATCGATGTGGATCGCTCCGGCCTCGGCGAGGATCAGTCCAGCGGCCACCGAGAGCACCGAGATCGAGAGCACAGTGCCGCGCATCAGCCCGGAGAGCGCCGCGGCGAGCGCCAGGAGGCCCCCGCTGATCAGTAGCGCTTCGCCGAATCCGACGTCCATCCACGGCTTATAGCGTCTGGCACCGGGACGACTCGGGCCGTCCGTTCCGGCGGAGATGCTTGGCGGGTGCACCGCTGCGACAATTGGGCCGTAGGGCAATTCACCTAGGTAGAGGGGAGAAGAGTGAGCGAAGCCAGGACGCCACCGCGGCGAGCGCGAGCCCAGGAACGGCTCCGCCTGACGCGCAGGCGCGTGCTCGGTGCGGCCCCGGCGGGAGCCGTCGCGGCGCTTTTGCTGCTCGCCGCCGCGTTCGACGGCGCCTTCGTCCTCCGCTACTGGGCGCTGATCGCGATCCTCGCCCTGACCATCCTGATCACGACGCAGGTGACGGGCGGAATCCAGGTGGACCGGGGGCCGCTCAGCGTCGCAATCGGGCTCGTCTGGGGGTTCGCCGCCTGGACACTGCTCTCCTCGATCTGGGCCGAGTCCGCGGCGCGCGCCTGGGAGGGCGCGGCTCGCACGATCCTCTACGCGGCGGTGATCACGGTCCCGCTGGCGCTGCGGGGGCGTCGCCAGGCCCTCTGGGTCGGTCAGGGCATCTTCGCGGGCGTCGGGCTGATCGCGGTGATCACGCTGATCTCGCTGCTCGCCAATGGGCCCGACCTGTTCGTCGCGGGCCGCCTGGACGACCCGCTCGGCTACCGGAACGCCACGGCGACGCTGTTCGCCTTCGCCTTCTGGCCTCTGATCGGTCTCGCCTCGGAGCGCGGCCGGAACTCGCCCGTGCGGTCGATCTCGTTCGCGGTCGCGACGCTCTCGCTCGGCCTCGCCTTCCTGACACAGTCGCGCGGCGTCGCCATCGGGCTGGTCTGCGGGGCGATCGTCTTTCTGGCGATCGGCCCGGATCGGCTGCGGCGCATCCTGTTCGCGCTCGCGGCCGCTGCCGGAGTGGCGATCTTCTCCAGCCCGCTTCTCTCCCCCTACGACGCCTTCAAGGACGGGCAGCCCGTCACCAACTCCGTGGTCGACGACGCGAGCCACGCGCTCCTCCTGCTGACCGTCGCCGCCCTGCTCTTCGGCCTGTTCGCCGCCCTGCTCGACAACGGCCTGCGCGGCTCAACCGCCGGCCAGGCGGCCCGGCGGGTTGTGCCCTACGGCCTCGCCCTGCTGGCCGTCGCGGGGGTCGTCGCCGCCCTGGTCGCGATCGGCAACCCGTCGACCTACGCCAGCGACAAGTGGGGCGAGTTCACCGACCTCGACGCCTCCACCGCCTCGAGCTCGACCAGGCTTGGGTCGGTGGGTGGCCAGCGCTACGACCTCTGGCGGGTCTCGTGGAAGGAATTCGAGTCCGCGCCGGTCGGCGGGGTCGGCGAGGGCAACTACACCTTCGGCTACTACGAGAAGCGACGGACCGACCGCAACCTGGAGGACCCCCACAGCCTGCCGTTCCGGCTGCTCGCAGAGACGGGGATCGTCGGCCTGCTGCTCTTCGTCGGTGCGATCGTGGCCCTCGGGGTCGGGATCACCCGGTCGGCCCGATCCTCTCCGCCGAACGACCGCCGGATCATCGCGGGGCTCGCCGCTGGCGGCGCCGTGGTGATCGGCCAGTCCCTGACTGACTGGCTCTGGCTCATACCGACCGTGACCGGCCTGGGGCTGCTGTCACTCGCCCTCGCCGCCGTGCCGCGGGGTCGCGCCGAGGACAGGCCCGCCCCACTCCAGCTGCCCTGGTTCGGAGAGCGCGCCAGGCTGTTCACGAGGTTCGGCATCGCCGCGCTGATGGCGGCGGCTGCCGTGAGCGTCGTCTTCCTCTTTCTCTCCGACCTCTACATCCGCGAGGCGCGCGACGAGCAGGGGAAGTCGGCGTCGAAGCAGCTCTCGGCCGCCCGCACGGCCGCCGATCTCAACCCGGTCTCGGTCATCCCGCTCTACCTCCAGGCGTCCGCCCTCGAGGCGGAGGGACAGCGCAGCCACGCCCGGGACGTGCTCCAGGACGCACTCTCGAAGGAGCCGAACAACTTCGTGACGCTGACGCTGCTCGGCGACCTCCAGGTCCGCGACGGCGAGTTCGATGACGCCGCCGCCTACTACAAGAAGGCCTCCGACCTGAACCCGCTCGACACTGGGCTCCAGCAGCTCGCGCAGACCACCGCGCAGCGCGCCTCACCGGCGCAGAGCCAGGGCGGGCAGCAGAAGAAGCCGAAGCAGTCCTGACCTAGGAGGCCACGCTCGTCAGCAGCTCATACCAGCGGTCCACCGCCTCGGACCGGGAGTAGTGCTCGACCACCGCGCGGCGGCCGGCGGCGCCCAGCTCCCCCGCTCTCTCGCGATCGCTCGCCAGCTGACTGAGCGCGTCCGCCAGCTGGCGGGGTCGCTCCGGGGGCACCACCACGCCGCAGGCGGCGTCCCGCACCAGCGTCGCGGCCTCGCCCGCCGCCGAGAGGACCAGGGGGCGCCCGGCGCTCATCGCCTCGAACATCTTCGTCGGCAGCGCGCCCTCGAACAGGGGCTTGTCGCGCAGCAGGACCACCGCCGCGTCCGCCTCCGCGTAGAGCTCGGGGATCCGCTCGTGGGGCACCCGCCCGAGCATCTGGACGTTGCCCAGACCGCCCTGCGCCAACCGGGTACGGAGCTCCGGGCCCTCCGCCCCGTCCCCGGCGATCACGATCTCGATTCCCGCGTCATCCGTGAGCAGCGCGGCGGCGTCCATCAACGTCCCGACGCCCTGGCTCATGCCCACGGTGCCGGCGTAGAGCACCCGGAAGGCACCGTTGCGTCGCGCCGGAGCTGCGGGAAAGAGCTCCGGATCGACGCTCGGAGGGATCCGGTGGACCTTCCCCCTGGACTCCTCGAGATCGTCCAGGGCGAGCTCGATCCCCCGCGTCGGACAGACGATCGCGGCCGCGGCCCGGTAGCAGGCGTGCTCGAGAGCACGGGCGGCCTTCACCAGCCGCGGCCGGCGGAGCGTCCCCAGGGCGACGGCGGAGTCGGGCCACATGTCGGAGACGTTCACGATCAGCGCCGCCCCCTTTCCGCGGGAGTAGGCGATCGAGGACCCGGCCAGCAGGAGTGGCGGCGTCTCGACGATCACCGCATCGGCGGGACCGCTGACCCGGGCCGTCCCGACCGCGCTGAGCGCGAAGGAGACGTGGTTCGCGATCCTGCGGCCGAAGCCGCGATTGGGCGAGGGGTAGATGACGCTGCGCACCACCCTCACCCCGTCCTGCTCCTCGGTCAGCCAGGGCCGGTTTCGATAGGGCGGCTGGATCGCCCCGTCCGGGTAGTGTGGGAAGCCGGTGTGGACGGTGACCTCGACGCCGCGGCGGCTCAACCCACGCGCTAGGGCCGAGAGCCGCGCCTGCGGCGCCCCGACCTCCGGTGGGTAGTAGTGGGTGAGCAGGGTGACTCTCATCGGGGGGCAGTCTCTCGCGTCTACTCGAGATACGCGCGCAGCGGGCGCAAGCAGCGCGCCTGGGCGGCCGACAACCCCGGCAACGCGGCGATCCGCTCGGAGCTGCTCGGTCGGATCCGGGAGGTGGCGGCGACGGAGCTCGCCGGCGACGGGAGGATCCTCGACGTGGGCTGCGGCACGGGCTGGTTTCTGCGTGAGCTCGCCCAGTCCGGGATCAACCCGGGACGGCTGCGGGGAATCGACGCTCTCCCGGCGCGCGTCGCCGCCGCGCGCGAGGCCGCGCCCGGCGCGGAGGTCGAGGTCGGAGACGCCGGGAACCTCCAATTCCCCGATGGAGGCTTCGCTGTCGTGGTCCAGCTCACGGTTCTCTCATCTCTCGGCTCTCACCGGGCCATACGTAAAGCCCTGGGCGAGGGGATGCGCGTGCTCGCGCCCGGGGGGCTGCTGCTCGTCTACGAGCCGCGCGTACCCAATCCCTTCAATCGGCACACGATCCTGCTCAGGGACGGCGATCTCGACGCGGCCGGCGCCTCACCCCGCGAGCAGTCCACCCTCACGCTGGTCCCGGCGCTCGCACGCCGGCTCGGCAGCCGCACCCAGGCCCGTTACGAGCGCCTGGCAGGCGTGCCGCTCCTGCGCACCCACCGGCTGATCGCCTGTCAGCGCGTCTGAACCTTCTGCGAGTGGACCGACTCGACGTTGCCCGCGTTGTCCTCCGCGCGCCACTTGATCGTCTTCGTCGAGGTGATGCTGATCGGGCCGGTGTAGATCGGGCTCGTGCCGGTCGGCGTCGTCCCATTCGTCGTGTAGCGGATGTTCTTCAGGCCGGAACCGCCGGTATCGGTCCCCGAGAGGGTGACGCTGACCTTGCCCCGGTAGGCGGTGGACTTGCAGGTGGAGCCGTTGCAGCGGATGGTGCTGGTCGGCTTCGTCTTGTCGATGGAGACGGTCTGTGACCTGGTGGACTCGAGGTTGCCCGCGTTGTCCTCCGCGCGCCACTTGATCGTCTTCGTCGAGGTCACGCTGATCGCGCTCGTGTAGATCGGGCTCGAGCCGGTCGGCGTCGAGCCGTCGGTCGTGTAGCGGATGTTCTTCAGGCCGGAGCCCCCGGTGTCCGTCGCGGAGAGCGTCACCGAGACGTTGGCGTTGTAGAAGCCGGAGGAGCAGGCGGCAGCGCCGCACTTGATCGCGCTGACGGGCTTCGCCGTGTCGACCGAGATCGTCTGCGACTTCGTGGCCTCGGCGTTACCGGCGTTGTCCCAGGCCCGGTACTTGATCGTCGTCGTCGAGCTGACCGTGATCGGGCCGCTGTAGAGCGGGCTCGAGGACGTCGGATCGCTGCCGTTGGTCGTGTAGCGGATCTCCTTCAACCCCGAGCCGCCGGCGTCGGTGGCGGACAGCGTCGCGGAGACGCTGTGGTTGTAGAACCCCGACTGGCAGGCGGCCGCGTCGCAGGCGATCTGGCTGACGGGTGGCGTCAGGTCGGTCGGCGCCGAGACGCCCATCATCTCGGCGATCGTCTTCACCTCCGTCCCGCTCGACTCGCGGGCCTGGAGCCAGCCGAGCAGCGCGTTGAAGTCGGAGGGCGTCATGTACTGATCGTCGACCCCGTTGGGATCGGAGCAGTTGGTGACCGCCGGATCGCAGAGGTGGTGGAAGACGAGGTTCATCGAGGTCGGGGCGTCGCTGCTGCGGCTGAGCGCCTCCGCGTCCATGATCCAGTCCTCGACCTCGGGCAGCGTGTCGTTGACGTCCACACTCCCGCGGGTTCGGATCACCCATGGATTCAGGGGTGGAACCGACTCTCCCTTCGGCTCCCCGGTACCGCCCAGACCGCTGACGCCGCGGCCCGAGGAGTAGCCGCACTCCTGCACGAGGCGCTCGCTGGTCGCGTCGTGGTCGCCGAACGGGTACGCGAAGCTGACCTGCGGATAGCCCCGGCTCAGGAGCGCTTGTCGGCCGTCGCAGATCTCGCTGCGCTGCTGGTCCTCGGGGAGCGTCGGCAGGTGCAGGTGGTTCATCGTGTGCCCGCCGATCTCGTTTCCGTGGTCGTAGATGGTCTGGACCTGGCCCCAGGTCATGTAGGGCGAGTTCGGCCGGTCGACCCGGCCGGGGATGATGAAGAAGGTCCC
>DATBHQ010000102.1:0-1870 GCA_036557385.1 Solirubrobacterales bacterium | reverse complement strand
TCTGGTAGATGGAAACGTGATGGGTGACTTGGGAGATGACTCGTCCGCGGCTGTCTCTACTTTCAATCTCCGATGAGCCAGCAGGCCTTTTCCGAGATTCCACCGACCGAGCCGCGCGAGCCGGAAGCCCCGGGGCGGGTCCCGCTGTGCGAGCTCGAGGACGGACAGCGCGTCGCCGGCGCCTACGCCGTCCGTGAGCGCGAGCTGCGGCGCAAGCGCAACGGCGAGCCGTGGCTTCGCCTCAGCGTCGCCGACGCCAGCGGCAACGCCGAGGCCGTCTGCTGGGAGGAGGCGGAGCAGCTCTACGCGCTCGCCGCTCCCGGCGCGGTCGTCCACCTCAGCGGCACCTTCGAGGTCAGCGAGCGGTGGGGGGCGAAGATCAAGCTCTCGGCGCTGCGCGAGGCGGCGGAGGGCGAGTACCGCCCGGACGACCTGGTGGCGGGCTCCGAGGTCCCGGTCGAGCGCCTCGAGAACGACCTCCGCGAGCTGCTCGCGACGGTCCAGGAGCCGCAGCTCCTGACCCTGCTCGAGCGTTTCTTCGGCGAGCGATCCCCGTACTCGGAGCGATTCCGCGAGGCGCCGGCGGCAAAGGTCTACCACCAGGCCTATCGCCACGGGCTGCTCGAGCACACCGTCTCGGTCGCACGCGCGGTCTCCGCCGCGGCCAACTTCTTCGGAGGCATCGACCGCGAGGTCGCGGTGACCGGCGCGCTCCTGCACGACATCGGCAAGATCGAGGCCTACAACGACGACCCGATGGCGATCGACCTCACCGACGCCGGCCGCCTCCAGGGCGAGATCCCGCTCGGCTACTACCGGGTCCGACGCGAGATCGAGGAGATCCCAGGCTTCGACCCATCGCTGGCCCAGGCGGTCCTCCACATCATCCTCAGCCACCACGGGAGCCTCGAGCACGGCTCGCCGGTCGTCCCCGCCACCCGCGAGGCCGTTCTCGTCCACATGATCGACAACCTCGGCGGGCGGCTCGGCAGCTTCGACCGGCTCGAGCGCCAGCTCCCCGCCGGCGAGTCCTGGTCGAGCTTCGACCGGGCGCTCTCGGGCTCGGCCTACTTCGGCCAGCGCGCCGCCTAGTGCCGGCCCTCGCCTAGTACTTCATCGTGCAGCGTTCGATCCTCCGCACGTTCGGCTGCGCCTTCTTGATGCACCGGATCAGCTTCTCCGTGTCCCCGGTCTGCTGAGTGATCTTCAGCGAGTGGTTGATCCGGTGCTGGATTTCCCGCTGGATCCGGCGGCTGGAGACGCCGATCGTCTTCGAGATGTTGTTGAGCCCGGAATCCCTCAGGGCTTCGTTGACCGAGTCGAAAGCGTGGTCGGTCGAGTGGAGGGCGGGCTTGACGATGAAGATGCCGACCGCCGCGACGGCGCCGACGATCACCGCCAGCCTGATAATCCCGCTAGTTACGTTCCCGAACAGGTTGCGCAGAAGTTCCATAGCGGCCCTCGGAGACTATCCTGCGAAACCGTGGCCAAGGACACCGAGAAGCTGATCCGCCAGCTCTCGTTGATCTCGTTCCTGATGGCCCAGGGGAGGCCGGTGTCGGCCCTCGAGATCAAGCGCGAGGTGGAGGGGTACAGCGACATGAACGACGACGCCTTCGCGCGCCGCTTCTACGCCGACCGGGCCGAGCTCGAGAGCCTCGGAATCCAGCTCGGCGTCGAGAAACCGGGCGAGGGCTTCTTCGAGGCCGAGCTCTACTCGCTGCCGCCAGAGAACTTCTACCTCGACCCGATCGAGTTCGACGGCGACGAGCTGGCGTCGCTCAGCACCGCGCTCTCGCTGCTGACCGACGGCGGCTTCGCCTACGCCGAGCCGCTGCGGCTGGCGCTCCAGCAGGTCGCCTGGGGCCAC
>DATBHQ010000101.1:0-4403 GCA_036557385.1 Solirubrobacterales bacterium | reverse complement strand
ACCGGACCTGGATTCGAATCGGGCGGCGCTCGACTTCCTGATCGCGGCGATCGAGTCGGCGGGCTATGCCCCCGGCGAGGACGTCGTGATCGCACTCGACCCGGCCACCAGCGAGATCTACGAGGAGGGGTCCTACGTGCTCGAGCACGAGGGGCGAACGCTCAGCTCCGAGGAGATGGCCACCTACTGGCACGATGTCCGCGCACGGTTCCACGTCGTCTCGATCGAGGACGGCATGGACGAGGAGGACTGGGACGGCTGGAAGGCCCTCACCGAGAAGATCGGCGATCTCTGCCAGCTCGTCGGCGACGACCTCTTCGTCACCAACCCGGAAAGGCTGCGCCGGGGCATCGAGCTGGGCGTCGCCAACTCGATCCTGATCAAGGTCAACCAGATCGGGACGCTCACCGAGACCCTCGAGGCGATCCAGATCGCCCGCGACGCCGGCTACACGACGGTGATCTCCCACCGGTCCGGCGAGACCGAGGACACGACCATCGCCGACCTCGTCGTGGGCACGGGCGCGGGCCAGATCAAGACCGGCGCCCCGGCCCGCTCGGACAGGGTCGCGAAGTACAACCGCCTCCTTCGCATCGAGGAGGAGCTGGGCGAGCGGGCGCGGTTCGCGGGCGCCTCGCCCTTCGAGCGGTAGGAAAGCCTCGCCGGATGGCGAATCCGGACGCATGCCAGCTCGTCGACGGGTGCGCCGGAAGACCGGGCCCAGCCGGATCCGCTGGGACCGTCTCGGGCGGATCGTCCTGGTGCTCGTGCTCTTCGGGGTGATGGTCTCCTACCTGAACCCGCTGGTGAACCTGGTGCAGGCGTGGCAGGGCTCGAAATCGAGCGAGGCCCAGCTCGCCCAGCTCAAGCAGGAGCGTCTCGAGCTCACCCACCGCCTGCGCGAGGTCTCGAGCCCGGCCGCGCTCGAGCGCGAGGCGCGCCGCCTCGGCATGGTCAAGCCCGGAGAGCACGCCTACATCGTGCACGGGCTGGGCAGCGACTGAACCCGCCTTAAGGCGCCTGCCGTTTAGTCCGCGGATATGATTCCGCGCCCTGCGCGCGCGCCATGAGGGTGTGCGCGTTTTATGCGAGGGGGCCCCGCAGGCGGTAGCCGAGGAGCCACCCGTTTGACGTTTGGAGCCGATGAGTACGAGCCAGTACCTGCTCGGCGCGGCGGAGCTGGCGGTGATCGCAGCCGCTCTCGGCCTAGGCGCCTACCACCTGCGAGCCCTGCTCGCGCCAGCCTGGATGGGGGCGTTGGCCCGCCTGGCGGAGATCGTGATCGGGATCTCGATGCTGATCCTGGTCAGCGAGGTGATCGGCGTGCTCGGCCTCTTCGAGGAGCTGCCGCTCGTGCTCGGCTGCGTCCTCGCCGGGGTCGTGACCACCCTCCTCGTGCGTCGGCGCGGCCTGCCCCGGGTCCCGAGGGCGACGGAGGTGCCTTCCAGCCCGATCATGCTCGCCATCGGTATCGCGGCAGCCGTGCTGGTCGTCGTCCACTGGGCGCACCCCACCGGCCAGGCCCTCGACCAGGGGATGTACTTCCAGGACACCACCTGGTACCACATGTCCTTCTCGGCCCGCTTCGATCAGACCGGGCACATCGGGCCGCTGCACTTCACCGACCCGCTCAAGCTCGCGGCCTGGTTCTACCCCCAGAACTCGGAGCTGCTCCACGGCGTCGGGATCGTCACCCTCGATTCCGACTTCCTCTCGCCCCTGATCAACCTGATGTGGTGCGCGCTCTGCCTGCTCGCTGCCTGGTGCGTGGGCCGGCCCTACGGGATCGGGGGCGTCACCGTCCTCGGCGCGGCGGTGGTGCTCGATTCGAACATGATGATCGGCTCGCAGGCCGGCCAGGCGCCGAACGACGTGGCGGGCCTCTTCTTCCTGATGGCGGCGCTCGCCTTCCTGGTGGACGGCGCCGCGAGCGCTCACGCGATCCGGGAGGCGGCCCGGGCGAACGGCGGGAGGACAACGGCACCTGGCGGCCCAGAGGAGACCGGGGAGATGGGGGTGGTGGAGGACGTCCCCGTGGAGGGCGATCCGCGCGTGCTCGCCACGGTCGGCGCCGGCCCCCTGTTCATGGCCGGGCTCGCGGCCGGGCTCGGCATCGGGACCAAGATCACCCTGCTGGCGACGATCGCGGCGTTCACCATCGGCGTCGCGATCCTGGGCGGGCGACGGCACTGGCTGCGCGCCCTCGGCATCTGGCTCGGCGGGGTCGTGATCACCTGCGGCTTCTGGTACGGGCGCAACTTCGTCTACGCGCTCAATCCCTTCCCTCAGATCCGGAAGCTCGGGCCGATCCACCTCCCCGGGCCGGACCAGGTCAACCTCTATCCCAGGCCGCCCCACAAGCTGGCCGAGTACTACAACGACCCGCTGGTCTGGACCCACAAGCTCACCCCGGTCCTGCACGAGCGGCTCGGGCTCCTCTGGCCGGTGATCCTGATCGTCGTGGTCGTGGCCCTGGTCTGGGCCTTTTTCAAGGGGGGCAGCGCCCTGATGCGGATCCTGGCCGTCACCGGCATGGTCGCCGGGATCGCCTACATCTTCACGCCGCTGACGGCCTCCGGCGATCCCTATGACGGGAGCGGCTTCGACGCCAACCTCCGCTACGTCTCGCCGGTGCTCATGGTCGGCTTCCTCCTACTCCCCCTGATTCCCTGGATCCGACACGGCAGGCGGCCCTGGATCCTGGTCGGGCTGTTCACCGTCCTGCTGGTCCAGGGGACGGTGGACCAGTCGAACTGGGACTTCAAGCACCACCTGGCCTCGGTCGGGCTGGCCTTCCTGATCATCGGCGTCCCGGCTCTGCTCGTCTGGGGCTTCCGGGCGCGGCTCAATCCGATCCTCCTGGTCTCCTTCGGTCTCGTGATGGCGATCGCGGCCGTCGCCCTGGGCCGGGTGCGCGAGGACTACTACCTCGACCACCGCTACGTGACGGCGTCGAGGCCGCCGCTCGGCGGCGGCTTCCGGGCGAGCCCCGAGTGGCAGCCGCTGCAGGACTGGGGGCGGGAGACGAGCCACAAGCGGATCGCGGTCTTCGGGCGGGCGTCCGCGTTCGGGCAGTACTTCTTCTACGGCAATGATCTCTCGAACTACGTCCAGTACCTCGGCGAGGAGGGCGACCACGGCACCTTCCGGCCGATCTACAACTGCGCGCTCTGGCGGCAGACGATCAACCGGGGCCACTACGACTACGTGGTGACCACGCCCGCTCTGGGAGTGATCGAGACGGTGGCGCCGGCGCAGAACCTCTGGACCTCCAAGGACCCGAACTCGCGGACCGTGATCCAGTCGGGCCCCGCGGCGATCTACAAGATCAACGGGCGGCTCGACCCGTCCACCTGCTCCGAGCTCGGGTCCCTGGCGAACGCGCGGGCATGAGCTTCGGCGACTACCTGCAGGGCTCGATCGAGCTGATCGTGGTCGCGGGAGCCTTGGCGTATGCCGCCGTCGGGCTGCGCGGCCGGCTCCTGCCGGGCTGGTCAGGTGCGTCGGCGCGCCTGGCGGAGGTGGTGCTCGGGCTGTCCCTGCTGGTGGTGATCGCCGAGCTGGTCGGCGTCGTCGGGCTCTACCGGCCTGGGTGGGTTCTGCTGGCGGCCGTGGTCGTGGGGGGCGGGATCGGGCTCGCTCTCAAGCCGCCCCGGGCGGGACTCGAGCTGCCGGCGCCGCCGGTCGCGCCGCTCGCTCTGGCGGTGGCGGTGGCGGCCGCTCTCCTGGTGGCGGCGCACTGGGCGATGCCGACCCAGACGGGCCTCGACATCGGCATGTACCTGCCCAACACCACCTGGCACAACGCGCCCTTCGCGGCGCGCTTCGTCCAGGACCACCAGGTCGGCGCGCTCCACTTCACCGAGGTACTCAACCTGACGGTCTGGTTCTATCCCCAGAACTCCGAGCTGCTCCATTCGGTCGGCGTCCTCTTCCTCGGCAACGACTTCCTCTCGCCGCTGATCAACATCGGCTGGATGTCGCTCTGTCTGCTGGCGGCGTGGTGCTTCGCGCGGCCGTACGGCGGCGGTCCGATCGCGGTGCTCGCGATCGCCCTCGTCCTCGACGCGAACATGCTGCTGCTCTACCAGCCGGGTGACGCGAAGAACGACATCGCCGGGCTGTTCTTCCTGCTCGCCTCGGCCGCGCTGCTCGTCAACGCCGACGCGCAGGCGCGGGCGGCGGCGGGCTCCGTCCGGCCGATCGCCGGCGGCGCCACGGACACCGGCACCGCGCCGCGCGGGTTCTACTCCGGCACGGGGGTCCGGCCGGTCATCCCGAGCGGCGCGCTCGTCGTCGCCGGGCTCGCCGCGGGCCTCGCGCTCGGCACCAAGCTCAACCTGCTTGCGCCCTTCGGCCTGCTCACGCTGGGCGTGATCGCGGTCAGCGCCGGCTACCGCTGG
>DATBHQ010000100.1:0-13961 GCA_036557385.1 Solirubrobacterales bacterium | reverse complement strand
TCGGTCTCCTTTCTTGATCAGGCGGACATGCCGCCGTCGATTGGCAGAACGGTTCCGGTCACGTAGCCGGCCTCCTCGGAGGCGAGGAAGCGGATGCACGCCGCGACCTCCTCCGGGGTTCCGGTGCGCCGCGCGGGGATGGCGTCGAGCAGGGCGCTCTGATGCGAGGGCGCGCGTGAGCGCGACCCGTCTTGTGTTGGTTCGACGCCGTTGCCGGTGAAGTCGCGGGTGAGCTCGGTCTCGATCAACCCCGGGGCGACGGCGTTGACCGTCACGCCGCGGCGAGCGACCTCGGCGGCCACCGTCCGCGTGAAGGCGATCAGCCCGGCCTTGGATGCGGCGTAGTTCGCCTGGCCGGGGTTGGCGCGCAGGCCGACGACCGAGGAGACGTTGACGATTCGCCCGAAGCGCTGGCGCATCATCGGGCCGAGGACGGCGCGGGTGAGGCGGAAGGCACCGGTCAGGTTGACGTCGAGCACCCTCGACCACTCCTCGTCGCTCAGCCGCATCGAGAGGTTGTCCGCGGTCAGGCCCGCGTTGTTGACCAGCACCAGGACCGGCCCGTGCTCATCGGTGAGCCGCCCGAGCATCTCGTCGGCGGCGGCGGCGTCGGAGACGTCGGCCCCGATCGCCATCGCGGCGCCCCCGTCATCGGCGATCGAGCCGGCAACGGACTCGGCGCCGTCGCGGTCGCTTCTGAAGTTGATGCCCACGGCCCAGCCGTCCGCTGCCAGCGTCCTGGCGGTGGCGGCGCCGATCCCGCGGGAGGCGCCGGTGACGAGTGCGCAGCCGTTGATGCGAGGGTCCTCCGAGGCGCCAGCCGAGGAGGAACCCGTTTCATGGCGAAGCCGTCTGGCCGCCGCCGGGGCACTCACGCCGCCCCCTCCCACTCGATGATCCCGGCGCCCCAGGTGAGCCCCGCGCCGAAGGCCGAGAGCAGGACCCGCGAGCCCCTCTCGAGCAGTCCCGTCGAGGCTGCCTCGGCCAGCGCGATCGGGATGCTGGCCGCCGAGGTGTTGCCGTACTCGGCGAGGCAGTCGATCACGCGATCGGCCGGCAGGTCGAGGCGCTCGCCGACCGCGGAGATGATCCGCGAGTTGGCCTGGTGGTAGACGAAGAGGTCGATCTCCTCGAGGGCGAGCCCGGCGTCCGAGACGACCTGCCGGGTCGTGTCGCTCATCTCCGCGACCGCCGCCCTGAAGGTGGCGCGGCCGTTCATCCGAACGAGCCTGTCCTCGTGGTCGGCTTGGATCAGCTCCGCGCGGCCGCCGTCCGAGCGCAGCGCGATCGGGCCGATCTCGCCCGGCCCGCCCGGAACCAGCACTGCGGCCCCAGCGCCGTCCCCGAACAGGCCGGCCGTCCGCCGGTCCGCGTAGTCCGTGACCCGGCTGAGCACCTCGCCGCCGACGACGAGCGCGGCCCGCGCCCGCCCGGACTCGAGCTGCGCCGTCGCCAGCGAGAGGGCCGAGAGGAAACCGGTGCAGGCCGCGCCGATGTCGATCGCCCCCGCGGGGCTCGCGCCGAGGCGGCTCGCGACGAGGGGTGCGGCGTGCGGCTGAAGCTGGTCCGGCGTGAAGGTGGCGACCAGGACGAGGTCGAGCTCGGCTGGATCGACCCCGGCGAGCGCCAGGGCCTTCGCTCCCGCGCCCGCGGCGAGGTCCACCAGGCCCTCCGCGCCGACGCGGCGGCGGCGCTCAATGCCCGTGCGCGACGAGATCCACTCCGAGTCCACGCCCAGCGGGCCGGCCAGCTCCTCGTTTTCGACCACCCGCTCGGGCAGCCAGGCCGCGACCGCCGCGATGCCGGGGCCCCTCGTGGGCCGTGACCCGTTCGTGGCGCCCGTGGCGCGGGCGACCAGGCCCTCCGGATCGACCAGGGAGGAATCCACCTCGAACTGCTGTCCGGGACCGAGCTCAGGCAACGGCCGACTCCCTCCTCGGGAGCGTCTCGGTCTCCGCGTCGTCGATCGTCCGCCGAGCCAGGCCAGCGAGGACCTTGCCCGGCCCGACGTCCACGTAGCGCGTCACCCCGAGCTCGCGGAGCCGGGTGAGCACCGTGGTCCAGCGGATCGGGCTGGTCAGCGAGGCGGCGAGCGCACCCCGGATGTCGCCGGCGAAGAGCCCGGCGGTCGTCGAGGAGATCACCGGCGTGCCGGGATCGTGGACCTCGATTTCGTCGAGCGCGGCGCGGAAGGGCTCGATCCCGGACGCCATCGCCTCGGTGTGGAAGGCGCCCGCGACCGCGAGCTTCTTCGCCCGGATGCCCGCGCCCTTCGCCGCCGCCTCCGCCTCCTCGATCGCCGGCAGCGGCCCGGAGAGGACGAACTGCTGCGGCGAGTTCTCGTTGGCCAGGGTCAGGCGGTGATCGGCTGCGAGCGCGGCGGCTCCCTCGCGGCTGCTGCCCACCGCCAGCATCCCGCCGGGTTTGCCGCGCCGCGCCGCCTCGGCCATGACGCGGCCGCGGGCGACGACGATGCGCAGCCCGTCGGCCTCGCCGATGGCGCCGGCGGCCGCCAGGGCGCCGATCTCGCCCAGCGAGTGGCCGGCGAAGTACTCCGGGCGCGGGCGGCCGAGCTGCTCGAAGCCGGAGATCGACGCGCAGTAGACGGCCGGCTGGGCATAGGCGGTCCCGTCGGGCATCCGCTCGAAGGGGTCCTCGCCGACCAGCTCGGTGGCGAGCTCCAACAGGTCGGGACGGACAGCCGCGACGAGCTCGCGGCTGGAGGCGTCGCCGACCCCCTGTCCCGGGAAGAGGAAAGCTGAGGCGCTGGCGTCCATGCCTCATCAATAACCGCGCCCCGGTTCGGCGTGAACGGCTTCGCGCCCATGCCCCCCGATCGGGGGGGTTCCGGGCGACGGCCGGGGGATCGAGGCCCGCTACGGCCTGGTCAGCCCGAGCTGCTCGGCCTTCCGGGCCGCCTCCGCGCGATTGCGGACCCCGAGCTTGCGGTAGAGCGCCGTCGTGTGGTCCTTGATCGTGTGGGGGGAGAGGAAGAGCCGCTCCGCGATCTCGCGGTTGGTCGCACCCGCCCCGATCAGCTCGAGGACCTCACGCTCGCGCGGGGAGAGCGGCGTCGCCGGTCCCTCGGCCTGGCGCGCGAACACCGTCATGCCCCGGCCGACCATCCTGACCGCGTTGGCGACCTCGTCGGCGCTCCAGTCCTTCGAGATGAACCCGGAGGCGCCCGCCGCCTTCGCCGCCTCGGGGGAGATCCAGCCGGCGCCCGAGATCAGCAGGACCCTCGTCTGCGGCGAGACCTCCCGCAGCGCCTCGCAGAGCTCCGCGCCCGAGCGCTCTCCCAGGAAGAGGTCGACGAGCGCCACGTCAGGCTTGCTGCGTCGCGCGAGCTCCACCGCCTCCTCCGTGGTCGAGGCGGCCACGCACTCGCCCATCCACCCCTGGCGGCCGAGCAGCAGGCGGAAGCCCCACTGGACGACGGCGTGATCGTCGACGACGAGCACGCTCAGCTTGCCTCCGCCATTCAGCCGCTCGGCAGCACCAGCCGCACTCGCCACTGGTTCTCCTCTCTGCCGTATTCGAGCATCCCGCCACGCTGCAGGGCCTCGTAGGACGCGAGACGCAGGCCCATGCGCGACCCGGCACCTCCGCCGGGGCCGCCCGCCGGGGAGAGGCCGTCGTTTCGGACCTCCATCAGGAAGGCGCCGTCGGGAGCGTCGATCGTCACCCGCACCTCGCTCGGCTCCGCGTGCTTCTCGGCGTTGCGCAGCGCCTCGTTCAGGATCGAGACCGCGAGCGGCTCCAGGCTCTCCGGCACCTCGACGCCCTCCCGCCAGTCGACCACCAGCGGCAACCGCTTGTACTGGCGGCCGAGCCGGTCGAGCTCGGATCGCAGGCCCCCGTCCGCGAGCTCCATCAGGGAGCTCCCCGCCGAGCCGATCAGTGCCTCACGCAGGTCGGCCAGGGCGGCCTCGATCTCGGCGGCGCACCGTTCGCGGTCCTCGGCGGCGAGCGGGCGGTCCCCGCCGAGCGCCAGCGAGACCCCGAAGAGCCGCTGGGTGACACGCTCGTGCACCTCCCGGGCGAGGTCGATCCGCTCCGAGAGCCGCCGGCTCCGCTCGAGCTGCCGGGTGACCTCGCGGACGTGGCTGGCCAGGGCGGCCGTCCTGCCGAGGGCGTGCATCGTCGAGCGCTCGTGGGAGGTCGTCGCGAACGGCTCCCCGTCGCGGTCGGCGAAGATCACCCCGAGCCAGCGCCCGGCGGCGGCGACCGGCGTGCAGGTGAGCTTGACCACGCCGGGCATGTTCTTGTACCGGGCGGGCACGTCGTGCTCGAGGTCGGTGGTCTCGACCACGCGGTCCTCCGCCAGCGCCCGCTGAGCGATCGGCGTCTCCTCCAGCGTGCCGTACCCGTGCTGGATGAACTCGCGGTAGACGCCGTGGCTCCCGGCCGGCAGCACCATCCTGCGCTCGGCGTCATAGAGGAAGATCACGGCCCGCTCCATCGAGGTCTGGAGGCAGATCGCCTCACAGAGCCGGTCGTAGAAGTCGTCGAGCTCCCTGTGGGCATCGAGGTCGAAGAGCAACCTCACCACCACGTCCAGGGCCTCTGAGCTGAGCGACTCTTCCTTGGTCGTCATCCGTTGCCGGGGTTACCCCCGGTGCGCTTCTTTGGTTACGTCGCGCTCCCGCGCTCCGCCTCCCGGAGCTCGATCCGCCGGATCTTGCCGGTCAGCGTCTTCGGCAGCTCGTCGACGAACTCGATCCGGCGCGGATAGGCGTAGGCCGAGAGATGGCCGCGCACGAACCCCTTGATCTCGTCCGCGAGCTCATCGGACGGCTCCGAGCCCTCAGCGACCACGATGAACGCCTTGACCACGTTGCCCCTGCGCTCGTCCGGAGAGGCGACCGCGGCGGCCTCGCGTACCGCGGGGTGCTCGATGCAGGCGGACTCGACCTCGAAGGGGCCGATCCGGTAGCCGGCCGAGATGATCACGTCGTCGGCGCGGCCGGCGTACCAGAAGTAGCCGTCCTCATCCTGCTCGGCGGCGTCCTTGGTGTGGAACCAGTCGCCCTCGAAGTCCTCCTGCGTCGCCTCCGGGTTCTCCCAGTAGCCCAGCGGATAGTGAGGATTCGAGCGGGCGCGCAGGCAGATCTCGCCACGCTCGCCCCGGGCGACGGGGTTCTCGTCCTCGTCGAGGATCCGGACGTCCCAGCCGGGCATCGGCTTGCCCATGGACCCCTCGCGGACCTCCATGAAGGGGAAGTTCCCGCAGAGCGGATAGGACTCGGAGAGGCCGTAGTAGTCGAGCACGGTGACCCCGTACTGGTCGCGGAACCAGCGGATCGCCTCCGGGTTGAGCGGCTCTCCTGCCGAGCACACGCGCCGGAACTTCTGCGCGTAGCGCTCGGCGGCGTCCTCGATCGCCATCATCGAGCGCATCGCGGTGGGAGTCGTGAACACGTTCGCCACCCCATGTCGGGAGAGCACCTCGAGCTGCTCGTTGGGGTCGAAGCCGCCCTCCCGCGCGTAGACGAACTGGACGGCGCCATAGCGCCACGGGCCGATCAGCGGGCAGATCCCGGCAGCCCAGGCCCACTCTCCCATGCCGTGGAAGAGCTCGCCCTCCCGCACGTCGTGGCAGTAGACGAATTCCTCGTGGCCGAGGATGTAGCGGTGGGCGTGCAGGATCCCCTTGGCGAGCCCGGTCGTGCCCGACGTGTAGTAGATCTGGGCCGGGTCGTCGGCGGAGGTGTCGACCGTCTCGAAGCTCTCCTCCTGCTCGTCGAGGAGCTCCGGCGTGAGCACGATCACCTCGTCGACCAGCGATCCCGGCATGCGCTCCGCGTTCTCCGCGTCTGTGACGATCACCCGCGGCTGGGAGTCGCGGATGCGATGCTCGATCCCCTCGTCTCCATATAGGACAGAGAGGGAGAGCAGGATCGCCCCGGCCTTCCAGGTGCCGAGGAACATCGCCGCCGTCTCCGGCGAGGCGGGGGCGCAGACGGCCACCCTGTCCCCGCGCTTCACCCCTCGCGAGGCGAGCAGGTTGGCCGCACGGTTCGCCAGGGACCGCTGTTCCGCCCAGCTCACCTCCCGCTGATTTCCGCGGAAGTCCTCGAAGACCATCGCCGCCTTCTCACCCGGCTGGCGATCGCAGATGTCGGCCGCGATGTTGTAGCGCTCGGGCACCTGCCAGCGGTGCTCCTCGCACGCCCGCTCGTACGTCATCGACTCCGTCGCGCTCATCGTCACCCTCCTCCAGGTTGCGCAGGAACATCATCGCGCTTCCGTTCGATCCTGGCGCGCCCGCGTCCCGCGGCGGCGGCCCATCGTGATACGAGTCACGAAGGTCATGAATGCAGGGCGGCGAAGAGAGGAGGCACCCGATGCCTCCGAACTCGACTCAGAACCTGAACGCCAAGCTCTCGCGCCCGCAGGTGGGACAGCGCCGGAACGGCGCCGCCCCCAGCTTCGCTCGACCGCTGATCCGCGGCTCCGCGCCCCGCGTCAAGATCGTCGGCGGCCCGCGCAGCTACCGCGGCGGCTACCACCTGAGCGTCTAGTCGCCTGCGCGCTCGCCGCTTGCATGCTCGCGGCGGCGCTCGCTGCCTCCCCCGGAATGGCGAAGCAGGGGAAGGCGCCGCATCCATTCCCCTGGCACAAGCGCGTCCGCGAGGCGACGAGATTCGCCCAGGGCCGCATCGGAAGCGCCTCCTTCGCGGTGATCAATGAGCGCGGCCGGATCCACGGGTACCGGCGCTCGGTGCAGTACTCCTCGGCGAGCCTGGTGAAGGCGATGCTGCTGGTCGCCTACCTGAATCGCAGGGATGTCAGGCGGCGCCCCCTGCACCGGGCGGAGCGGCGGCTGCTCGGCCCGATGATCCGCGTCTCCGACAACGACGGGGCGAGCGCGATCTACGCGCGCGTCGGGCAGGGCGGCCTCTACCGGCTCGCGCACCGCTCTCGGATGCGGCGCTTCGTCGCGAACCCGGTCTGGGGCGGTTGCCAGGTCACCGCGCGGGATCAGGCCCGTTTCTTCTCGCGGATCCGTGGGCTGCTGCCGAAGCTGCACCGCAAATACGCGCTGGGCCTGCTCCGGCGGATCGTCTCGTACGAGCGCTGGGGGATCCCGCCGGGAGCTCCGCGGGGGTGGAGGCCCTTCTTCAAGGGCGGCTGGTTCCGCGACGACGACGGTTGGCGCGTCCACCAGGCGGCGCTGCTGCGCAAGGGCGGCCGGCGGATCGCGATCTCCGTCCTCACCCGTGGCAGTCCCAGCCTGGGATACGGGGCCGCGACGATCACCGGGGTGACGTCGCGGCTCCTGCGCGGCTATCGCTAGGAAGCGTCCTCGGCGAACCGGTAGCCGGCCCGGCGCACCGTGAGCACCAGCTCCGGGTTCTGCGGGTCGCGCTCGACCTTCTGGCGGAGGTTCGAGATGTGGACATCGCATGCTCGGACGTCGCCTCGGAACTCGGTCTGCCAGAGCTCCTCCATGATCTCCTTTCGCGAGAAGACCTGACCCGGGCTGCCCGCGAGCAGTCGCAGGACCTGGAACTCGGAGCGCGTCAGGTTGGTCGGCTCGCCTCGAACCGTGACGAGGTGGCGGGCGAGATCGATGTTCACCGGCCCGGCGATGATCTCCGCCCCCTCCCTTCCATCCTCCGAGCGGTCGAGCTCGCGGCGACGCAACTGGGCCCTCACCCGACCGAGCAACTCGCGGACTGAGAACGGCTTGGTGACGTAGTCGTCCGCGCCGACCTCGAGTCCCACCACCTTGTCGACCTCCGCGTCCTTGGCGGTCAGCAGGATGATCGGCACCGGGCTGTGCGCACGGACCTCCCGGCAGAGGTCCAGCCCGCTCTTGCCGGGCATCATGATGTCCAGGATCAGCAGGTCGAAGCCGTCATCGGAGATCTGCCCCTCGGCCTCCTCCCCGTTCGCCGCCAGCGTCACCTGGAAGCCCTCCTGCTCGAGGGCGTAGCCGACCGACTCCCGCACGGAGAGCTCGTCGTCCACGACGAGGATGCGGTTCGACGCGGGCTCGGTCGGGTTCATGCCACGGGCGTAGGCGTCGGCTTGGCGGCTCGCAACCGGACCCAGAACGTGCTGCCCTCCCCCGGCACCGAGCGGAGGCCGATCTGGCCGCCCATCACGTCGACCATCCGCTTGGCGATCGAGAGCCCCAGCCCGAAGCCCTCGCCCTCGAGGATGCCCGAGCCTCGATAGAAGCGCTCGAAGACCCGCTCCTGCTCGTCTGGCGGGATTCCCTTCCCGGTGTCATTTACCTCGATGGTCACGCTGTCCTGGGCCCCGCGCGAGGCGCGAAGGGTAACCGTGCCCGGCGCGGGGGTGTACGCGCAGGCGTTCGAGAGGAGCCCGATCATCACCTGGCGGAGCAACACCGGATCGCCCTCGGCGACCAGATCCGGCTCGATCTCATCGCGCAGCTCGACCCCGTCCGGATTCTCGATCGCCTCGATCGCCTCCTCCGCCGCGACGGTCACGTCGACGACCTTCGCCGGATCGCCATCGCCGGCGGCCTCGACCCGGGCGAGCATGAGCAGCGACTGGGTCAGCCGGGTCATCCTCTCGGCATCGACCGCGAGCCTCGCCAGGAAGCGGTCGCGGGCCTCCGGATCGTCCTTGGCGCCGCCGCGGAGGACCTCGATGCCGCTCATGATCCCCGCCAGCGGATTGCGCAGCTCGTGCGCCGCGTTAGAGACGAACTCGGCTTCGGCCCGCTCCCTCTTCAGCTCCTCGGTCCGATCCCGCACGACCAGGAGGACGGCCTGCTCGGCGGGCACCCGCCGGGCCTGGACGCCGTAGACGCGGCCCTCGATCGAGAGCACGGGGATGTCGTCCGAGCCGTGCTCGGCGGCACGGCGCAGCGAGGGGCCCAGCGCGGGGGCCGGCCTCCCGTCCCGGACCAGCCGCCTGGCGGCGGGGTTGGTGAAGCGGACCTCCCCGTCCTCGCCCGCGACGATCACCGCCTCGGTGAGCCCTTCGAAGATCGCCGAGAGCCGGTCACGCTCGGTGGCGAGCATCCCGAACGTCCGGTAGAGCTCGCGGCGCATCGCTTCGAGCGAGCGCGTCAGGTCGCCGATCTCATCGCCGCCGCCGGGGGGCAGCGGGGCCTCGAAGTCGCCGGCGGCCATCTGCTCGGCCGCCGTCGCCAGGCGGCGGACCCTGATCGCGATCAGCGAGGAGGCGAGGAAGCCGACCAGGATGCCGATCGCGATCGCGATCAGCAGAGCCCGCAGGCGGTCCCCGCGCAGCTCGTCGAAGGCGTGGGTGAGCGCGGGTGGCGGCTCCGCCCGGACGATGACGACGCCGTGGATCGGCACCTTGCCGCTGCCGAAGATCGGGGTGGCCGCGACGGTGACGTTGTCGGGGAGGCTCGCCCTGTAGCGGCGGCCGTCGAGTGCGACGTGAACCGCTTCGCGCCTCTGCTGCAGGGTGTCGAGCCCCGCGAAGTTCTGACCCGGCGCGAACGGGTGTCCGTGCCGGTTCAGCGCCCAGGCGGTGAACGTCGCGGTGTCGGCCTGGGTCAGCACGTTGGCCGCGTGCAGCTTGTCCACGCTCCCGAGATCATCGGCGAGGCTGGCCGTCTTGCCGACCGCCAGGTCCGCGGACTCGCTCTGCAGGGTGCGGCCGGAGGAGTCGTCGACGAAGACGTACACGGCGGCGGACGTGATCAGGCTGACCAGCGCGAACGCAGTGCCGAGCCAGAGCCGCATGGGTATCCGGCGGCCACTCCCACCCCTACTTCTTCCCTTGGCCATCGTGGTGGAGATTGTTACTGCTTGCTCACACTTCGCGTGCAAGCGCGGCGCTGAGCCGCAGCCAGAGCGCCTCCAGCGCAAGCTCCTCGGAGACGTTCACGCGCAGGCGCCGGCGGGTGTCGAGCACCCACTCGACCGCGGTCCGGGCGCTCGCCGGATCGAGGCCCTGGGCGTCCTCCTCCAGCTCCTGCATCCGATCGGTGTTGAGGACGACGTCGTCGGCGCCGGCGGCGATCGCCGCAAGGTCGCGGTACCAGGCGCAGCAGAGAGCGAGGCCCAGGTCCAGCGCCTCGGTGCGGGCACGCCGCTCGGTGCGCCGCACCTGCTCGACGGCTTCGCGGGTGAGCTTCCCCTTGCGCCCCCGCCGACCGATCGCCTCGGCCTCCTCGGACAGCCGGCGCTCCTCCTCCGCCCCCGCCAGCTCGCCGGCCTCGCTCGCCGCAGCCAGCAGCTCGCGCCAGGGCTCCGTGGCGGCGGTCCCCGAACGTGGAGCGCGGGCAGCTGTTTCCGCGGTGGCCCTGAGGGCGGATCCGCGCTCATCGCTCAGGGCGCGGGCGAGCTCCACGTCCCCACCGCTCAGGCGGGCGGTCGCGTCGGTCCCCTCCGAGCCCAGGACCTCGAGCACCGCGTCCGGTGCCAGCGGCGCGAACTCGATCGGCGCGCAGCGCGAGAGGATCGTCTCGGCCAGCTGCTCCGGCTCGGAGCAGATCAGGATCAGGTGGGCGAAGGGCGCGGGCTCCTCGAGCGTCTTGAGGAGGCCGTTCTGGCTCTCGTCCCGGAGGTCCTCGGCCTCCTCGATGACGAAGACCCGGCGGCTTCCCTCGGCTGGGCTGAGGTTCGCGGCGCGGATCACCTGCTCGCGCACGTCGTCGACCAGGTGCTGGGCTCCGGGCGGCCGAAGCCAGACGAGGTCAGGGTGCGGCGAGGGATCGAGCATGGCGCGGCGCCGGGCGTCGTCCGGATCGGTCGCGCCCTCGGACAGCAGCTCGGCGGCGAACGCCCGGGCGGCGGCGGCCTTGCCCGAGCCGCGCGGCCCGCGGAAGAGATAGGCGTGACTCGGTGCGGCCAGGGCGGCCGTCAGCGCGAACGCCGCCCGGGGCTGGTGACGGGCCGCCTCAGCGATCATGCGCGTACCCCGTGCACCTCCGCGAGCACGGCGGCGTGCACTGCCTCCCGATCGCCGTCGGCCTCGACCACCCGGATCCGCTCCGGTTGGCGGCGCGCCACCTCGTCGTAGCCCTCCGCCACCAGCCGCTGCAGCTCGATTCCCTCGCCCTCGAAGCGGTCGGCCCTGCGCCTGCCGATCCGGGTCGCCGCCACGTCGGGGTCGATGCGCAGCAGGATCGTCAGATCCGGCCAGACTCCGCCGGTGGCCAGGTCGCAGAGCTCCTCGACCCGCTCGGTCCCGAGCCCCCGTGCCGAGCCCTGGTAGGCGACGCTCGAGTCGCTGAAGCGGTCACAGACCACGTCCCGGCCGGCCTCCCTGGCCGGCGCGATCACCTCCGCCACCAGCTCCGACCGCGCGGCGCAGAAGAGCATCAGCTCGGCGAGGGGATCGAGCTCCAGCGCCGGGTCCTTGAGCAGCCCGCGAATCCGCTCGCCGGCGGCGGTTCCGCCGGGCTCCCGCACGAGCACCACGTCCTCGCCGAGCTCGCCGGCGAGCAGCTTGGCCTGGGTCGTCTTGCCCGAGCCGTCGATTCCCTCCAGTGAGATGAACATGGGCGAACCAGGCTAACCCGAGGCCGGGTTTATTTCCGGCCGCTCCACGGGTAGCGAGGGTGCAGCAACGACGAGGATGAGAGGAGTCGAGATGTTCGAGACACCGGAGACACCGGACACAGCGCCCGACACCGGCACCGAAGAGGGTGGCGACGGCGGCGACGAGGGCGGTGACGAGGGCGGCGGCGAGGAGAGCGCCTGACCGACCGAATCATCAGCTGATGCTGGAGGGCGGTCCCGGCGGGGCCGCCCTTTCAGCTTCCGGAGCCGGCGCGGCTAGATGATTGATTCCGAATCCGCGTGCGACCGGGGGCGCGCCTGGTCGAGCAGATCAAGGACGCAGGGCGAAGCCTTTGGTGGTGCCAAAGGCGAGCCCGAGGACGCAGAGCTGCGACGCGCCAGGCGCGTCATCCGGGCGTGCGGGGATTTGGGATCGGTCATCTAGTGTGCCCGCGTGGAAACTCGGGTGGCGTCTCGCCCGGCCCGGTACTCCCCGGGCGTCAGGGCCATCTGGCTGGTGCTCGCGGTCGTCGTGGCCGTGGACGCGGTCCACGACGGGTTCGGGCTCAACACCGGCGCCGAGGAGTTCTTCCACAACTGGCTCAACGACTCTCTGCTCTGGGCGGCCGCCCTCCTCTGCCTGATCGGGGCGCTTCGCGCCGACCGCGGCCGGACCGCGTGGCTGCTGATCGGAGCCGGGCTCGCCAGCTGGGCGATCGGGGACACGATCTGGAGCATTCGCTTCGGCGATGGCAGCGGCAGCGAGGTGCCGGTGACGAGCATCTCGGACGCCTTCTGGCTCGCCTGGTACCCGCTCGTCCTGGTGGCGCTGGCGCTGCTCGTGCGGGATCGCGTTCCGAAGTTCGAGCTCCACCGCTGGATCGACGGGGTGGCCATCATGTTCATCGTCTCGATCCCGTGGGTGGCGCTGTTCCTGGCGCCGGTCGAGGATCACTCGAGCGCCTCGACGCTGGCGGATGGCGTCGATCTCGCCTATCCGCTCGGGAACGCCATCATCTTCGGCGCGACGCTCGGGGTGTATGCACTGATGGGCTGGCGACCGGGGCGCATGTGGCTCGTGCTCGGTTGCGGCATCGCGCTGATGGGCCTCGCGGACGCCATCTACTCGGTGCAGGTGCTGGCGCACTCCTACGAGGCGGGCTTCTACGACGCCCTCTGGGTCGGCGGCGCCCTGCTGGTCGCCTATGCCTCCTGGGAACCGCACCCGGGCCGGCTGGAGCCGAGAGAGGTGACGGGCTGGCCCGCCATCGCCCTGCCGCTCGCAGCACAGGGCCTGGCCATCGCGATACAGATCTACGGCTTCTTCTACGAACTCCCTCGCAGCGAGCGCATCCTCACCGTGGCGGTGCTGCTGATCGCGATGGTCCAGATCGTCGCGACGAGGCCCCGCCGGAGATCGTCCTAGCTCTTCGGCTTGGACTTCGAGCGGGCCCCCGAGCCTGAGCCGTTCCTAGCCCGTGCGCCGGAGCCGTTCTTGGCGCGCTTCACCTTGGTGGCCGAGGCCTGGCCTGCGATCTTCTCGGCCTCCTTGACCGCATCGGCGCCATCGGCGCCCTCCTTCTCCGCCGCCTCCTTGGCGGCCTTGGCCGCCTCGCGCTCCTGGCGCCGGCGCTTCATCTCCGCCATCGAGGGGCATTCGTCGTTCAGGCAGAGCTTCCAGGGGCGGCCGCGCCAGGGGATCACCTGCAGCCGGGGCGTGCGCCCGCAGACCGAGCAGACCTCCTCGATCTTGTAGAGGCCGCGGACCCGCTGGGGTAGGGGGAAGGTCTGGTCGCAGGAGTCCGGCGAGTCGGGGTTGTCGCCATCCCAGCCCTGGCAGCCCACGAAGCGCTTGCCGGACTTGCGCGCCTTGATGATCCGCAGCATGTTCGGCGAGCCGTCGGGCTGCTTGCGCCCCGCCTCCTGGCAGACGATGCAGGGCCCGAGGATCCGGTCCTGGTCCATCCCGGCCCAGACCTCCCGGGCGAACTTGCGCCACTTGGCGTCCTCGTCCTCGGTCTTGACGTCGTCGCCCATCTCGTCGAAGGCCGAGCGGAGCATGTCGCGGCTGTCCTTCAGCACGTCGTCCTTCGTCATGTCGCCGGCGGCGATCTGGTCCATCTCCGCCTCCATCTCGGCGGTCATGTCCGGCGTCGCCATCCGCGGCACGTAGTGCTCGAAGGCCTTCGACATCGCGATCCCCGTCTCCGACGGCTCCGGCGGGTTGCCGAAGACGTAGCCGCGGTCATAGAGCTTCTGGATGATGTCGGCCCGCGTCGCCTTGGTGCCCAGGCCCCGCTCCTCCATCATCTCGATCAGCTTGCCCTGGCTGATGCGGGGTGGCGGCGGGGTCTCCTTGCCCTCCATCTCCACGCCCTCGAGGTCGAGCGTCTGCCCCTCCTCGAGCTTCGGGATCTCCGTGTCCGCAGAGCGGGCGTAGGTGTAGATCGCGGCGAAGCCGGGGTCGAGGACGACCGAGCCGCGCACGAAGTAGGTCTC
>DATBHQ010000099.1:0-2036 GCA_036557385.1 Solirubrobacterales bacterium | reverse complement strand
CCGCGACGCCGAGGCGAAGGCCGCGAGCGTTCGCGAGCAGGCCGAAGCGGAGGCCGCGCAGATACGCGAGCGGGCCGAAGGAGATGCCCGCGCGCAGATCGAGGCCGCCAAGCGCGCGCTTGACGAGCTCGGTGGGACTCTTACGGCGGCCGTCTCGTCCGCGCTGCCGAAGGCCGAGGCGGAACCGCAGCCGACGGAGACCGAGGAGGAGCAACCCCCCGCGCCGGAGCCCGACACTGAGCCCCAGCCTCCGGCCGCGCCCGAGGCGCCGACCTCGCCGCCCGCCGATGCGACACCTGCCCGCAATGGCGACGATGCCGCCGAGCGGCTGGTGGCCATGAAGCTCGCGGTCGAGGGCAAGGACAGGGCGGCGATCGAGGCGGAGCTCACAGAGAAGTTCGGGTCCGCGGACCGCTCGGCGCTGCTCGACGACGTTCTCAGCCGAGCGACGCGCTAGGCGTCGTCTCGCGAGGCTGCGCCGTCCTCGTGGAGGTCGGGAGCCTCCGCGTGAACCAGAGCGACAGCAGCGCGATGAACGCGACGGCGCCGAGCGACTGCCGGAGCGCGCTCAGCTCGGCGTCGCCGTAGGAGTCGGCGACGGCGCTCGCCTCCTGCTGCGGCAGGCCCTCTTGGAGCGCGCGCTGCTCGGCCTCGTCCACGGACACGATGTCGATCCCCTCCTCCGTGTTGGTCGCGATCGTCTGTCGGACCGGCGCGGAGACGTCCGGGTTGTCGGCCAGGTTCGAGTTGAATCCGTTGACCAGCCCGACGATCAGCACGGCGCCGATCAGCGCGGTCCCGATGGATGCACCCAGGTTGAGCGCGGTTCCCTGGAGCCCGCCGGCCTCACTCGTCTTGGATTCGTCGACCGACGACATGATCACGTTGCCCAATTGAGACGCCAGCAGACCGGCGCCGATGCCCATCAGGATCAGCGCCGTCTTGAACCCCGTGTCGTTCAGATTGACGTCCAGGGTGGCCAGCATCACCACGGCCCCGGCGCTGATCGCGATCAGCCCCAGCTGCGCGACGGTGCGAGGCGATCGCCGGCCGGCGAGCTTGGGTCCCAGCAACGCGGCAACCAGCATCGCCCCCGACAGCGGCAGCAGGCGCTTGCCGGTCTCGAAGGCATCGAAGCCGAGCACGATCTGGAGGTAGACGGGCAGGACGAAGAAGGTCCCCATCAGCACCAGCTGCTGGGCGCCGATTGTGAGGAGCCCCGCCCGGAGCCGGTCGATGCGGAGCAGAGCCATGTCGATCAGACGGTCTCGTCCGAGGCGGTGGCGCCGGTCCTCCCAGACGGCCAGCCCTCCGAGCGCCGCTAGGCCGCCGAGGATGAGGAACGGAACCACGGAGAAACCCAGGGGCGTGATCTCGGTGCCGCCGATGGTGAGAGCGGCCCTCGGCTGGAAGAAGCCCCACTTGCTGCTCATCAGGATCCCGAAGACCACCAGCCCGAGCCCGACCGCCGAGAGGCCTGCGCCCACGTAGTCCATGGTCGGCCGGCGCTCGGCCCGGGGAGCCTTGGCGATGTTCCCCCGGAGAAGCAGCAGGATCACCACCACGACCGCCTCGCCGGCGAACACCCAGCGCCAGCTGTAGTTGGTCGTCACGAAGCCGCCGATCAGCGGTCCGGCGGCGACGGCGATCGCGGTCATCGCCCCGATCAGCGAAAAGGCGAGCGCGCGGTCCTTGCCCTCGTAGTTGGCGGCCGTGAGCGCCGCGATCGCGGGGATCACCATCACCGCCCCCAGCCCCTCGACCAACGACCATCCGAAGAGGAGCACGAGCAGGTTGGGGCTGATCGCCGTGATCACCGTCCCGAGGCCGTAGACCCCGAGCCCGATTGCGAAGGTCCGGTTGCGGCCGAGGATGTCGCCGAGCTTGGCGCCGGCGAGCATGAAGGCGGCCATCACCAGGGTGTAGAAGGTGATCGCCGCCTGGACCCCCTGGATCGAGGTGTTCAGGTCCGCCACGATCTGGGAGATCGAGACGTTCATGACGCTCGAGTCGAGCGTCATCACGAACTGGCCCGA
>DATBHQ010000098.1:0-24123 GCA_036557385.1 Solirubrobacterales bacterium | reverse complement strand
CGGCTCGACCTCCGCTTTCGCCGGCGGCGAGCTGCACAGCGTCGGGGCGGCCGCGGTCAACCCCGGGTGGAATCACGGGTTCATCGGCGACCTCGCGGTGCTGACGCTCCGGATTCCCACCAGCGCTCCTCCGATCCAGCTGGCGAGCCCGGCGGAGGATTCGGTACTGACCGGGCCGGGCGCCGTCCTCTCGGTGGCCGGCTTCGGAGCGAGGAACCCGGCGCCCCGGCGCAAGCCGAAGATCGGCGTGCTGAAGACGGCTCCGGCGTTCGTGCACGGCTTCTGCCCGGTGCCGACCTCGCTGATGTGCGACGCGGGCGGGAAGTCCGGGCTGAGGGCGGTCAGGAAGATCAAGGGAAAGAAGCGCAAGCGCTCGATCCAGCGGACGATCTGCGCCGGAGACAGCGGCGGTCCGATGGTGGCGGCGACCGCAGCGGGGCTGAGGCAGGTGGGGGTCGCCGAGGCGACCGCCGCACCGCCGAAGCATTCGGCGTTCGGCTTCGTCTGGTGTGGCCTCAAGGGCTTCCCCGCGATCCACACGCGGACCGCCTCCTGGCTCAGCTTCGTCCTGGGTTCCTAGACTCGGCGCGTGGTCGACACCCACGCGCACCTCGCTCTCTGCGAGGCGGATGAGGACGAGCTGGTCGCGGCGGCCCGCGGGGCGGGCGTTCGCCGGATCCTCACCGTCGGCCTGGGAGAGGACTCGAATCCGGATGCGGTCCGAGCGGCCGAGCGGGACGACGGCGTGTTCGCTGCGGTGGGGCGCCATCCGAACAGCGCGAACGGCTTCGACGGCAGTGCCGCGGATGCGATCGAGGAGCTCGCCGCGCGCCCCGAGGTCGTCGCGATCGGTGAGACCGGGCTCGACTTCTACCGGGACGGGGCCGATCGCGAGGAGCAGCGACGGGCGTTCTCGGCACAGATCGCGATCGCGCGGCGAACGGGCAAGCCGGTGGTGATTCATCTGCGCGATCCGGAGGGCTCGGAGGAGGCCGTGAGTGAGGCGTTCGCCACCCTGGACCGAGAGGCCGGCGGGGCGCCCGTGATCCTCCACTGCTTCTCCGCGGGACCGGCATGGGCCGAGCGGGCGGCCGAGCGCGGCTGGTACTGCTCGTTCGCCGGCAACCTCACCTATCCGAAGTCGGAGCTGATTCGCGGGGCGGCCGCACTGGTCCCTGACGACCGGCTGCTGGTCGAGACGGACTCGCCCTTCCTGGCGCCGCAGCCGATGCGCGGCAAGCCGAACCAGCCGGCGAACGTCGTCGCGACGGCGGAGCGCCTCGCCGAGGTCCGCGACGTCGCGTACGGTGAGCTCGAGAGAACCGTGGAGCAGAACGCCGCTAGAGCCTTCGGGTGGTGACGCACTCGGCCCGGCCGCCGGAGCGCTCGCCGCGCCGGCTCGGCCAGAACTTCCTCGCCGACCCGAATCTGCTGGACGCGATCGTGCGCGAGGCGGCCCTCGCCCCTTCCGACGTCGTGCTCGAGGTCGGGGGAGGAGGAGGGGCGCTGACCGAGCGGCTCGCCCCGGAGATCGCCCGCCTGCACGTCATCGAGCTGGACGAGCGGCTCAAGCGTGAGCTCGAGCCGCTGGCGCGCGAGGCGGGGAACGTCAACCTCGTCTGGGGGGACGCGCTGCGGGTCGGCCTCGGGGATCTGGCCCCTCCTCCGACGAAGATGGTGGCCAACCTGCCCTACTCGATCGCCACCCCGCTCCTCATCCGCACGATCACGGCGCTGCCGCAACTCGGGAGCTGGACGGTGATGGTCCAGCGGGAGATCGCCGATCGGCTGCGCGCCGCGCCGGGGGGCCGCGAGTACGGGTCGGCGAGCGTGCAGGTGCAGCTCGCCTGCGAGGTGAGGCTGCTGCGCGCCGTGGATCCGGCCGTGTTCGTCCCGCGGCCGCGGGTCGGGTCCGCGCTGCTCGGGCTGCGCCGGACCGGCCCAGGGGCTCCGCCGCCGCTCGCCCGCCTGATCCGGGCCGCCTTCGCCCACCGGCGCAAGTCGTTGCCGCGCTCGCTCGAGCTGGCGCGGCCGGGAGCGCTCGAGCCCGCCCAGCGCGCGCTCGAGCGAACGGGCCGGCCGGCCGACGCGCGGGCCGAGGCGCTCTCGCCCGGGGACTTCCAGCGCCTCTCGGAGGCGCTGGCGGAGGCGGGCGTGGAGCTGTGAACGGCCTGCCCGGCGTCGTGCGCGCGCCCGCCAAGCTCAACCTCTGCCTCTACGTAGGCCCGCGGCGCGACGACGGCCTGCATGAGATCCGGTCGCTGTTCGAGCCCCTCGAGCTCGCCGACGAGCTGCTGGTCGCGGAGGCCGGCGAGGACCAGGTGGTCTGCGAGGGCATCGAGGGACCCGACCTGACGGCGACTGCCCTCGCCGCGCTGCGCGAGCAGGGCTGGGACGGCCCGCCCCTGCGGATCGAGGTGACGAAGCGCGTGCCGGTCGCGGCGGGTTTGGGCGGAGGCAGCGCGGACGCGGCCGCGGTCCTGCGCCTGGCGATGGGCGAGGTGGAGGGGCTGCGGGCGATCGCGGCGGGGATCGGGGCCGACGTGCCCTCCCAGCTTCAGCCCAGGCCGTGTCTCGTCGCCGGCGCCGGTGAGGTGATCGAGCCGGCGCCGCCACCAGGCGAGCACGCGGTGGTCCTCATCCCGCAGGCGGAGGGTCTGGCGACGGCCGAGGTCTATGCCGAGGCCGACCGTCTGGGATCGCCCCGGGGCGAGGCCGAGCTCGAGGCGATCCGCCGCAGGCTGCGGGATGCGGTCGAGGCCGGCGGCTCGCCCCTCACCTACCGCGAGCACCTGGTCAACGACCTCCAGCCCGCCGCGATCTCGCTCCGGCCCGCGATCGAGGAGGCCCTGGCGGCACTGGAGGAGGCTGGGGCGGCGCATGCGATGGTGACCGGGTCGGGGCCGACCGCGTTCGGGCTCTTCCCGACTGCGGCTGAGGCGGACGCCGCCGCCGCGGAGCTGCGCGGGCGCTTCCCGGACGTGATCGCAACCGAGCCGCAGGGGCAGTGAGCGGTCGCATCAGCCGGAAGTGGGTGATCCGCGGCCTGGTCGTCGCGGTGATCGTGGCGTTCTTCGTCTTCCACGACCAGCTGCCGAGCATCGACCTGGACAAGATCATCGAGGACCTCTCCGAGGGACTTGGCTCCTGGACGTACCTGCTCGTGGGCGGGCTCGCCTTCTTGGAGACCGGGGCGTTCGTGGGCCTCGTCGCGCCGGGCGAGTTCACGGTGATGCTCGGAGGCGCGGTCGCCTCGCAGGGGGACATCTCGCTGCCGGTGATCATCGGGATCACCTGGCTGGCGGCGTTCACGGGCGACTCGGTGAGCTTCCTGCTCGGTGCCCATCTCGGCCGCGGCTTCCTGGTTCAGCACGGCGAGCGTTTCCGGATCACCAGCGAGCGCCTCGAGAAGGTCGAGGGCTACTTCTCCCGCTACGGCGGCCGGACGATCCTGATCGGGCGCTTCATCGGCCTGGTCCGGGCCCTCGCCCCCTTCATCGCGGGGAGCAGCAAGATGCAGTACCGCAGCTTCGCCCCGTACAGCATCCTGGGGACCGGCCTCTGGTCGATCGCCCTGCTTCTGCTCGGCTACTTCTTCGCGGAGAGCCTCGACACGGTCACGAACGCGGTGGGCAAGGGCCTGGTCGTGTTCGGGATCGTCGTGGCGATCGTCATCGGCCTGATCGTGAGCTACCGGTTCCTCCGCGTGCCCGCCAACCGGCGGCGCGTGGTGGCCGAGATGGAGTCGCGAAGGGTGCTCCGGCCCCTGCTGGGACTCGGGCGGCGGCTGAGGCCGCAGTTCGAGTTCCTGGGCCGGCGCCTGACTCCTGGTGGCCTCGGCCTCGAGTTCACGACGCTGGTCGCGGTGGTCTCGGTCGCCCTCTTCGTGCTGATCGCCTACTGGTCCGTGGTCGACGGAGCTCCGGGGCCGACGCCCGGCGACCGGACCGCCTGGGACGCCGCGGGCGACCTGCAGGTCGGTTGGCTCACCCATGTCGCGGAGGTCATCACCACCCTCGGCTCCGGCTGGGTCACGTATCCGTTGGCGGTGATCGCAGCGGTCCTGCTGGCGGTCCGCCGGAAGTGGATGGAGTTCTGGGCGCTCGCCGTCGGGATGACGCTGACCTCGGCGCTCGTCCCGGAGATCAAGGCCTGGACCGATCGGCCGCGCCCTCCGGACCCCGTGGTCTCGGCGGGCGGGTCGGCCTTTCCCAGCGGCCACGCCGCGCAGTCGACGCTCTACACGTGGCTGGCGATCACCTTCGCGCTGCGGGTCGTGCCGGGGATCACGCGGAGGAGCCTCGTGATCGCCGGCGGGATCGCCGTCACGGCCCTGATCGGCCTCAGCCGGGTCTACTTGCGGGTGCACTGGCTGAGCGACGTCTCGGCGGGGTGGGCGCTCGGCGCAGCCTGTTTCTCGGCGGTCGGGGCCGTGGTGCTCGTCGTTGCCCACATTCGCGACAATCCGCGCCGTGCCCCTGCCCCTGAGCTCGATCCTGGCGCCCGTAGCGGCGCTGGGGACTGAGTACTACCTCTTCGGCGCCGCCGGGCTGCTCTCGATCTGCGCCTTCGTCGCCCTCATCCTGGTGCCCGCGCTCGGCTCCTACGGGCGCGCCTGGGAGAAGCTGGTCGCCGGCTTCCTGTCCCTCTTCGTGCTCGCGGCCCTGGTGCTGATCGGGCTCGTCATCGGGGTCGTGATCTTCCTCAACTGGGACGACATCAGCAACTGGTTCTAGGTTCGCCGAGGCGGACCTACCATGTGCCGGTGCCTGCCAAGGACCAACGGAAACGGGTTGCGCCTATCGGCGCACCCTCGCACGAAGCGCAGCCCGGCGGCCTCGAGGAGCTCTCGGCGTCGATCGAGTCCGGGGCCGGGATGCCGGCCGTCGCGCGCGCGGCGGGACGCGCCCTGGACGCGAGCGTGGCGCTGATCGACCGCTCCAGCAACGTCCTCGCGGTCGCCACGGCCTCGCCCGACGAGGAGCGGAAGCTCCTCGCCGGCGGCGCAGGGGTGGAGACGGTGGAGCTGCGGGTCGCCGATGCGGCGGTCGGCGAGCTGCGCTGGCGGCCGCGTGGGGAGGAGGAGCCGGACGCGGCGCTGCTGCGCATGGTGTCCACGCTGCTCGGCCTCGAGCTGGAGCGCGCCCGCTCGCCGGAATGGGCGACCGAGGAGGCCGCCGGTGACTTCGTGCGGGCCCTACTCGCTCGCAAGCTCACCGACCGCGCGGACATCGAGGCCCGCGCCGCTGAGCTGGGCGCGGATCTCTCCCGCGGCACCGGTGTGCTGATCGCCCGGGCGCATCCCCACGTCGCCCAGACGGGTGAGTGGCGCGCTCGCGTCCTGGCGATCACGCAGCGCGCCACCCGGGCGGTGAGCGCCGGGGGATTGGCCGGCGAGGGAAACCAGGAGGGCGAGAGCGCCGAGATCGTGGCGATCGTCCCGGCCGGGGATGACGAGCGGCTCAGCCGTGCGGCTGAGGGACTGGCCGTCGAGCTCGAGGAGGGGCTGAGCGGGTTCTCGATCCTCGTTTCGAGAAGCCGGCCCGCCGCCGATCCGGGGGACCTCTACCGGGCCGCTCAGGAGGCACTGCTCGCGGCCAACGTCGGCGATGCGGAGGGCCGGCGGGTGCTCGCCTTCGAGGACACGGGCGCATATCGGCTGCTGCTCCCCGCCATGAGCGAGGATCCCGCGGAGCTCGAGCGCTTCTACTCCGAGACCGTGGAGCCGCTGGTCGCCTACGACGAGCAATATGAGACAGAGCTCGTCACCACGGTCGAGGCCTATCTCGAGAACGACGGCAACGTCGCCGCGACCGCCCAGCAGCTCTTCACCCACCGCCACACGATCCGCTATCGGCTGGAGCGCGTCCGCGAGCTCTGCGGGCACGACGTCACCTCCACCGAGGGCCGCGAGAAGCTCGGGCTGGGTTTGAAGGCGATGCGGGTGCTCGGGATCGCTTCGCCCCGCGGCCCCGCGGACGAGCCGGGGACCGAGGCGGGGCGCGTTCCCCCGGCAGAGTCCGACTAGACCGTCTGCGCCGAGATCATCTCGGTGAGCACGGCCGTGCGATCCCGGTCGCCCGCGCGGTCGTCGCTGATCACGTGGCTCACGGCATTGATCAGCGCCAGGTGGGTGAAGGCCTGCGGGAAGTTGCCCCAGTGCCGCCCGGTCCGCGCATCGAGCTCCTCGGCGTACAGGCCGAGGGGCCCGCCGAGGGAGAGCAGCCGCTCGCACTTCTCGCGGGCGAGCTGGGCCTCGCCGATCTCCGAGAGGGCCGAGACGAGCCAGAAGGAGCAGATCAGGAAGCTCGCCTCCTCTCCGTGCAGGCCGTCGTCGGTCTGCTCCACCCGGTAGCGAAGGACCAGCCCGTACTCGGTGAGCTCGTCGGCGATCGTCATCACCGTCTTCACCACCCGCTCGTCGTCGGGAGGCAGGAAGCGGACGAGGGGCACCAGCAGGGTCGACGCGTCGAGTGCATCGGTGTCGTAGTGCTGGCGGAAGACGCCACGGTCGGAGACCCCGCGCTCGAGGATGTCCGCCCGGATCTCGTCGGCGACCGTGGTCCAGCGGGCGAGCCGTTCCTCGTCGCCGATCCGGTCGGCGAGCCTGCAGCCGCGGTCCACCGCGACCCAGCACATCAGCTTCGAGGAGACGTAGTGCTTCGGCTCGCCGCGGGCCTCCCAGATCCCCTGGTCGGGCTCACCCCAGACGTCGATCGCCGTCTCGACCTGCCCGCAGAGCGCCTCCCAGAGCTCGTGCGGGAGGTGGTCCTGGACCTTGGCGTGGATGTAGACCGAGTCGAGGAGCGCCCCGTAGACGTCGTTCTGGCGCTGCTTGAAGGCGCCGTTGCCGATGCGGACGGGCTTCGCCCCCTCGTAGCCGGAGAGCTCGTCGAGCGTCGTCTCGGTCAGGTCCGTCTCACCGCGGATGCCGTACATGATCTGCAGGGGCGGCCCGCCCTCGGCGACCCTCTCCTTGTAGATGTCGGTCATCCAGCCCATGAAGTCGGTGGCCTCGTAGTCGAGGCCCAGGGTGTGGAGGGACCAGAGGGTGAAGGTGGCGTCGCGGATCCAGGTGTAGCGGTAGTCCCAGTTGCGCTCCCCACCCGGGGTCTCGGGGAGGGAGGTGGTGAGCGCGGCGATCAGGGCGCCGGTCGGCCCGTAGGTCAGCCCTTTCAGCACCAGCGCCGCGCGCTGCAGGTAGTCCCGCCAGGGGTGGTCCGGGAAGCTGCCGCCCTCCAGCCAGCGGCGCCAGAAGTCGACCGTCCGCTCGAGGCGCTGCTGGCAGTCCTCGGCGGAGTCGGGCGGGAGTGGCGATGGGCCCCAGCTGAGCGCGCTGAAGCGGACCTCGCCGGCCTTCATCCGGTGGCGGGCGCGAGCGTCCGTGCCGTCCACTCCCAAGCCGAGATCTCCGGTGAGGACCAGGTGGAGGCCGTCGTGGGTCATCTCGGCGTCCGTGCCCGACTCACCCCGCCTCTCCCAATCGATCCTGGTGGAGCCGTAGTCGAAGGCGGGCTGGCAGATCATCTCGATGTCAACCTCGCCCTGGACGCATTCGACCACCCTGATCAGGATGTGCTCCGCCTCGTCGTCGGGCGGCGGGCGGCGGTGGGGCTCGAAATCGTTCTCCGGGCGCCAGTCACCGAAGGTCAGCAGGTCGCGCACGATCACCCAGCCCGAGCCCGTCATCCAGGTCGTCTCGAGGACATTGGTGCCCGGCTCATACCGGCGGCTCACCGGTGCCCCGAGCCCGGGCGGACCGATCCGCCAGAACCCGCAGCTCCGATCGAGCAGCGAGCCGAAGATGCTCTCCGAGTCGAATCGGGGAAGGCAGAGCCACTCGATCGACCCGTCCGGCGCAACCAGCGCGCCGGTATGACAGTCCGAGATGAAGCCGTAGGAGGAGATCCGGGGGAAGCGGGAGTGAAGGGCGGGCATGCGCCCCGGAGACTATTTGGCGGGGTTGGTCATCTCCCGCCGCGGGCGAGCAGCCCTGGGCCGGATCAGTCAGGACAGCCCGGCAGCAAGCACCGCGCCGATCACACCGATCAGCGCGAGGATCACGCCGACGAGTGCGATCATGATCCGACCGCCAAACGGGAAGCTCACGTCGCGCAGCTCCCGAAGATCACGATCGATCCGATCGAGGTTCGCATCCATCCGCGCAAATCCGGCGTCGACCTTCTGGGCCAGCAGATTGACCCGCTCGTCGGTGGTCACCGCTCGCTCCATCCACGTCAGATTAGTTCCCGGCGACGGGAGTTCGCCCCTCTTGACTCGAACCTCCAGCTCCGGGGGGAGGATTCGAACCCACCTCTTCCTGGACCAAAACCAGGCGTGCTAAGCCAGTTACACCACCCCGGAAGGGGTCCCAGTCTAGGTCCAGGTTCGGGTTCTGCTCACCGCCTCGACTGTGCTGCCCAGTGGTCGTATACGGCCCCAAAGTCAGGACGGTCTCGCCCGTGCATGGCAGAAATTGTCTGCAATTGGTCATTGCAGACAGACGGTGGGCACGGCATGATGCGCCCGTGGCAAAGGAGAGCAAGCCCCGCCGGATCGTCATCCTCGCCTTCCCGGGAGTGCAACCGCTTGACGTGATCGGGCCCTCGGAGGTCTTCGCCGGGGCGGACCTGATCGCAGGGGGAGATCAGTACACGCTCGATGTGGTGGCCAGGGACTCGACGCCGATCGCCGTGCGGGGTGGCGGCTACTCCCTGCTTCCGAAGTCGACCACGGCCCGCTGTCGCGGTCCGATCGACACGCTCGTCGCCGCCGGCGGCGTGGGGGTGAGGACGGCCGAGCACGACGCCGCCCTGATCCGCTGGATCCGCAGCGCTGCGCGGCGCTCGCGACGCGTCACCTCCGTCTGCTCCGGCTCCTTCCTGCTGGCCCGAGCGGGCCTCCTGCAGGGCAAGACGGTCACCACCCACTGGGCCTCCACCGAGGAGCTGGCCCGCCTGCATCCCGAGCTCAAGGTCGATCCCAACCCGATCTTCGTCCGCGACGGCGACATCTGGACATCGGCGGGAGTCACCTCCGGCATGGACCTCTCCCTGGCGCTGGTCGAGGAGGACCTGGGGCGCGAGGTCGCGGTCGAGATCGCGCGCTGGCTCGTCCTCTTCCTCCAGCGCCCGGGCGGCCAGGCCCAGTTCAGCTCCCACCTGGCCACCCAGATGGCCGAGCGCCGTCCGCTGCGCGAGCTCCAGGCCTGGATCGCCGACAACCTCGACGCGGACCTCCGTGTTGAAACCCTCGCCGAGCGCGCCGCGATGAGCCCGCGCAACTTCGCCCGCTTCTTCAACCGCGAGATCGGCATGACCCCTGCCGCCTACGTGGAGGAGCTGCGGGTCGAGCGCGCCCGCCAGCTGCTCGAGCAGGGCGCCGATCCCATCGACCTGGTCTCGGCCCGCTGCGGCTTCGGCACCCCGGAGACGATGCGCCGGGCCTTCGGGCGCCGCGTGGGAGTCCCACCGGCGCAGTACCGCGCCCGCTTCCGTCGGGCGCCGGACACGGCGGCAACCGCCGCACCCTGAGAGGAGACACGATGCAGATCGCCTACCTGCTCTATGACCGCTTCACGGCCCTCGACATCATCGGGCCGCACGACGTCCTCAACTCCGTTCCCGGGAACGAGTCGATCTTCATCGCCGAGGAGCCCGGTCCGGTCCGCAACGAGTCCGACACCCTCTCCCTGGTCGCCGACGCCTCGATCGACGAGGTGCGGGCGCCGGACATCGTCGTGGTCCCCGGCGGGTTCGGCAACCGCGTGCTGCTCGAGCACGAGCCGCTGCATGAGTGGATCAGGGAGGTCCACGAGAGCACCACCTGGACCACCTCCGTCTGCACCGGCTCGCTCCTGCTCGCCGCGGCCGGCCTCCTCGACGGCGTCCCCGCCACGACCCACTGGCTGGCCCGTGACCTCCTCGCGGAGCTCGGCGCGAAGCCGGTCCCCGACCGCGTGGTCGAGGACGGCAAGATCGTCACCGCGGCGGGCGTCTCCTCCGGCATCGACATGGCGCTCCGTCTCGTCCAGAAGATGAACGGCGACGAGGTGGCGCAGGCGGTCCAGCTCGGCATCGAGTACGACCCCGAGCCGCCTCTCGACGCGGGCTCGCCCGAGAAGGCACCGCAGCCGATCGTCGATCTGGTCACCGCCGCCTTCCGGGCTCAGGACGACCCGCTCGGGCAGCCCGGCTGAATCGGACGAGGCTCACACATCTTCTCCGGGGTCGCCGGCCGTAGTACCCGGGCCGCGCAGGAGGCGCGGCACTGACGAAAGGACGAAATGAACACCTACGCCATCCGTCGCAAGAAGGCCTGGGCCTCACCCGAGGAGATCCCCGCGCAGCGCTCCAAGGAGATCGCTGACGAGGAGTTCTCGAGCGACATCCGCTGGATCCGCAGCTACGTCATCGCCGAGGCCGACGGCACCCTGGGCAGCATCTGCATCTACCAGGCGACCGACCACCAGGCGATCCGCAAGCACGCCAAGCGCGTCGGAATGCCGGCCGACGACATCCAGCTAGTCGCCGACACGGTCGTCATCCGGCCCGATCCCGTCCCGGAGCCCGCCGCCTCCTGATCTGCGCGGCGGGCGGCTCGGCGCAGCCGCCCGCCCGCATCACCCGCTCGCCCCGGAATACTCTTTCGGGGTGAACGCTCCCACCGCCCTGATCATGGCCGCCGGCCAGGGCACGCGCATGCGCTCGGCCCTGCCCAAGGTCCTGCACGAGGTCTGCGGCCGGCCGATGGTCGCCTGGCCGATCCTCGCCGCCCGCCAGGCCGGAGCTGAGCGGGTCTGCGTGATCGTCTCGCCCGAGCACGATCTCTCGGCCGCCCTGCCGAACGGCACCGAGACCGTGGTCCAGCCGCAGGCCGACGGCACCGGCGGCGCGCTGCGCGCCGCCTCCGACGTGATCCGGGATTCGGGCACGATCGTCGTCCTCTCCGGCGACACGCCGCTGCTCAGCGCGGAGGCGATCGAGGGCCTGCTCGCCGCCCACGGCGAGGCCGGCGCGGACGCGACCATGATGACCACCGAGCTCGAGGACCCCGGCACCTTCGGCCGCGTGATCCGCTCCGCGGATGGCGAGGTCGATCGGATCGTCGAGGCGAAGAAGCCCGGCGATGCCTCCCCGGATCAGCTCGCGATCAGGGAGGTGAACGCGGGCACCTACGCCTTCGAGTCCGGTCCGCTGATCGAGGCCCTCGGCGGCCTCTCCAACGACAACGCCCAGGGGGAGTACTACCTCCCCGATCTCCTGCCGCTCATCCGGCAGGGCGGCGGCAAGGTGATCGCCCACCTGGTCGGCGACCCGGCTGTCAACCTCGGCGTCAACGACCGCGCCGACCTTGCCCGCGTCGCCGACGAGGCCCGCCGGCGGATCCTGACCGCGCACATGCGAGCGGGCGTGACGATCGAGGACCCGGGGGCGACCTGGATCGACGCGGACGTCGAGATCTCGGCGGACACCACGATCCTGCCGGGCACCACCCTCCGCGGGCGGACGAGCATCGGCTCCGGCAGCACGATCGGCCCGATGAGCACCCTGATCGACTCGCGCATCGGCGAGCGGGCCGCCGTCCTCCACTCCTACCTGACGAGCTGCCAGGTCGAGAACGAGGCGATCGTCGGTCCGTTCACCTACCTCCGCCCCGACGCCCGGATCGGCGAGGGCGCCAAGGCAGGCACCTTCGTCGAGATCAAGAACTCCGAGATCGGCGCCGGCGCGAAGGTCCCCCATCTCTCCTACATCGGCGACGCCGAGGTGGGGGAGGGATCGAACCTTGGCGCCTCGACGGTCACCGCCAACTACGACGGCCACAGCAAATATCGCACCAAGATCGGGAAAAAAGTTCGCACCGGCGTCGACACGACCCTGGTTGCCCCGGTAGAAGTCGGGGACGAGGCATACACTGGGGCCGGCTCGGTGATCACCGACGACGTTCCGCCAGGCGCTCTGGGAATCTCGAGGGCGGAGCAGAAGAACGTCGAGGGTTACTCGAGGAAGAAGGCCGAGGAATCCAGCAAGGACGAGGACTCTTGAGCACGGTCGAGCAGACCCAGCCGGTCACCGAGATCGTTCAGGATTACCGCAAGCGCCTGATGGTCTTCGGCGGCCGCGCGTCGATGGAGTTGTCCGCGCGCATCGCGGGCCATCTGGACGTGATGCAGGGCGAGGTCACCCTGAAGACCTTCTCCGACGGAGAGATCTACTGCCGCTACGAGGAGTCGATCCGCGGCGCCGACGTCTTCATCGTCCAATCGACGGCCGCCAACGAGGTCGAGGGCATGACCCCGAACGACGCCCTGATGGAGCTGCTGGCGATGATCGACGCCGCGCAGGGCGCATCGGCGCACCGGATCATCGCCGTCATGCCCTGGTACGGCTACGCGCGCCAGGACAAGAAGTCCGCGCCGCGCGAGCCGATCTCGGCCCGGATCGTGGCCAGGTGCCTCGAGGGCGTCGGAGTCGACCGCGTCCTGACGATGGACCTGCACGCCGGCCAGGTGCAGGGCTTCTTCAACGTCCCGCTCGATCACATGACGGCGATGCCGATGCTCACGCAGTGGATCGCCGACCTGCCCTTCAAGGAGGAGCCGGTGATCGTCTCGCCGGACGCGGGCCGCGTGAAGACGGCGCGCAACTTCGCGCGCAAGATCGGCTCGCACTGGGCCGTGATGGAGAAGGAGCGCCCCGCCCAGCAGGTGGCCGAGATCGGCTACGTCGTCGGTGACGTCGAGAACAAGACGGCCGTCCTGGTCGACGACATGATCGACACCGCCGGGACCCTCAGCGCGGCGGCGCGCGCCGTCATGGACGAGGGTGCGGCGAGGGTGATCGCCGTCGCCACCCACGGCGTCTTCTCCGGCCCCGCCTACGAGCGGCTCGAGGACTCACCGATCGAGCGCATCGCCGTCACCGACACCATCCCGCAGCGGCCCGGAGCGCCGGAGAAGATCACCGTGCTCTCCGCAGCCCAGACCCTGGCCGACTCGATCCGGCGCATCTTCACCGACGACTCCGTCTCGGAGATCTTCGCCGGCGAGAACCAGCTCTTCTGACCGTTGTCCCGGAGAGCGGCGACGCCTTGCCTGGTGGCGGTGGCCCTAGCGGTCGTCAGCCTGGCGGCGCCGTGGTCGGCGCAGGCTAAGAAGCCTCACCCTCCGCCGGCGTTCCGGGACACAGCGACTGCGAGCGGCGACAACCTCCTCCTCGACGATTTCAGCGCCTTCGACATCCACGTCGACGCGTCCAGTGGCTCCTCGGGCGAGAACCCGACCGGGCAGGTCACCTTCGGCTTCAACCCGCTGCTCGAGGTCGAGCCGGTCTCAGGCCCGGTCACCTGCCTGGACGTCGCCGGGAACACGGCGGTGATGACGGTCGCCGGCCCGTTCCCGTCGTTCCCCGGCTTCCTCGCCTTCACGGTTAAGCTCGTCGACAACGGCGGCTCGGGACTCGATCGCTTCCAGTACTTCCCCGTCCCGCCCGAGAACTCTCAGTACCTCGATTGCCGAGCCAACCCTCCGACGGACTTCGGGGGACCGCTGATCGGCCGCGCCCAGGTCTTCGATTCTCCGCCGCCGCCGAGCTCGAAGCGCGAATGCAGGCGCGGCGGCTTCGCCCGGTTCGGGTTCCGAAACCAGGGCCAATGCGTCCGCTACCTGAACGGAGCCTGACCGGGCGGCCTAGGGCTTCCGCTGCAGCTCGAGAACCTGCTGGAAGGTCGGCCGATTCGTGGTCGGGAACCTGTTGGGCAGGAGCCCCGGCACGAAACCGGTCGTGGAGGCGGGCTCGCGCCACAACGCCGGGTCGGGTTGACCCTGCGACGCGGCCAGTTGATTCGCGGTCTGGTCGATGACCGCCCACAGTGAGGCCCGGCACGCCGACAGCGAGCCGCCGCCGCAGTACGAGAGGTGGAAGCGGCCCCTCACGCGATCGCCCAGGAGCGTCCGCAGGTCCTTGTCCACGTATGACTCGCCTGACTGGCCACCGAGGCCGCGCACCGAGTCGAGGGCGCCGACCAGCGGCCCGAACACCGGCTGCATGACAGCGGCGGCGATCGGGTGCCAGGCCGCGTCCATGATCACCGGGCCGGCGTCGTCGTAGAACCCGTCTCCGTTCGCATCCAGGCGCGGAGCATCGCGGCGCACCCAGTCGTTCAGGAGATCAACGACCTCCTGGTCGCGGGCGTTTGGCGCGGGCCCCGTCCGCAGCACCTGCCTGACGACGGGCCAGACCAGCGAGCGGTCGTCCTCGGTTGCGGCGCGGTTCATGATCCCGACGTTGTCCGTGATCCGGACGCGCCTCGGCCATTGGTCGAACAGCTCGACGTGTTGCACCGACCCGTAGGGCTCGTCGTCGCCGTGCATGAACCCGGGCGCCGATTGGTTGTTCCAGTTGAGCAGCAGGCCGTGGGGGCCGCTCTTCTGATGCGGGTGCTGGTTCTGCCTCAGGAAGCCGGTCCACTCATAGTTGCCGTTCCCCAGCGTTGGGAGCCGCCGGTCGAGCCCGCGCGGCCGGCGCGGCAGCAGCCCGGACGAGAAGTAGGCGGTCGCCTTGCGCGACGCGTAGGCCCAGTTGAAGGTGAAGCCGAACTCGTTGGCCGCCCGGTAGAACCTCCGCGGGGAGCGGGCGGCCCCGTCCGTCATGTCCTTGAGCGCCGCCAGGTTGAGAGCGTCGCGACCGAAGGTGGAGCGGCGCCGCGAGAGCGCGTAGGGGACGCCGTGAATGGTCGCCGTGGCGAACACGGGGCCGTGGACCGAGACGTTGTAGATCAGGGGCGTGCCGTTCAACACGCCGGCGTTGAAGCTCTCGAACGCTCGGCAGGCGCCGTTGTAGACGTAGTGGGTGGACGAGCGCGTCGGCGCGGAGCCGTCGGGCTCGCACAGCTTCTCCGCGTAGACGTCGCGGACGTCACCCCCCGCCGACGTCAGGCTCCAGGCGTAGTTCTGGGTGCGCCCGATCAGGATGTACATCGCGAGGCCCGGGACGGTGATGCCCTGGGCGTGGTAGCCCGGGCCGTGCAGGTCCATCTGCTCGACGATCTCCGGGTAGTAGTAGCCGAGCTGCGGCCCCATCACCGCGAGCGTGTTGTGGGTGGCCGAGCGCTGCGGGGCGGTGACCTGGAAGTTGGAGGCCCGCTTCCGCGCCGGCGCGGCCGCCGCCTGGGCCGAGCTCACCCGCGGGTTGATGCTCTGGATCGAGCCCGGGTCGACGACCACCGATCCCCTGACCCGGCCGCCCGTGAGCGGCGGGTAGTTGAATCGCTTGTCGATCGTTGTCGGCGCTTCCGGGTCGTCGGCGAGCATCACGTCAGCCCAGGCCTTGTGCCCCCTCCTCGCGCCGAGCGACTGCTGGAGCTGCGCGAGCAGGTTGGCGTTGGCCGCCTCGCCGCCGCCCCCCGAGCCGAAGATCGAGCCGATGAAGGCAGTGACCGCGAGCACGTCGTTGACCGTGGCCGGCGGCTCGGTGCTGTTGGTCGCCTTCAGATAGGCGTTGATCCCGTCGGCGTAGGCCTGCGCGTCGGCGATGATCTGCCGGCCCTTGTTGCCGTAGGTGTCGACCAGGAGCTGGCGCTGCTGGGTGACGAGCGCCTCCGTCTGAGCGCTCGGCACGAACGTCTGGCCGCTGGTCACCAGGCTGAACGCGTCGATGTTGGGAACGTCGGCGACGGCCACGCGGGCCGGGTCCCGGCCGAGCTGGAGCAGGAGCATCCGATCGCGGGCGGTGGCCCACCCCGCGCCGAACGCGACGTCGGCGCGCGTCTGGCCGTAGATGTGCGGGACGCCGAACGAGTCATAGATCAGGCGCAGTCCCGGCCGGCCCGTCATCTCCTCGTGCGTCTGGCCGATCGGCTGGAAGTTCTCGGGGAGGTAGAACCGGTCGATGTCGGCCCGGGTCACGTTGTCGCGAAGCGGCGTCAGTCCCGAATAGAGCGGGAGCTGATCGGTCGAGTTCTGCGTGAAGGGGATCCCGCCGTAGTTTCCGGGCGGCAGGATGTAGCGGGAGATGTCCGGCTTGCCCTTCGGCTTCTTCTCATGGGGCGAAGCCGATGCCGATGCGGCGAACGCAAGCAGCGCGATGCCCATGAGAAGGGCAAGGACGAAACGCCCTGGTCCGGCAGGTCTTCCTGACCTTACCCTCACGATTGGCTCGCTTCCTAGCGGCACCAGCGACGAGCCTATACCCCCGAAGGCGTACTGGCTAATCCTGCTGAGGCCCGTTGGGTGGGGACGTCGGCCCGGCGCCGACGATCTTCCACTCGCCATCCCGTCGAGCCATCAGGAGCGAGAGCTTCACCGGCTTGCCGGTTTCGCCCCGGGTCTCGATGTACGCGGTCCCCTCCTCCGCGGTCGCCCCGACACTGATCAGCCGGTATGTGTGGCGCGGAGCACCTGAGGTCTGCTCCTTCAGGAAGCCGACGCAGCGCGCGCCTCCCAGCTGCTGGCGGAGCGGGTCGCCGAGCAGCGCACAGACCCGCACGAAGTCCCCCGCGTTCTGGGCCCGCACGTACGCTCTCGCGGTCGCGCGGGCGCTCAACGGCTGATTGGAGCCACCCCCGTCGTCGTCCCCGCCGCAGCCGGCCAGGGCCGCGGCGCAGGCCGCGGCCAACGCCAGGCCGATCCGCAAGCGCCGCCTCATCGGCGCGAAGTGAAGCATCTGAGCCGGTCCACCCCAGCGGGAACCCTCTAGGGTGGGCGCCGATGTCCGCCGAGTCGGCCAAGCAGGGGCGAGACGGCGTGCCCGCCTACCGGCGGGTGGGCCACAAGGGGGCAGACGCGATCGTCACGGGCAACACTCCCGAGAGCTTCGACGTGGCGGTCGAGCACGGCGTCGACATGATCGAGCTCGACGTCCTGCGCGCCAAGGAGGGCAAGCTGATCGTGGCCCACGATCCCCACGACGCCCTGAGGCGACGGCCGATGGACCTGACGGAGGCCCTCGACCTCTTCCTGGAGCCGCCGCTCGACCGGGTCGAGATCGACTGCGACCTGAAGCTCGCCGGCCGCGAGGCCGAGCTCGCGGGCGCCCTCTCGGGCCGTGGGCTCGTCCAGCGGGCCATGGTCTCGACGATGGAGGTGGAGAGCCTGCTCAAGCTCCGCCAGCTCGAGCCCGATCTCCGGCTCGGCTGGACGTATCCGAAGACCCGTCGCGACTGGACGCAGCTCGGCTGGGCCCGCCCCGCGCTCCGGGCCGGCCTCGCGACGATCCGCCGCCGCTTCCCGAGCATCCTGGAGCGGAAGGGACCACGGCTGGACGTGAACGCGGTTTGGGCGTACCACCCGATCATCACCTCACGGCTGGTGGAGGCGGCCCGGAGCATCGGCGTGGAGCTGATCGCCTGGACGGTGGACGAGGCCGACCGAATCGAGGAGCTTCTGGACCTGGGCGTCGATGGGATCTGCTCGAACGACCCGCGCCTCTTCGACGTCGCCGAGAAGCAGCTCGTCGCCGCCGGCTAGTGCCCCGTCCAGAAACGTTTCACCGGAAATGACTTGCCCAGATCACCGCCACGCTGCGTCCTCAGTCGCCCGAATAGCGCTGCTATTCGGGCTCCCTGCGTCCTTGCCTGGCGGCGCCTGGGCTGCGTCATTTCCTGGCGAACGTTCCCGGACGAGGCACTAGACGCGCGAGGCCAGGCCGGGCGTCTGGGGGGTGCCGCGGCTGTGGAAGAAGCGCCACTCGACCTCGCCGAGCACGGTGGAGGGCGGATCCGCGTAGACCCACTCACGCATGATCCGGTGCCAGTTCGCGGTCGCCCGCAGCTGCGCCAGGACCGCCAGCAGACCGGTCTCCATCCGCCTTCCCATCAGCTCGTCCGCCGGCAGGCTCTCCCGGCGGACCAGGTCGTAGAAGTCGGAGCGGGGGTCGGAGGTCACCTCGATCATCTTCATCACCCGCTTCGGTGAGATCCGGACTTCGCCGTCGGTCAGGTACCAGCCGCCCACCATCTTCACGTGGGTCATCAGCCGCTCGGCATCGACCCTCTTCGGGTCGTTCACGAAGCCCAGATCGTGGAGGGCGTCGCGCAGCGCCTCCGGATCGTCCCGCCCCGCGGCGTCGACGGCGCGCTGCTCCAGCTGAATCTGCTGCTCGGTGAGGCGCTTGGTCATCCCGAAGTCGAGGAAGGCGACGCGGCCGTCGTCCATGAGGAGGTAGTTGCCCGGGTGGGTGTCGGCGTTGAAGTGCTGCAGGTGGTAGATCGAGCCGAAGCAGAAGCGGAAGACGATCTCCCCGAAGATGTCCCGCTCGTCCTGCTCGAGCCTCTTCACCTCGTCGAACCCCCGGCCCTCGACGTAGTCGGAGACCAGCACCCGCCGCCGCGAGTGGCGGGAGTGCACCCTCGGAACGAAGATGAACGGGTGCCCGTCGTAGGCGCGGGCGAAGGCGCGCTGGTTCTGGGCCTCGTACTCGTAGTCGAGCTCCTCCAGCACCCGCTCCCGGAGCTCGGAGGCGACCGCCTTTGCGTCGAGCCCCGGCGCGAGGACCTTCGCGAGCCGGACCAGGATGCCGGCGTTGGCGACGTCGGACTCGAGGGCGTCCGCGATCCCCGGGTACTGCACCTTGACCGCCACCCTGGTGCCGTCCCGGAGGGTGGCGCGGTGGACCTGGCCGATCGAGGCCGCGGCGAACGCCTCCTCCTCGATCTCGGCGAAGACGCGCTCTGGGCTCTCGTCGTACTCCTCCTCGAGCACCTCGCGCACCTTCTCCCAGGGCATCGCGGGGGCGGAGGTGCGGAGCTTCGAGAGCTGCTCTTGGTAGATCTCGCGGTACTCGGGCGGCAGGAAGTCCGCATCGATGAAGGAGGCCATCTGGCCGATCTTCATCGCGGCGCCCTTCATCTCGCCCAGGACGGAGGCCATCTTCAGGGCGGTCTCCAGGTGCCGGGTCTCGAGGCGCTCCGCTGAGCGCTCCTCGGAGCGCACCACGTTCGCCGCCGCCGTCCCCGCGTACCGGGTCGCCTGCGTCCCGAGTGCGGTACCGAGCTTCGCGGAGCGGCCGATCCGCGACCTGGGGATCCTGCCGTGCTGCTCCTCGGGCTCGAGCGGATCGGATCGCTCCGCCTCCGGGTCAGCCCGGAGGGCGTCGACGCCCTGCTCGTCCCGTTGCTCCCTTTCCTCGTCGCTGCCCATTGCCCTCACCTATTTTCTATCCTGGCGCCCGAGCGTAGCCTGCCAACTGTTCCCGGCGGGTGCGCCATGTCACGCGACAGACTCTTCCCATGGCACAGGATCGAGCCAAACTCAAGGTCTCCAACCGCGACACGTTCGGGTCGCGCGCCACGCGGCGCCTGCGCCGCGAGGGCCTCGTCCCGGGCATCGTCTACGGCCAGGGCGGCGATGCCCGTCCCTTCCAGGTCCCCGCCCGCGAGCTCCGCACGGTGCTCGCCGAGGGGCAGACGCTGCTCGACCTCGAGCTCGACGACTCCAAGGCCGTCCCGGTCGTGATCAAGGAGCAGCAGCACCATCCCGTCCGCGGCGACGTCCTGCACCTGGACTTCCTCGAGGTTCGCCTCGACGAGGAGATCCAGGCGGAGGTGGCGATCGAGCTCGAGGGCACGGACAACGCGCCCGGGGTCCGCGAGGGCGGCGTGCTCGAGCACGTCACCCGCGAGATCACCGTCGAGGCGCTGCCCACCGAGATCCCGGAGCGGATCACGGTCGACGTCTCAGAGATGGAGATCAACGACACGATCAACCTCGCCTCGGTCGCGGTGCCCTCCGGGGTGAAGTTAATGGCCGACGACCCGGAGGAGATCACCATCGCCACACTGAGCCCGCCGCGGATCGAGGAGGAGCCCGAGCCCGAGGTCGAGGAGGAGGCCGAGCTGGTCGGCGAGGGCGAGGAGGCCGCGGAGGGCGAGGAGGCCGCGGAGGGCGAGGGCGCCCCCGAGGGCGAGGGCGGCGGCGACGAACAATCCGGCGGGGAGTAGCCGCTGTCTCTGTTCCGCCGCCGGTCGCGGCGCAGCGGCGACGGCGAAAGTCGAGAGCCCCGGGCCGACGCCCTGATCGTCGGTCTCGGGAACCCCGGACGGGAGTACGCCGGCACCCGGCACAACCTCGGCTTCGAGGTCGCCGCCGAGCTCTCCCGGCGCTGGGAGCTGCCCAAGGCGCGCAAGCGCTACGGCGGGCTGATCACCGACGGCCGGACCGCCCCCGCTGGCCCGCGTGTGGCGATCCTCCTGCCGCAGACCTTCATGAACGAGTCGGGCTCCGCCGCGGGCCCCGCCCGGGGCGAGCTCGGCGTGCCCCTGGACCGCGTGATCGTGCTCCACGACGAGATCGACCTGCCCTTCGGTGAGGTCCGCAGCAAGCTGGGGGGCGGCGTGGCGGGCCACAACGGCTTGAAGAGCCTCAGCCACGGGCTGGGCGGCCGGGATTTCTGGCGCGTGCGCGGCGGCGTCGGCCGGCCGAACACGACGGATCCCGAGATCGTCTCCGGCTACGTGCTCTCACGGTTCCGCGAGCCGGATGAGGAGGTCCGCCTGCTGATCCAGACCGCGGCCGACGAGACCGAGCGGCTGCTCGGGGAGCTACGGAGCTGATGGCGCTGACGAGCTACTCCGTCGACGAGAACGGCATCGCGCTGCTCCGGCTGGAGCGCGCCGAGTCGCGCAACGCGATCAACACGGCGATGCTGGACGAGCTGCTCGCCCACCTCGACCGCGCCAAGGGGGACGACGGGGCGCGGGTCCTGGTCATCTCCTCCAACGATCACCTCGGCCTCTCGGCCGGGGCCGACGTTCGTGAGGAGCTCGACGAGGACGGGCGGGTCCACCGCATGGAGCTCTTCGCGCGCCTCTACGACGAGCTCACCGCCTTCCCGAAGCCGACCGTCGCGGCCTGTCACGGGTCGGTTGTGGGCGGCGGCGCCGAGATCGCCGTGGCCTGCGATTTGCGGGTGGGCGGCTCCAACCTTCGGATGCGCTTCCCCGGCGCCCAGCTCGGCGTCCCGGTCGGGCCCGCCCGCCTGGTGGGCCTCTGCGGCCTCGCCACGGCGAAGTACCTGCTGCTCACCTCCCGCAACGTGAGCGCCGACGAGGCTCTGCGCCTCGGTCTGGTCCACCGCGTGGCACCTGCCGCGGCGACCGAGGACGCCGCGATCGCGCTCGCCGCTGAGGTTGCCGCCCACCCGCCCGAGGCGGTCGCCCGCCTCAAGGCGATGCTGCATCGCTGGGATGGGGTCGTCGAGCGCTCCGCGGACGAGGGCCGCGGCCAGGTCGAATGGCAGCGAAGCGGCCCCGGTCTCCCCTTCAGGGACCGTCCCTAGCTACGCCAGAACCCACATCTCCTTGAACGGCAGCGTCAGGTGCCAGGTCGTCTTCACGCCCTTCGGAAGCTTGGCCATGTCACCCGTCTCGAGCTCGAGGGTCGGCCCGCCGGCGATCTCGATTCGCGCCGCACCCTCGAGGACGAGGAGGACCTGGGTCGCCGGCAGCTCCCACACCGTCGGTTCCGGATCCGCATCCTCGGCGAATCGGGAGAGCCCGGCCCGGATCGTGCCCTCGTCGAAGAGCACGTGCTCCTCGGCGTCGCCTCCGATCTCCGGGTCGGGGCGGAAGTCCGCCGTGGACACGTTGCTGACGAAGACGCCTGGATGGACCTCCATGTCTCACTCCTTTCGGTTCTCGCGCCGATCCTCCGGCCTGGGCACGAGGACGTCAAGGCTGAGAGACCCCTCTCGCTAAGCTCGAATCAGGTCAGCCCGAATCGCCGATTCGGGCCTTTGCCATGCGCAGATGAGCCTGAGACCGCTACTTGAGATCGCGAACGAGCAGGAGCGCCTCCGTGCGCTCCGAACCGCCGTGAGCGAATCCGCCGGGACGGTGGACGCCTACGTCTCCGCCTCGCTCCGCCCCTACCTGCTCGCCGCCCTGATCGGGGGCGACGACGCCGCCTCGGCGGGCCCCGCCCTGATCGTCGCGGCCGACGACCGCTCCGCCCGCGACCTGGCCGGCGACCTGAAGGCGTTCCTCGCGCCCCGGCCCGTCCACATCTACCCCTCTCGCGGGACGACCTTCGAGTCTCACCTCGATCCGCCCCCTCACCTGGCGGGGCTGCGCATCGCCGCGATGAACGCGCTCGCGGAGCCGTCCGCGGTGGTCGTCGCGAGCGCCATCGCGCTGGCCGAGAAGGTCCCCGATCCGTCCCTCAGGCCCGAGACGCTGGCCCTCCACCGGGGCGAGAGCGTCGATCTCGAGGACGTCACCCTGCTGCTCGCCGATGCCGGATACGAGCGGATCGACCAAGTGGAGGAGCGCGGCCAGTTCGCCCTTCGCGGCGGGATTCTCGACGTCTATCCGGCGACCGAGGAGCAGGCGATCAGGGTCGAGCTCTTCGGCGATGAGATCGACTCGATGCGCCGCTTCTCGGTCTTCACCCAGCGCTCGCTGGGCGAGGCCGAGCGGGTCGAGCTCGCCCCCGCGGCCGAGCTCTCGGCGGAGCACCGCGACGAGGTGGACCCGGGCGGGTTTCGGGCGGCCCTCGACCTCGTTCCCGACGACGCCCTCGTCGTGATCGCCGCCGCGGAGGAGATCCCGGGCGCGCTCCACGACTTCTGGGAGGACGTCACGGCGGTCGCCGAGGAGGACGACGTCCGCCCCTTCTACGTGGACGTCGCTGAGCCCCTCCAGCGTCGGGCTCGCCTCTCGCTCGGCGCCGACTCGGGCCAGGCCCACACCTTCCGCGCACAGCGGGCGGAGTTCCCCTCCCGGACGCTGGGCGAGGCCGAGGGCGAGCTCGAGAAGCTGATCCGCTCCGGCTACCGGACCGTCGTCGCCTTCGGCGGCCGCGGCGAGGCGGAGCGCACCCGCTACAACCTGAGCCGCCTCGACGTGCCCTTCCTCGGCGAGCGCCTGCCCCAGGAGCCGGGCGTGAGCTTCGCGGAGGCGAGGCTGCGCGAAGGATTCCTCTCGCCCGAGCTGCACCTGGCCGTCATCCCGCAGCGGCGGCTGGTGCATCGCCGGCGGACTGTCCAGCCGGTCTCCGCCCGGGCCCGGCTGGCGGCCGCGATCGAGTTGCGTGTCGGCGACTACGTCGTCCACGAGGACCACGGCGTCGCCCGCTTCGCCGGCTTCGACACCAAGGCGCTGGCCGGGGTCACCCGGGACTACCTCGAGCTGGAGTACCGCGGCGGGGACCGGGTCTTCGCCCCCACCGACCAGCTCGCGCGGATCAGTCGCTATATCGGCGCCGAGGGCGACGAGCCGGCCCTCTCGCCGCTGGGCGGCAAGCGCTGGCAGAACATGAAGTCCCGCGCCCGCCGCGCCGCCCAGGCGATGGCGGGGGAATTGATCAATCTCTATGCGGAACGCCAGGTCCGCCAGGGCCATCCCTTCCCTCCCGACGGCGAGATGCAGATGACGTTCGAGGCAGCCTTCCCCTACCGGGAGACGGCCGACCAGATGGACGCGATAGACGCCGTGAAGGCCGACATGGAGGCCGAGCGCCCGATGGACCGGCTGATCTGCGGCGACGTCGGCTACGGGAAGACCGAGGTGGCGCTCCGGGCGGCCCACAAGGCGGCGGCGGACGGCAAGCAGGTGATGATGCTGGTGCCGACCACGATCCTCGCCCAGCAGCACTTCGGCACCTTCCGAGAGCGCTTCGCGGACACCCCGTTCAACGTCGAGATGGTGTCCCGCCTTCGCAAGCCCGCCGAGATCAAGGAGGTCCTGGCGCGGTTCGGCGACGGCCGGGTCGACATCCTGATCGGCACCCACCGGCTGCTCTCCCGCGACGTGCGGGGGAAGGACCTCGGCCTGATGATCGTGGACGAGGAGCAGCGCTTCGGGGTCAAGCAGAAGGAGCTCCTGCGCCAGCTGAAGCTCAAGGTCGACGTGCTCTCGCTCTCCGCGACCCCGATCCCGCGCACGCTGCAGATGTCGCTCGCCGGCCTGCGCGACATCTCGGTGATCGAGACGCCGCCGGAGGGTCGGCGACCGGTCCGGACCCACGTCGGGCCCTATGACGAGGATCTGGTGAAGCGGGCGATCATGCGCGAGAAGGAGCGCGGGGGGCAGGTCTTCTTCCTCCACAACCGGATCGACTCGCTGCACGAGACAGCCGAGCGGCTGCGCGGCCTCTGTCCGGGAGTCCGCTTCGCCGAGGCCCACGGG
>DATBHQ010000097.1:0-9624 GCA_036557385.1 Solirubrobacterales bacterium | reverse complement strand
CAGGGCCTGGTCGGTACCTTCCTCTCGATCTGGTGGCGGAAGTCGGGCAATCTCGGCGTGAGCGGCTCGACCCACGCGTTGATCGACGCGATCCGGAACGGCAGCGGCTACTCGCCTTAGGCATAAACAGCCGCAGACCGGGAAAACGAGTCAAAGACCTGCTTGGGGATCCAGGGATGGATTCCCTTAGGCAGCAAGGATGCGAAACGCGACTAGGGTCGCGTCCTTGTCTTGAGGGAAGCAGGGAGGTGGCCCGGCGGCTAGGTACGCCGGGCCCTCTCCCTCGCTTCCGTCAGCGGCGGCTCGGGCTGGCGCCGGAGGAGTCCGAGGGGATCGGGTCTTCAGGGGCCGCGCCGCGACGCTGGTCGGCGAATCATCCGATCCGCCTGCGAGCAGGAGGACGACCGCGACCGCCGCCCCCGCGAGCAGGGCGGCGGCAGCCGCGACGCCGGCGATCGCTTTGGAGCTCACGCCTCTCCCCTCGATCAGCAGACGTACTCGTAGGTGATCGGGTCATGACAGGTGCCCTCATCGAAGCCCTCGCTGTACCCGTCGTATGACCCGTCGCTGTAACCGTCGGCGTTGCCCTCGTCATAGCCCTGGTTGAAGCCCTGGGCGGTTCCGTCACTGACACCGGACTGGTAACCGGCGCTCTGGCCGGAGCTGTAGCCGTTCGCCCTGGCCACGTCGGCCACGCGCAAGACCTTGTCGTTCAGGCGGTTGCTCTGCGCCTTCAGCGCGGCGCTTGCCTGCGCGTGATCCTTGGTCGCCTGATCGGCGAGCTTCTGCTTCACGGTCGCGGCGGAGTCTCGGGTGCTCTGGCCGATGAGGAATCCGCCGACCAGCAGACCGGCCCCGAGCAGAGCGAACAGCGTGATCAGGCCGGCGAGCCTCAGGCCGTGCCACCTCGACTTCTCCCTGGGCGTCGAGATGGCCTCGTGCGGCAGCGCCTCCACTGAGTCCGACGGCCCTGCCGCCGCCGGGTCTCGATGCGGGTGAGGATCGCACCGGGAGCCGAGCGGCACATCCCTCCGAACCCCCGATTTGCGATCCCCGGCAACCCGCGATCGCGCTCGGCAGTTTCTACGGACGCTTCGCTAGCTCACCCCGGCGGCCTCGCGAGCCTCGTCCCAGCCCCGATAGACCTCGAGCCGCTCGGCTCTGCCGTCCCGGAGCGTCACGAGGTGACCGAGCCAATCGCCCCCCAGCGCGACTCCACTGCCGCGTCCGCGCCCGCTTGCCTCGACCAGCACCAGGTAGCGCTCGTCGCCCACCACGTGCACCTGGTCCGGGCGGAACTTCACCTGATCCCAGGACTCGAGCAGCTCGCGCGTGTTCGCCGCCAACCCGTCGTACCCGTGGAACTCCCCTGCCGTCCCGGGCATCTCGGGGCTCTGGATCAAGACCAGGTCGGGGCACCAGCGCTCCTCGACCGCCCGGCGGCGCTCAGCGGCGCTCATCTCAGCCCCGCGATTGACGGGCTCGTAGAACCACTCCCAGAACTGGAGCGAGCGCGGATCCATCGGCGGCAGTATCGCTTCTTGTCCAGCCGGCTTTGAAATTTCACGAAAGCCCTGCTCGTTGTCGATATCGAGGCCATGCGTCAGCACTGCACCCAATGTCTGGCCGAGATCTACGCCAACGGCCGGCCGACCCCCACCGGCGACACCCTCTGCCGCTCCTGCTACGCCGCCCTCTGGGGGCCGACGGCCACCGAGGAGCTGCGGTCGCTGGTGCGGCTGCACACGGGGCGGCGCATGATGAACGGCCACCCAGCGGTTCAGCGCGCCTGACCCGGGAGCGATCCACAGGGGAGAACTTTCGCCGCCGCGCCCTTAGGAGCGGCAGTGAGTCCCTCCCGCGCCAAGAAAGGGCCCTCCGCGGGCGCCAGGGCTTCGAACCGCCTGGCGCCCGCGGACAAGCTCAAGCGCGAGATCCAGGCCGTCCTCACCGAGGACCTCGACGCTGGCCAGGGCTTCGCCTACGTCGGGGCCGAGGCGTACTTCCACCTGGCGGGCGGCTATGAAGCGGGTCTCCACCCGGTTCATCTGAAGTACCGGGGCAAGAGCCACTGGTGGCTGATCGATGAGGAGAACCGGGTCATCGACCTCACCCTCGGCCCGGGTGAGAGCTCGAGCTTCCCGCATGAGCGCGGCAAGCGCCGGCCCTTTCGCCACACCCCGGCCGGGATCTCGCGGCGCGCGCGGACGATCGTGGAGCGAGTTCGCGCGAGGCGTGGCTGAGGAGGGTCAGCCGCTCTATTCTGGATCGGCTTTGGAATCCCGGCGGTGGACAGACGATCGCATCGATGATCTCGCCGACGCCACGCGCACAGGCTTCGATCGAGTCGACCGGGACCTACGCGAGCTACGCCAATGGATCTTCCGGCTCACCATCGGGATGTCCATCGGCTTCGTCAGCGTCCTGGCCACGATCCTCGCCCGAGGCGCCTAGGTCCGACCGCCGCCTTCGCAAAGGTGAGGGGGTGAGCGACCGGGGAGAGAATCTGGCACAGGCGTCTTTTCCGGAGATGGAGGAGGCGAGGGCGGCGCTGCACGGGCTCGAGGGGCTGGACTCCGAGCCGGCCCGATTGGTTCGTGCCTATGAGGGTCCCCGCGATCCCGACGCGCTTCTCGCTCACCTCGGCTACGCGGGCTTTCGGCCCGGCCAGCGCGAGCCGGTCGAGGCGGCGCTCGCGGGCCGCGACTCGCTCGTGGTGATGCCGACGGGCGGCGGCAAGAGCCTCTGCTATCAGCTCCCGGGACTCGCCTCGAGTCGACTCAGCATCGTGGTCAGCCCGCTGATCGCTCTGATGGCGGACCAGTGGCGCCGTCTCAGCGCCGAGCGCCACCCGGCTGTGATGATCGCCTCGGGCCTGCCGGAGGCGGTGGCGCGCGACGCGATGGCGCAGGTTCGCGACGGACGGGCGCGGATCGTGTACTGCTCGCCGGAGCGCTTCGCCTCTCCCGGCTTCATGAACGCGGTGGGGCGACGCGAGGTCGATCTGCTCGCCGTCGATGAGGCCCACTGCATCTCGGAGTGGGGCCACGACTTCCGTCCGGACTACCTGCGGCTGCCTCGGGTGCTCGAGCGGCTCGGTCGCCCCACCGTGATGGCCTGCACGGCGACGGCCACCGCGGAGGTATCGGCCGAGATCTCCGAGCGCCTGGGGCTTCGGGACCCGCTGATGGTCAGGGCGGGATTCGATCGCCCCAACCTCTCCTTCGACATCGTCGGCTTCGAGGGCAAGGGCTCGAAGGCGCGCAAGCTGGCGATGCTGCTGCATGGCCTCCGCGACCGGGGGAACCGCCCCGCGATCGTCTACTGCGGCACCCGCCGCGACACCGAGGAGGTGGCGCAGTCCATGCGCGAGGCCGGGATAGCCGCCGCCGGCTACCACGCGGGCATGGACCCGGACGAGCGCGCCTCCGCCCAGCACCGCTTCATGACGGGCGACGCGGAGGTGATCACCGCGACCAACGCCTTCGGCATGGGAGTGGACAAGTCCGATGTTCGCTCGGTCTGGCACTGGGCGATCCCCACGAGCGTCGAGGCCTACTACCAGGAGGCGGGCCGCGCGGGGCGGGACGGGCTGCCCGCACGGGCCGTCCTCCTCGCCGGGCGGTCCGACCTGGGGCGCCTCGTCCGCTTCATCCAGATGCGAGAGGTCGAGCCCGCGTCGGTCTCGCTCTACGCCCAGCGACTGAAGGCCCGCTCGGAAGCCGACGGCCGACTGACCATCGAGAACCCGCGCGACGACGAGGACCGGGTGAAGCTCGCGATCGCCGAGCGGGCCGGCGCCTTCGAGGTCGAGGCCGCCCCAGGGGCGCGCCTGGAGCTGCGCTTCAACGACCGGATCGACATGGCGGAGGTCAGCGCCGCGTGCACCGCCGCCCGAGACCGTTCCTGGCGCGCCTATCGCGCCGTCGAGTCCTTCAGCTTCGGCGAGACCTGCCGCCGGCGCCGGCTCCTCGACCACTTCGGGGACTCGACCCCGGGTGCGCCGGAGGGGCGCTGCTGCGACGTCTGCGACGCGGGCTCCTGGCTGCCGGCGCCAGAGGAGCTCGAGGTGACCGCCAGACGGCGACGCAGGAAAGCGGCTGCTCCTACCGACCTATCTCCCGAAGACGAGTCGCTCCTGGAGACGCTCCGGGCCTGGCGCCTGAAGACGGCGGCCGGCAAGCCCGCCTACACGGTCGCCAACAACCGGACGCTCGAGCAGATTGCCGCCGAGCGCCCCGGGGACCTGGACGCGCTGGGCCGAATCCACGGCGTCGGCCCGGCCTTTCTGCAGCGACACGGCGAGGCTGTGCTCGAGCTCCTCGCCGCCTAGCCGAGCGCGGTGCTTTGAGCGGTTCAGGCTGAGAGCTCGGCGGCGAGATACGACGCCAGCGACTCGACCTCACGGGACGACAGCGGCCCGGGTCGACCGGCCTCGCCCGCGATTCGCCCGGTGCCCCAGACGGTGACGCGGGTTCCGTCGACGAGCTGGACGGATCTGGAGGAGCCCTCCACTCTGCCCAGGGCGAGGGCCGCGTTGACGTCGACGTCGGCGTAAGGGGTGTCCGCGAGCAGGCCCCGGACACGACCTGCCTGGTCGAGCACGCGCTCGATCAGATCAGCGCGGTCCCGGTTGCCGACCAGGAGCCGGCCGCTCCGGACCGTGGCCTTGCGGCCGTTGTAGCTGCGGCTGTCGACGACGGTGACCCCGGCGGGGCCGACGACGACGTGGCTGATCCTGCCGCGCTTGCCCGGAACGCGGCAGCTGTGCAGCACCAGCGCGTCTGAACCGCGCAGGTAGCACTCGAGCCGGAGGGCGGGGTCCTCACCGGCCTCATCGAAGGGGAGGAACCTCGCGAGTCGTTCGCGCAGACCCTGGCGCCGGGGCGCAAATGCAGTCGGATTGAAGCTGGTCGTCGCCTCCATACCCGTGCTATCGACGGGCGGGGCGCCGCGTAAACCTGCAGCGCGATAATCCTGGACGCCTGTATTACGGCGAGCGCCGACGGCGGCCTGCGCCGCCGGCCCGGTGTAGGGGTCGCCCAGGAGGGGTAACTTGTGTCCCCGATGGGACGACCCTCTTGATGCGCGCGCGGGTGGCGGCCGCACGCTCAGTGCTTCGCCGGCACCCGACCGCCGTCAGCCTGGTGGGCGGTGCGCTGGTGGCGATCGCGCTTGCGATCGGCCTCGCCGGCCACGGTCACGACTTCGTGGTCGCGCTGCGCTCGGCGCCGTTCTGGGTGCTGGGCCTCGCCGTGGCGCTCCACGTGCTCTGGCTGCTCGCCCGCACCGAGGCCTGGAACGTCTGCATCGACGCGGCGGGCGGCAGCGTCAGCCGGCGGCGGACCTACCGGGCGTCCAGCCTCGGCTACCTGGGCAACATCTTCAACGGCCAGTTCGGCCTCGGCGTACGGATCGCGGCGCTGCGGCGCTCCGCCCCCGACGAGTGCCCGCGCGCCTCCGTGCTACTCACCGCCGAGTTGCCGATCGTCGTGGTCGAGATCGGCCTCGCGGCGATCTTCTCCTTCACCTTGGTGGCTCCGCTCGATGCTCCCTGGTGGGCCCCGGTGGTGGCGTTCGCCATGGTGGCTGCGGTGTTCGCCGTCATGCACCGGGTGGCCCGAAACAAGCGCACCGGGATCTGGGAGGGGATCGCGGTCCTCCGCGAGACGAAGGGGAGCGGACGGATCATCGCGCTCGTCTGCCTCGCCGTCGTCATCCAGATCGCGCGCAACTGGCTGCTGCTCAACTACAGCGGCGTCGACGCCTCGGTCTTCGACTCGACCGCCCTCCTGATCGGCCTGGCGGTGGTCGGCCTGCTCCCCGTCGGCCCCAGCCTGGGAGCGGCGACGGCCGTCCTGATTCTCGGCACAAACGGCGTGGCGGCCTCGGCCGCCGCGGGCGCGCTGCTCACTGCGACCGCTGCCGCGGGCGCGCTCTGCTTCGCGAGCTGGGCACTCCTGGACAGGCTCCTGCTGCGGCGGGCGCCGGCCGTTCCCGTGCCGGCCCGTGCCTGACCCCGGCCGCTAGGCCAGGTTCGCTCGGCGCGGGTAGACCACCTCGGGATCGGTGATCACGTTGACCAGCGCGGGCTTGCCGGAGGCGAACGCGCGGTCCAGCGCCGGCCGAAGCTCATCGGGCGAGCGCACCAGCTCCCCGTGACAGCCGAGAGCGGAGACGACCTCGTCGTAGCGGGTCTCCGGGCGCAGCTCGGCGGCCAGGGAGTAGCCGTAGAGGAACTTCATCGGGTGATGCTCTAGGGCCCAGATCCCGTTGTTCCCAATCACCGCGACGACCGGCAGGTTGTGGCGAGCCATCGTGTCGAACTCCATCCCCGAGAACCCGAAGGCGCCATCGCCGAGCAGCAGACAGACCTGGCGCTCGGGGTGGGCGAGCTTCGCGCCGATCGCCTGGCCGGGACCGGCGCCGAGGCACCCGTAGGGGCCCGGGTCCATCCACGTCCCGGGCTCCCATGTCTCCCAGACCCGGCCGGCAAAGCTGACGAAATCGCCGCCGTCGCCGACCACGATCCCGTCGCGGTCGAGGAAGTCGCCGAGCTCCCTGTAGACGCGCATCGGGTGCAGCGGAGAGCGGTCATCGTCGAGCATCTCGCGCTCCTCGGCGCGCTTCTCGTCCTCGATCACCCGCAGCCGGTTGACCCAGGCCGAGGTCCGCTGCGGGTCGGCGTCGACCGCCCCGCGGATCGCGCTCAGCGCGGCGCCTATGTCGCCGTGGAGGGCGAGGTCGGGCTGGCGTGCCTTCTCCAGTCGCGGCGGCGTGAAGTCGAGCTGGATCAGCTTCGACTCCTCCCCGAAGGATCCGCCGAAGCCGAGCCGGAAGTCGAGCGGCACCCCGATCACCAGGGCGACGTCGCAACCCTGCAGGGCCGAGCCGCGGGCGCGAGCGAAGTGGAGCTCGTGGTCCGGCGGCAGGCAGCCGCGCCCGAGGCCGTTGAGGAAGACCGGGAGCCCCAGCGCCTCCGCCAGCTCGCGGAGCTCGTCCTCGGCCTGGCCCCAATAGAGGTTCGTGCCGGCCATGATCGCCGGGCGCTCGGCTTCCGCGAGCAGCTTCGCCGCCTCCTCCACGCCGTCCGGGACGCGCCCGGGTACCGGCGCCGGGTCGGGAACCTCGGTCTCGGCCTCGGAGAAGACGACGTCGAGTGGAAAATCGACGAAGGCCGGGCCGAGGGGTGGCTCGGCTGCGGCGTCGATCGCCTCGGCGGTGGTACGGGCGATCTTTCCCGGCTCGTGGACGGTGAGCGCGGACTTGACCAGCGGCCCGACGAACGGCAGATGATCGATCTCCTGGAGCGAGCCCGATCCCCAGCGCAGATCCGGCGCCCGGCCGCCGAGCACCACCAGCGGCACACCGTCGGCCTGCGCCGAGGCGATCGCGCTCATCCCGTTGGTCACCCCGCAGCCCGCGGTGAGCGCGCAGATCCCGGGTTCGCGCGTGGCCTTCGCCCAGCCGATCGCGGCGAAGGCGGCCGACTGCTCGTGGCGGAAGTCGACGACGTCGATCCCCTCCTCCTTGCAGCCGTCGTAGATGGAGAAGAGGTGCCCGCCGGAGAGGGTGAAGAGCTTGGAGGCGCCGCGGCTCTTCAGCGCCCGGGCGACCAGGCGGCCCCCGTGGACAGCGGTCTGCTCGGCTTGCTCGGTCGCCATCGGAGCGAGGGTACCCGCTAGATCTCGTCCAGCGCCCGCCGCGCGGCGTGCGCGTCGAGCTCGGCGTCGTGGACGGCTTGCTCGGCATCGGCGACCTTTTCGCGGGCGCCCTCGAGCTTCGCCTGCTCGCGCTCCAGCCTCTTCTCCGCCGTGGCGAGCTTGCGCTCGGCCTCCTTGCGGCGCTTCGCCTGCCGCTCGCGGGCGCGGCGATCGGCGGCATCGCGCTCGTCCTTCTTGCGGCTCCGCGTGGGCGGCTTCGCCGTGGCCGCGCCGATCAGCCCGATGCCGGAGGCGCGCTGCTCGCGGACGAGGCGTCCCTGCTCGATCGCCTCGGCGACCTCCGGATCGGAAGAGGCGGCACGGAGGGTGTCCTCGACCTTGGTGAGGATCTGCGCCCCCACCCCGTGCTCGCGGCCGATCGCCTCGGCGGTGCCGAGCAGCGCGTCGATCGTCTCCTGCTCCGCGCCGGCCGCCTCGCGCAGCTTGGCGCGATCGGCGGAGCCGGAGAGCATCTCCTGCTGGGCGGCGCGTAGCTCCTCCCCCACCTTCAGGAGCCGCGAAACCTTTTTCGGCTTCCGCACCGCGAGCTGGTTCGTGAGCCAGGCCGCCCGCGAGGGCTTCTGCAGCGCTTTCACCCAGCCGGCCGCCTTGGCCTCGCCGTCGGAGCGCAGCGACTTCGCCAGCTCGTTGCGAGCGCCGGTGAACTGCTCGAGCGGGCCGTGGTAGAGCTCGTCGAGCCTCTTCACCGGCACTCCCTTGGGCGGACTTTCGACGGTGCCTTCCACTTGCACCCGGGGATTTACCGAATTGCGGGGTTTTAGGCACCCACGCGTCCGGCCGATAGGGGTTGGGCGGCCAGGGGCCTGAAGGGGATAGGGGGTTCGTGGGCCGCCGCCTCCCGGATGGGCGGCGGCCCACTGACTTCCCTCAGCCTTCTTACGATCCGGGCAGGGTGTGCGTCTTGCCGAGCCCGCCGTCCTGGCGGGAGCCGGCGCGCCCGACGCCCGGGCCGGGGCGCGAGCGGCGCCCCAGTCCGTCGCCCGGCACCGGCGCGCGGCCGAGGCCGCCCACCGTCGGCTCGCCGAGCGGATCGTTCACCTCGCTGCCCGGTCCGGTCTCCAGTGCGAGCGGGATCAGCGGAGCGTGCAGTTCGACCCGGCGGTCGTAGCCGCGGATCTCGCGCTCCCCGCGCGGCTCCACCTCGAGCGTCTCGGAGAGCTGGGCGCGCGTCTCGCCCGTGATCAGCACCGGGTCGCCGGTCTCGCGGGTCGAGTCCTGAACGCGGGCGGCGAGGTTGACCGCATCACCGATCACGCTGAAGGAGAGCCGCCCGGCGCCGCCGATCGAGCCGGCGACGACGCTGCCGGTGTTCACGCCCACCCCTACCTCGAAGCCTCCGGGACGGCGGCTGTTGATCGTCCGCGCCAGCTCGATCGCGCACTGCACCGCGCGGTCGGCGTGCTGGGGAATCCGCTCGGGAGCGCCGAAGACGGCGAGCACCGCGTCGCCGATGAACTGGTCGATGTGGCCCCGGTGGCGGGCGACGATCGGGACGATGCACTCGAAGAGCTCGTTGAGGCGCGCCACCACGTCCGCCGCCGAGGCCTCCGCCGCGGCGGTGGTGAAGTCCCTGACGTCCACGAAGACCAGCGAGACCTCGAGCTCCTCTCCCTCCGGAGCGAAGTCCTCGGAGATCAGGTGCTGGGCCACCTCCTCGTCGAGGTAGGTGCCGAACGCCTCGCGCAGCCGCTCCCGCTCCGCGAGCCCGTCGACCATCTGGTTGAAGGCGGAGGAGAGCTCGCCGAACTCATCCGAGGTGGTCACCGGGACGTGCTCGTCGAAGCGGCCCTGGCGGATCCGCTCGGTCGCCGCCTCGAGGTCCTCGATCGGCCGCAGGATCGAGCGCGTCAGGAGCACGGTCAGCTCGAAGCTGATCGTGAAGGAGACGAAGAGCGCGATC
>DATBHQ010000096.1:0-5286 GCA_036557385.1 Solirubrobacterales bacterium | reverse complement strand
CAACGATGCCTTCCGGCGTCTCGGCGACACCAATCTGGCCGACCGCTCGCTGGATGACAGCGCCTCGCCGACCGTCGAGGTGACCCATGCCTGCGGCGGCGGCTACACGGATTGCAGCACCAGCGCCGGTGACGGCCTGCCGCCCCAGCCCGGCCCGGGCGTCTACCGATACGTCGACGGCTTCATCAAGGACGTTCCCTGCTACCTCAATCAGAACGGCTGTCCGCCGACCTCCTATTTCGACTTCAACCCGGACGGCACGGTCAAGTTCAACCCCGGCTTCACCACCGACGTCCCCTTCCGCTGCCTGATCCCGGCCTCGGCTAACGACGGCGGCGCCGCGGACCCCGGCCCGGTCAGCCTCTTCGGCCACGGACTGCTGGGCAGCTACGCGCAGATCTCGTTCGTCGCGGAGCTCGCGGACCGGAACGACCAGACCATGTGCGGCACCAACTGGTTCGGCTTCTCGGCCGGCGATCTGATCCCCGGAGTCGTGCCCGTGATGTCGGACCTCTCCGGCTTCCACAAGATCGTCGACCGCATGCAGCAGGGCTTCGTGAACTTCATGATGCTCGGCCGCGCAGCGATCCATCCCGACGGACTCGCCGCCAAGCCGGAGTTCGAGATCGGCGGCACGCCGGTGATCGACGTCTCGCGAGGGGAGCAGACCAGGCTGCGCTACATGGGAATCAGCCAGGGAGGCGTGATGGGCGCCGCGCTGACCGCCCTCGAGCCCGACGTGGACTACTCGGTGCTCGCGGTGCCGGCGATCAACTACTCGACCCTCCTGCGACGGAGCGTCGACTTCGACGCGTACGCCGCGGCGCCCGGCCTCGGCCTCTGGGCGAATTACCCGGACGAGTTCGTTCGACCGCTGGGCCTGGGCCTGGTCCAGCTGATGTGGGACCGCGGCGAGGGGGACGGCTACGCCGCGAATCTCGCGGCCGGCCATGAGCTGCCGGATACGCCTCCCCATCAGGTGCTGCTCCAGGTGGCGGTCGGCGATCAGCAGGTGACGAACGTCGCCACCGAGGTCGAGGCACGGACGATCGGCGCCAAGCTCTACAGCCCGGCGGTCAACCCCGGCCGCCATTGGGACGTCGACCCGTTCATGGGCATCACCCAGGTGGCTCCGCCGATCACGAGCGGCAACACGATGGTCTACTACGACGGCGGGCCGCCCTCCTTCACCGGCACGATCGGCCAGGGCTCGGGGGTCGAGCCCGCGCTCAACGTCCCGCCGCGCCCGGAGTGGGGCTACGGCGGAGACGCCCACTACTACCCGTGGCAGTCAGAGGATGGCTGGGACCACGAGGGCAGCTTCCTGGCCGGAGACGGGGTGTCGGCCTGCCAGAGCGGCGGCTACTGCTACAGCAACGGGTGGACCGGCCCCTGAGCCTGGGTGATCAGAGCGTCGTCGCGAGCGACGACGCCGCATGCGACGCCCAGTCGATCAGCGGCGAGGGGATGACGCCGAAGAAGACCGTGGCGGCGCCGCAGAGCAGGGCGGAGCCGACGATCAGGCCGCAGCGGCTGGAGCCTCTCGGAATGCGGTCGGCCTCCGGCGATCCGCCGGCGATGACGGGTAGCTCGCCCGGCCCAGCCGCCCCCGGGTCGTGCGAGGGTGCCCCGCCAGGGGCAACCCGATTCGGGCCGGAGGAGGCGGCGTTGGTGGTGGGCTCGGGCCACATCCAGACGGCGGCAACAACCCGCAGGTAGTAGGCGAGCGAGACCATCGTGCCGATCACGATCGCCACGCCGAGCCAGGTGTAGTCGCCGTCGACGCTCGCCTCGATCAGGAAGAGCTTGCCCATGAACCCCGAGGTGCCGGGCAGGCCGGCCAGGGCGAGCATCCCGATGGTGAGCGGCCAGGCGAGCAGCGGACGAGAGCGGCCGATTCCCGCCAGCGCCTCAATGTCGTCGCCGTGCTCGCTCTCCCGCTCGCGGGCCACGACGACTGCGAACACCGCGAGGTTCATCAGCGTGTACGCGGCGAGGTAGAAGACGAGCGCCTCGAGGCCCTTCTCCGTCGCGACCACGATCCCGGCGAGCACGTAGCCGGCCTGCGCGATCCCCGAGTAGCCGAGCAGCCGCTTCATCGAGTCCTGGCCGAGCGCGCCGATGTTGCCGACGGCGATCGAGATGACCGCCAGGGCGGCCAGGGCGGGCTTCCAGTCGTCGGCGATCGGGCCGAGCGCGACCTCGAAGAGCCGCGCCATGGCGATGAAGGCCGCCGCCTTCGTCGCGACCGCCATGAAGGCGGTGATCGGGGTCGGCGCGCCCTGATAGACGTCCGGGGTCCACTGGTGGAAGGGGGCGACCGAGGTCTTGAAGGCGAGCCCGGTCGCCACCATTGCGACGCCGATCAGGACGATCGTGTCGTTGCCGTTGTCCCCGGTGAGCCCCTTGGCGATCCCGGTGAAGTCGGTCGAGCCCGAGCCGCCGTAGAGCAGCGCAAACCCGTAGAGCACGGTCGCGGAGCCGATCGAGCCGATGACTAGGTACTTGAGCCCGGACTCCAGAGAGCTCTCGCTGCGGCGCGCCGAGGCGCAGAGGACGTAGAGCGGGATCGAGAGCAGCTCCAGGGCGACGAAGAAGGCGATCAGGTTCTGCGCCTGCGCGATCAGCGTCATGCCGAGCACCGAGCCGAGCAGCAGCGAGTAGAAGGCGCCGTGGCCGGCCTCCTCGGCGGCGGGCTCGCGGATCGCGAGGAAGACGGCGACCGCGGCCGAGAGGCAGGCGATCATCGTCGCTGCCAGGCCGAACGCGTCGAGGCGGAGCGCGCCCGCGACCAGGCTCTCGTTCGCGCTCCACTGCCAGATCGCGAGCCCGGCGGCGCTCCCCAGAACGGCGATCGTCAGGTACGCCATCGCGAAGCGGCCGAGCCGCGGGATCAGCCCGGCCATCAGGACCAGGACCAGCCCTGCGGTCAGGGCGATCACCGGGGAAAGCCCGGCGTAGTCGATGTGGGGAGCGTGGAAGCTCATCGCTGTGCCACCTCGGTCGGAGCCTGGGCGGCCGCGTTGAGCTGACCGTTCACCGAGTCATCGGCGCGGTGCAGGATCAGCCCGGGCCAGAGAGCCAGCCCGAGGATGCAGGCGATCAGGCCGGCGAGGATTGCGCCGCGGAGCGGGCCGACGTCGCGGGACTCGATGCCGTCCGGCTTGCGGTTGTGCATCGCCTGCTGATAGAGGCGCAGCGCGTAGTAGGCGGCCAGCGCGATGCCGATCGCCGCTACGAAGGCGTAGACGATCTTCTCCTGGAACACGCCGTTGAGGATGTAGAACTCGCCGATGAAGTTGGCGGAGCCGGGCATCGCCAGCAGCGCCAGGGTGGCGATCAGGAAGAGGGCCGCCAGGACCGGGGCCCGCACCGCGAGGCCGCCCATCCTGCGGATGTCGTCGGTTCCCGCGCGCTCGACCAGCAGCACGGCGATCAGCATCAGCGGCGCGATGACGAGGCCGTGGTTGACCATCTGGAGGACGGCGCCATCTGCACCGTCGGGCCGGAGGCTGAAGATGCCCAGCGTGATGAAGCCGAGTTGCGCCATCGACGAGTAGCCGAGGATCAGCCGCGCGCTCGTCTGGGTGAATGCCATCACCGAGCCGTAGAGGATCGAGGCGACCGCGATGATCAGAACGAGTTCCTGGAAGTGGGTGGTGGCGGCCGGGAAGATCGGCAGCACGATGCGCAGGAAGCCGTAGGCGCCGACCTTGGAGAGGACGCCCGAGAACACCGCGAGGGCGGGCAGCGGCGCGACCCGGTAGGCGTCCGGCATCCAGCCGTGGACCGGGAAGGCGGGCATCTTCACCAGGAAGGCGGCGGCGAAGAACCAGAAGATCCAGTACTGGCTGCCGCTGCCGAGCGGGTTCGCGGCCAGGTGCTGGATGTTGAAGTCGGGGGTCCCGCCGCTGGCCGCGAGGACACCGGTGGCGATCGCTCCGGCCAGCATGAGCAGCGACCCGACCAGCGTGTAGATGAACATCTTCAGGGTGGCCGGCTGGGGCCTGACCGGCGGCTCGTCCTCCTCGGGACGCCCCGGATGCTCCGTGCCCCAGCTCCCGAACAGGAAGTAGAACGGGATCAGCATCAGGTCGAAGAAGAGGACGAAGAGGATCAGGTCCTGGGCACAGAAGGCGCCGAGCACCGCCGTCTCGGCCAGGCCGAACATGAGGAAGTAGAGCCGCGGGCGCTCCGGCGGGTTGAGCGCCGACCAGACCGTCGCCGCAAACCAGACGACGGTGCTGAGGAGAACGAGGAAGAGGCTGATGCCGTCCACCCCGAGCTGGTAGCGCACCCCGAGCGTGGGGATCCAGCTCTCGTCCACCGTGTGCTGGAGGCCGCCGGAGGGATCGAAGCCGGCGACGATGATCACCGCCACCACGAGCGAGACGAGCGACCCGAGCGCCACCACCCAGCCGGAAAGGCGCCCGGGGAAGCCCGCGGCGATCAGGCCGGCCGCCAGCGGTGCCCAGAGGAGGATCTCGATCACGGCGCGATCTCCATAACCAGACCAGGCATCACGAGCTCTGCAGGAGGAAGTAGAGGCCGAGCCCGGCGAAGCCGGTGACCAGGAGCAGGGCATACGAGCGCAGGTAGCCGGACTGGACGCCGCGCACGCCCGCGTTGGCGCCGCGCACCAGGTCCACCGCGGCGACCACCAGTCCCTGGACGACGTAGCGCTCGAAGACGCGGTTGGTCCAGCGCCCGACGGCGAGGGCCGGGCGGACGAAGAGCAGGTCGATCGCCTCGTCGAAGTACCACTTGCGCTCCAGCAAGTCGTGGGCCCAGCCGAAGCGCTGCTGCAGCGAGGCGGTCCAGCCGCGGTTGCGGATGTAGGCGTAGTAGGCGATCGCGATGCCGAGCACCGAGATCAGGCCTCCGATCAGCAGGCCCCGGTAGGCGGCGGTGGTGCTCGGGCCCTGCTCGTAGAGATGGGAGTCGAGGAAGGAGCCGTGCAGGAACCTGTGGACGGCGTCGTCGACGCCTGGGATCTGCACGAAGCCGGCGAACAGGGCGCCGAAGGCGAGCACCGACATTGCGATCTTCATCGGCAGCTCCCGCTCGGCGATCTGGTGGGTCGGGCCGGGGAAGCCGACCTCGGTGTCCTCCTTCTCGCCGGTAGCGGGGTTCTCGGGCTCGGCGTGGTGGATGTGGCCGCCCTCGAGCTCCTTCGCCTCCTCGCAGGGCTCGCCGAAGACGACCCGGAAGCCGATCCGGAACGAGTAGAAGGCGGTCAGCAGCGCCCCGATGTAGCCGCCGATGGTGAAGATCACGTACCAGCCG
>DATBHQ010000095.1:0-12378 GCA_036557385.1 Solirubrobacterales bacterium | reverse complement strand
GGCCCAGGCCTTCGAGGGCAAGGAATGCATCTGCCAGTTCCGCCGCGGGATCTGCGACCAGAGCTGCGTGCGCGACATGCTCGACACCCCCTTCTACATGGCGGCGATCAAGCTCAAGGGCCGCCGCTGCCTGGTGATCGGAGGCGGGGACGTCGGTCTCGAGAAGGTCGAGGGGCTGCTGCTCTGCGACGCGGAGGTCGAGCTGATCGCGCCCCAGGCCGTTTCCGAGCTCGCGCGCTACGCCGCGGAGGGGTCGATCCGCTGGGAGCGCCGGGAGTTCCACGACGGTGACCTGGACGGCGCATTCATGGTGATCGCGGCGACCAGCGACACGGACGTGAACGTCGCCGTCTACGAGGGAGCCGAGCGCCGCGCGATGCTGGTCAACGTGGTCGACGTCCCTCCCCTCTGCAACTTCATCCTCCCCGCGATCGTCCGCACCGACCCGCTGGCGATCGCGATCTCGACGGCCGGGGCCTCCCCGGCCCTCGCCAAGCGGATGAAGCGGGAGATCGCCGAGACCTACGGCGAGCCCTACGCGCGCCTGGCGGTGATCCTCAACGACCACCGCGGCTGGGCCAAGGCGACCCTCCCCACCTATCAGGACCGCAAGCAGTTCTTCGAGGGGATCGTCAACGGCGACCCCGATCCCGTCGAGCTGATCAAGCGGGGCCGCGAGGATGAGGTCCAGCGGCTGATCGAGGGCCAGAAGGAGCGCTTCGCGGCCGCGCTCGGCGCCTCCGCCTAGTTCGCCCCGCTTCAGGACAGGCTTACGAGCGGCGACTGGAGCGGGGTGACGTCCGTCTGGCGCCGTTGGACGATGCGCCGGGCCACTGCCAGTGTCGCCACCAGCCAAGCGACCCAGAGCGCGATCATGGCGGGCACGTACAGCACCCCGGTTGTCGTGGAGGGCGCGGACGAGGGCGCGAGGGCGACGTAGTACGCGACGGTGGGCGCGATCAGCAGGACCTCGAGCGCCGCGACCTCGACCAGGAACCCCGCCATGATCAGGAACGGCAATCCCCACGCCAGGTAGTTGAGGAAGAAGTTCGGGCTGAAGGCGTAGATCACCAGCCAGAGCAGGGCGGCCGCATCGACCGTGGCGGGGCGATAGCGCAGCACAAACCCCATGTAGGTCGCGAGCGCAACCGCGGTGATCCAGCGCGCGTTGTCCTGGATCGTCTGCGCGAGGTCGCCATGAGCGGGCCGCGGCGGCAGGGTCGACAGGGTCAGCGAATGCCATCCAAAGGCCGGGTCCACCACGAGGCTCAGGCCTCCCCAACCGGGGACGCCGGTGTATCTGACGACATGCGTCAGGTCGATACCGCGGACCCAGAGTGGTCCCAGGGTCACGAGCAGGACGGCGAGAGCGGCTCCAACGAGCGCGGCACCCTCGCGCCACGACCTCGCCGATCCGAGCAACGCCAGGAGGAGCAGCAGGGGTGGGAGCTTCACCGCCGCTCCGACACCGATCAGCAAACCGGCCCAGAGGGCCCGATTGGGGCTCGTGTCTCGCTCCCAGACCATGAGCGCGATTACGGCCGGCAGGATCGCCACGGAGTCGATCTGACCGTGGTAGCCGGAGACGGCGATGAACGAGGGACCGAGCATGATCAGCGCCGCGCCCGCGAGGCGAAGTCGCTCGCGGGCACCACGCCAGCCGAGGTAGACGTAGATCGCCAAAGCCAGGCCGACATCGGCAAGGCTGGGCCCGAGCTTCGCCAGGCCATGGAAGGACAAACCGGTGGCGTCACTGAGCCACGATGCCCCGGCGAGCCACCCGAGGAACAGGGGCGGATAGGTCCATTCGATGAAACCGCCGCTCTCGTACACCGAGTGCCAGTTCCAGTTGCGCACCCCGGACGCGGCAATTTGCTCGATGAGGATGTGGTTGGTGCCGCGAAACGCAAAGGCGAGCGCCACGCGGATTGCGAGTCCAAGTGCGACGAGAACCCACAGGGGTCGGCTTCGCACGCCGCCCATCGCCCGACCATCTCATCGGGCCGGAGGAGTGTCAAGACGACGCGCGGTTCGAAATTGACAGCCCCTCTCGCTGGAAGTACCGTCACCCAGTGACGGGAGACTCCATGAGGCGCAGAGCTTTCGCACTCGGTCTCATCACGGCGGCGCTACTCATCGCGGCTGCACCCGCGGCGGGCCAGGAGGTCCAGCTCGCTCCGTTCGGCGGCCAGAGCTTTGACATGCCGTTCTACGTCACGGGCGCTCCGGACGACCCAAGCCGCGTGTTCGTGGTCGAGCAGGCCGGGACGATCCAGCTCGTCAAGAACGGGGTCACCCAGCCGGCCCCCTTCCTGACCATTCCCGACGTCTACACGGGATGCAACGACTGCGGCCTCTTCTCGATGGCGCTCGCCCCGGACTATGCGACCAGCGGGCGCTTCTACGTCTTCTACACGGGGCCGGCGGACGACGGCCCCTACAACCTGCGGATCGTCGAGTACCGCCGATCGGCTACCGATCCCGACGTGGCGGATCCCGACAGCAGCCGGCCCGTGCTCCAGATCTCGCACCCCGACCCCACCACCATCCACAACGGGGGGCAGCTGCAGTTCGGGCCCGACGGCCTCCTCTACATCTCCGTCGGCGACGGCGCGGCCCAGGGGGACCCGGAGGGCAACGGCCAGAACACGGGAACGCTGCTCGGCAAGATCCTTCGGATCAACCCCGCCGGGACGATGCCGGGGCAGTACTCGATCCCCGCCGACAACCCGTTCGTGGGCAAGCCCGGCATGGACGAGATCTACGCCTACGGGCTCCGCAACCCGTGGCGCTTCTCCTTCGACCGCCTCACGGGTGACCTGACGATCGGCGACGTCGGCTTGATGACCTGGGAGGAGATCGACTTCATGCCGAAGGGCACCGGGCGAGGCGCGAACTTCGGCTGGAACTGCTTCGAAGCGACCCACCCGGTCCTGCCGACGCCGGATGACTGCGATCCACTGCCGTCGAATCCCACCCCGCCCGTGCTCGAGTATCCGCACCCCGACCCCCCTGGACACGCCGACGTGGCCGGGGGCTACGTGATCCGCGACAAGGCGCTGCCGTCCCTGCTCGGCCGCTACATCTTCGCCGACATCAACGACGGCTTCAGCGGCGAGCTGCAGACGGCGAAGCTCTCCGCGGGAACCATGAGCCAACCCTCGGGTCTCGGGCTCTCCGCCACCAACGTGGACTCCTTCGGCGAGGACGCCTGCGGCCACATCTATGTGGCGACGCTCGGGGATCCGGCGACGGTCTACCGGCTGCAACCGACGAGCGGTCCCTTCCCGTGCGCGCCACAGACTCCGCCGGGAGGTGGCTCTACGCCGCCACCGCCACCGCCCACGCAGACGCCGCTGTCCGCGGTGAGCTGCGCCGGAGAGGCCGCGACTCTCTCCGGCACCGAGGGCGCCGACCGCCTCACGGGCACCGCAGGGCGTGACGTGATCGCCGGTCTAGGCGGGAACGACACGATCCGCGGCCTCGCCGGCAACGACGTGATCTGCGGTGGCGAGGGCAGGGACACCCTGAACGGAGGCCGGGGCCGCGACAGGCTCTACGGCGAGGGGGGCAGGGACAGGTTGAAGGGCGGTCCCGGCAGGGACGTCCTCAAGGGCGGTTCCGGCAGGGACAGGTTGAGGGGGGGCCCCGGCAGGGACCGGCTGAGGGGCGGCAAGGGCAGGGACAAGCTCGTCCAGTAGCCCGCGGCCGACGGCCGCTACTCGACGTCGCGCGAGACCAGCAGCGCGCTGCCGGCTGCGAACAAAGCCGAGATCCAGACGAGCATCAGGGCGAGCGCCGGGACGACGGCCAGGAAGTCCACCTCGGGCGAGCCGACGTCGTCGGGGTCGATGCCCTGGATCGCGCTCGGCAGGGCGCCGACTGGGCTGAAGCGGTCGACCGCCGGCGTGAACGCGGCGAGCAGCGGATCGACGACGAAGGTGAAGACCAGGATCGCGACGATCGCCGTCGGCTGGTTGCGGATCAGGGCGCCGACGCCGACCCCGAACGCTCCCAGGAGCGCCGCCACCCCGGCGTTGCGGAGGAACAGGTCGATCACGTCCGAGAGCGCCGGGGTGGGCTGGTCCCGGAACCCGAGGATCGCGTAGCCGGCGATCCCGATCGAGATCGAGACGGCCAGCGAGAGGAGGGCGCCCGCCGCCGCGAAGGCGAGGGTCTTCGCGGCGAGGAACCGGATCCGGTCGGGCGCGGCCAGCAGCGAGCTGGTGATCGTGCGATGGCGCCACTCGCCGGTGATCCCGACGATCGCCAGGATCATGATGAAGAGGGTGCTGGCATCGTTCTGGAAGACGTCGGTGAGCACGTCTGCCTTCGTCGCCTCCTCGGTCGCGGCGATCAGGATCGTGATCAGGAGCGAGACTCCGATCGCCGCCGCCGCGAGCGCGTAGAAGGTGCGGGTCGTGCGGAGCTTGATCAGCTCCGAGCTCAGCAGCCGGCTCATCCGCCCCCGCCTTCGCCGGGCTCCTCCCGCTCGCCAGTGAGCTCGAGGAAGACGTCCTCCAGGGAGCGACCGACGCCGCTCAGCTCCGAGAGCGCGACTCGCGCCTCGTTCGCGATCTCGCCGACGCGCTCGGGCGCGGCGCCGCCCGCGATCAGGGCGCCCGAGGGATCGGGCTGGAACTCGATCCCCGCCGCGCCCAGCGCCCGTCTCAGTGCGTCCGCGTCCCGGGCCCGGACCCGCGTGCCGCCGCCCTCGGCTCGGGCGAGCACCTCCTGCAGCGAACCGCCCGCGCGAAGCTCCCCGTGGGAGATCACGACGATGTCGTCGACGCTCTGCGAGACCTCCGAGAGCAGGTGGCTGGAGACGAGCACCGCCCGCCCCCGCGCGGCCTCGGAGCGGAGCAGCTCGCGCATCCAGCGGATCCCGGGGGGGTCGAGGCCGTTCGCGGGCTCATCAAGGATCAGCACCTCGGGATCGCCGAGCAGCGCCGCCGCGATCGCGAGCCGCTGGCGCATCCCCATCGAGTAGCCCTTGACGCGGCGATCGCCCGCATCGGCGATCCCCACCGTGTCCAGCACCTCCTCCACCCGGGCCGGCGGGTGTCCCCCGGCGGCGGCGAGGATGCGCAGGTGGTTTCGGCCGCTGCGACCGGGATGAAAGCTCGCGTCCTCGAGGACGGCGCCGACGTGCCGGCTGGGCTCGTCGAGGTCCCCGTAGGTGCGGCCGTCGAGCAGCGCCGTGCCCGAGTCGAGCCGGACCAGGCCGAGCAGCATCCGGATGGTGGTGGACTTGCCGGCCCCGTTCGGGCCGAGAAAGCCGGTCACCCGTCCCGCCTCGACCTGGAAGGAGAGACCGGAGACGGCCTGCACCGACCCGAAGCTCTTGCTGACGCTGTCTATCTCGATCGCGGCCATTCGCGGCCGCGCACCCTAACCCCTAGGCGGTCTTGCGCCCCTTGATCACCAGGTACTCGCCCGGCGCGCGAAAGCTGCCGTCGTCTGCGGTGTTCTGTGAGTCGTAGAGCTGTTCGAGCTCGGCGCGGAGGACGTCCCACTTCCCCTGCGGGCCGAGCGCGGCCTTCGCCGCGACGACCGGCGGTAGCTTGGTCTCGTACTCGACCAGGTACTCCTCGGCCGACTCAGCGGAGAAGTCGACGGCGGCCTCCTCGAACTCGAGCTCGACGCCGGTCCCGTCGAAGAGCTCGCGGGCGTGGTCCTCGGTGCCCCAGAGGATCGGAGGCTGGAAGCCCTCCGGTGGCGGCGGCATGTGCTTCGCGACCGTCATGAAGAACTGGCCGATGTTCCCGGCGGGGGTCCAGGCGCAGACGGCCATCCGCCCGCCCGGTCGCAGAACCCTGGCGAGCTCCGCCGCGGTCGCCTGGTGGTCGGGGGCGAACATGCAGCCGAAGACCGAGACCACGGCGTCGAAGCTGCCGTCCTCGAAGGGCAGCTGCTCGGCGTCGCCCTCGACGAGCTCGATCTCCACTCCCGCCCGTGCGGCGTTCTCCCGGGCCGCCTCGAGGAGCTCCGGCGTGATGTCCAGGCCGGTCACGCTCGCGCCGGTGAGCGCCGCCGGTATCGCCGCGTTGCCGGAGCCGCAGGCGACGTCGAGCGCCTCCTGCCCCTCGGCGATGCCCGCCGCCTCCACGGCCTTCGCTCCCGCGCCGGCGATCTTGTCGACGATCGCGGGGTAGTCCCCCATCGCCCACATCGCGCGCGCCTGCTGCTTCTGCTCGCTCAGCTCCGCCATCCTCTCCCCTTCCTCGCTCGGTTCGGGGAACCGTCTCACAATCGAGACGGGCGTTACGTGAGCTTCGTCCGCCTCAGCCGGAGGGGAGGGCGTAGACCGCGATCGCCGCGAAGTCGCAGGCAGCGGCTGCGATCACCAGCAGGTGGAAGACCTCGTGGTAGCCGAAGACCGCGGGCCTCGGGTCGGGCCGGCGACGCGCGTAGACGACGGCCCCGGCCGTGTAGAGGATCCCGCCGAGGACGATCAGCCCGAAGCCGATCGGCCCGAGGCCGTCCCAGAGCTGCGGGATGGCCAGCAGCGCGACCCACCCGGTCGAGATGTAGACGGCCGCGGTCACCGGCTTCGGCGCGTTCCACCAGAGCAGGTTGAGGACGGTGCCCGCGCCCGCCATCACCCAGACCGCGATCAGCACGACCCGGGCGAGATCGCCGTGCAGGACCAGCAGGGCAAATGGGGTGTAGGTCCCCGCGATCAGCACGAAGATCATCGTGTGGTCGAGCCGCCGCATCCAGCGTCTGGCGGCGGGCCGCCAGTCGATGCGGTGATAGAGAGCGCTGACCCCGAGCAGCGCCGAGAGGCTGAAGGCGTAGATCGCGGCCGCGATCGTCGCCTTCGAGCCGTTGGCGAGCAGCACCAGGGCGGCGCCTGCCCCGAGGGAGACGAAGAACGCCCATTTGTGGGAGACCCCCCGGAGGCGGGGCTTGACCGCGCCCACGGCGGCCTCGAGCCGCTCACCGGCCTCGACGCGGGCCTGGCCGAGGCGCTCGGCGGCTTCGGCCCGGGCCTGCCCGAATCGCTCGCCCGCCGCCTCCGCCGCCTCGCGGGCGACGTCGATCGGATCCCGGCCGCCCGCCTGCGCTCCGTCCGCCGTCATGAGGCGAACCATAGGGCCTGGCCGCCGGCCGATTGTCAGTTCCTGGTAACCGGGCTGACCGCGCGAGAAGCCTGGCCCTAGGCGCCCTCGCCCGCAGGCATCGCGGCCGGAGCATGCTCATCGACCGTCCGCCGAGCCCGCGAGACCAGCGCCGCGGCGGCCAGGGCGAAGGCCGCCTGCACCGCCAGGGCGACGGAGAAGGCGTCGCCGAACGCAGACGCGCTCGTCGCCGAGCCGAGCTCGGAGAAGAAGACGGTCCCGACCGCCGCCACGCCGAGCGCGTTGCCGATCTGCTGCGCGGTGACCAGGGTGCCGGAGGCGGCGCCGGCGTCAGTGGCGGGCACGGCCCGAAGGACGAGGTGGATGAGCGGCGGAATCGCGGTGCCCATTCCCGCGCCCACGGGCAGCATCGCCAGGATCAGCCAGAGGGAGACCGAGCCGTCCACCGTCGACTGCACCGCGAAGATCGTCGCCAGGAGGCCGAGCGCGGCGATCGTCGCGCCGACCTGGGGCAGGTACTCCCGGACTCCGTCGGCCAGGCGCGGCCCGGTCAGCGAGGCGGCGACGAAGGCGACGGCGAGCGGCGTGAAGGCGAGGCCCGAGTCGAGGGGGGTCAGGCCGAGCCCCTCCTGCAGGTAGATGGAGAGCAGGAAGAAGAACGAGATCACGAAGTACAGGGTGGTAGCCGAGACCAGGCCGATCCGGAAGCCGCGCGTCTCGAACAGGCGCAGCTCCACCAGCGGGGAACCCCCGCGTGCCGTGATCCGCCTCTCGGCCGCGATGAAGAGCGCCGCGGCGGGGATCGCGAGGGCGAACGAGGCGAAGGTCCAGGCAGGCCAGCCGACCTCGCGGCCCTCGACCGCCGGGATCATCACCAGGCTCAGCGCGAGCGTCGCCAGGGCGACGCCGCGCAGGTCGAGGCGGCGAGCGGTCTCCGAGCGGGACTCCGGGATCACCCGGTCCGCGGCGAGCAGCGCGATCGCGCCCACCGGGACGTTCACCAGGAACACCCAGCGCCAGCCCAGTCCGAGCAGATCGAGAGCGATCAGACCGCCGCCGATGAGCTGGGCGCTGATCGCCGCCAGGCCCTGAACGAGCCCCTGGACGCCGAAGGCCCTGGGCCGCTCCGCCGGCGCGAACTCGACCTGGATCATCGAGAGCACCTGCGGCCACATCGCGGCGCCGCCGAACCCCTGGAGCAGCCGGGCTGCGATCAGGGCGGTCGGATTCGGTGCGAGCGCGCAGAGGACCGAGGCGAACGTGAAGCCGGCGACGCCGGCCTTGAACATCCGGCGCCTACCGAGGACATCACCGAGGCGCCCACCGGTGATCATCGAGAGCGCATAGGTGAGCAGGTAGGCCGCGACCACCCACTGGAGATCCGAGTCGCTTGCCCCGATGTCCTCGCGGAGCGAGGGCGCGGCGACGTTGACGATGAAGACGTCGGCGATGACCATGAAGACCGGGGCAAAGAGCACCGGCAGGAACCATGGGCTCCGGCGTGTTGACGTGTGCTGAGCGGCGCTCATCTGTGGATTCAACGAGGGACCCCCTGTGGTCCGTGATGTCGGGTGGACGTTTTCGCTTGCCATCTGCCGGACAGTCTGCGATCATTTCGATCCAGGTACAAGAGAGGGGTTTATCCTGGTATCAAAAGCACCACCCAAGAACACCGCGAGGGGCAACGGCAAGGCGAACGGCGATGGGGCTCCCCAGCGGGCCGAGCTCGCCGACTTTCTGCGCAACCGCCGCGAGGCGATCCGGCCCGAGGACGTCGGCCTGCCCGGCGGCGGCCGCCGCCGCACCCCCGGTCTGCGCCGCGAGGAGGTCGCGCAGCTGGCCGGGGTGGGCACCACCTGGTACACGTGGCTCGAGCAGGGGCGGGAGGTCCGCGCCTCGGCATCGGTCCTGGAGGCGATCTCCCGAGCGCTCGACCTCACCCCCGCCGAACACGCCCACGTGATGCTCCTCGGCCGCGGCGAGGAGGTCACGCCGGCCAGGGCTCCGAAGGAGGCCGTGGATCCTACGATCAGGCGGCTGGTGGAGAACCTCGATCCGAACCCCGCCTGCATCACGGGCCGGCGCTTCGACATCCTGGCCTGGAACCGCGCCCACGCCGCGGTCTTCGGCGACCCGGCCGAGATGCCGGAGGGGCGCCGCAACCTGCTCTGGCGGCTCTTCACCGACCCCGCCAGCCGCGAGCTCCATCCGGACTGGGAGGAGGGCGCGCGACGGATCGTGGCCCGCTTCCGCGGGGAGGCCGCCCGCTACGTCGGAGACCCCGACTTCGAGGACCTGATCTCGGACCTGCAGCAGCGCAGCCCGGAGTTCCGCGAGTGGTGGGACCTGCACGAGGTCGCCAAGAGCGGCGTCGGCCGCAAGGTCCTCAATCACCCGACGGCCGGGAAGCTCTACTTCGAGCACGCGCCCTTCCGGCCGAACGATAATCTCGAGCAGCGACTGGTCCTCTACTCGCCGGTGGACAAGGCGAACACCCCCGAGAAGCTGGCGAGGCTGCTCGGGTCCTAGCCCCTCGGAGCTCGCAGCCAGACCGACCAGGGCCGGATCGACTCGATCGTCAGGACCCCTTCCGACCAGGGGTCGTCGGCGAGCCGGGCGCGGACGGCCGCCTCGTCCTCCGCATCGACGATGAGCAGCGCGCTCAGGCGGTCGTCTCCCTCGATCGGGCCGCCGAGGACGACGAAGCCCGCCTCGGCGAGCCGGTCCATGAAGGCCGCGTGCTCGTCCCAGCCCTCTTGCTCGCGCACGTCACGGGAGGAGTCCCAGGCGGGCCCCTTCGCGTTCTCGACGAGGAAGTAGTCGGGCACGGGGGGAGCGTACGGGCGAACTTCAACTGCGGCAATGAAGGGGCCCGGATCGGCGTCAGCTAGAAATGCCCACTCAGCCACACCATGGTGTGCTCAGATGGGCAAACGGCGATCCGCCTCTTGGGAGAGCACTACATCTAGTGGTCCCCTTCATTGCCGGTGTTAGTCGGACACTACACCCCGCTACACTCTGACGAGTGCACTGCCCCCGCTGCGACTCCCCCACCAGGACCCTCGAGACCCGTCGCGTCCCCGACGGAGCCGTTCGCCGGCGCCGCGAGTGCACCGAATGCGGGCATCGCTTCACCACCTATGAGCGCGCCGTTCCGGAGGTCCTCGAGGTGATCAAGCGGGACGGCTCCCGCCAGCCGTTCGATCGGGACAAGCTCCTCGGCAGCCTCAATCGGGCCAGCCACAAGCGCAACGTCGACCCCCGCCGCCTCTCCCTCATCGTCGATGTCGTGGAGAAGGAGCTCCGCGCGAATGGCGACGAGCTCAGCGCAGCCCGCATCGGCGAGCTCTGCCTCGACGGCCTGCGAAAGCTCGACCGCGGCGCCTATCTGCAGTTTGCGGGAACTCTTCCGGGGGGTCTGGAGCGCCTCTCATGAAATCCCCGCAAATTACGAATGAGCTGAGTCGATTTTGTCGTCCGATGCAACGAGGATGCTCCGGAGCTCACCCCAAAAGCGGAGCGAGAGGAGAAATTTGATGGCACGGGCCACTTCCAAGGCAGGGACGACAACCGAGAAGGGCCTGGTCATCGAACGGCGGTTCTCGAGCGCCGGGGTGCATCCCTACGAGGAGCTCGACTGGGAGACACGGGACGCGATCATCGGCGATCCCGAGAAGCCGGCGTTCAAGCAGGAGAACGTCGAGTTCCCGAAGACCTGGTCCCAGAACGCCACCAACATCGTCGCCCAGAAGTACTTCCGAGGGCAACCCGGCTCCCCGGAGCGTGAGACTTCCGTCAAGCAGATGGTGAGCCGCGTCGCCGGCCGGATCGCCGAGGTCGGGCGCGAGCAGGGCTACTTCGCAAGCGATGAGGACGGCGACGCCTTCGAGGACGAGCTCACCTCGATCCTGGTCAACCAGAAGGCCGCCTTCAACTCGCCCGTCTGGTTCAACGTCGGCTGGAAGGACCCCGGCTCCGAGCAGGCGTCCGCCTGCTTCATCCTCTCGGTCACCGACGACATGGACTCCATCCTCTCCTGGAACACCAAGGAGGGGATCATCTTCAAGGGCGGCTCGGGGTCCGGCATCAACCTCTCGAAGATCCGCGGCTCGATGGAGCCTCTCTCCAAGGGCGGGATCGCCTCGGGCCCGGTCAGCTTCATGCGCGGCGCGGACTCCTGGGCCGGCGCGATCAAGTCGGGCGGCGGCACCCGCCGCGCGGCCAAGATGGTGGTGCTCGACGTCGACCACCCGGACATCGAGAAGTTCATCTGGTGCAAGGCCGATGAGGAGAAGAAGGCCGCCGCGCTGAAGGCCGCCGACTTCGACATGCGCCTGGACTCCGACGCCTTCGCCTCGGTCCAGTTCCAGAACGCGAACAACTCGGTCCGCGTCACAGACGAGTTCATGCAGGCGGTCGCCGACGACGAGGACTGGGACCTGGTCGGCCGGGTCGACGGCAAGCCGGTCAAGACGGTCAAGGCGCGCGAGCTGATGGACCAGATCGCGGATGCCGCCTGGCAGTGCGCGGACCCGGGCATCCAGTACGACACGACGATCAACCGGTGGCACACGGACCCGAACACCGGGCCGATCACCGCCTCGAACCCCTGCTCCGAGTACATGTCGATCGACGACTCGGCCTGCAACCTCGCCTCGCTCAACCTGATGAAGTTCCGCAACGAGGACGGGACCTTCGACGTCGACGACTTCACCCACGCGGTGGACATCGTCTTCCTGGCGCAGGAGATCCTGGTCGCCTTCTCCAGCTACCCGACGGAGGAGATCACCCGGAACGCGAGGGCCTTCCGCCAGCTCGGCCTGGGCTACGCGAACCTCGGCGCGCTGCTGATGGCGAACGGCCTGCCCTACGACTCCGACGAGGGCCGCGCGCTGGCCGGCTCGATCACCGCCTTGATGACGGGTCGCGGCTACAAGATGTCCGCAGAGATCGCGGCGAATGTCGGTCCCTACGACGGCTACGAGCTGAACCGCGAGCCGCACAACCAGGTGATGCGGATGCACCAGTCCGCCGCCTACGAGATCTCAGACGAGCTGGTCGAGGAGCCGCTGCTCCACGCCGCCCGCGAGTCCTGGGACGAGGCGGTAGCGCTCGGCGAGCAGCACGGCTACCGCAACGCGCAGGCGACCGTCCTCGCCCCCACCGGGACGATCAGCTTCCTGATGGACTGCGACACGACCGGCATCGAGCCGGACTTCTCGCTGGTCAAGTTCAAGGAGCTGGTCGGCGGCGGCCAGATGAAGATCGTCAACCGCTCGGTCAACCTGGCGCT
>DATBHQ010000094.1:0-3968 GCA_036557385.1 Solirubrobacterales bacterium | reverse complement strand
CGGCCAGGTCAATGCCGCATCGGCGCTCCCGCTGCCCTGCGGAGCGGAGATCGCCCCGCAGTTCTCCTCCACCGAGTTCGTCAGGGCCACCCTCGGCTCGGGCAAGGTGAAGCGCAAGGGGAGGAACCTGAAGGTGCCGGTAGACGCGGCCCCGAGTGGCACGTCCTGCCAGGTGAGCCTCAAGGTGCTCGGTAAGCGCAAGAAGGCGAAGAAGCACAAGAAGGGCAAGCGCTCGGCCGCCGAGGCGAAGAAGCACAAGAAGAAGGGCAAGCGCGTCCTCGGCAAGGGCACGGCGACGATCGCCGCCGGTCAGTCCGGGATCGTGAAGGTGAAGCTCTCGAAGAGCGCCGCCAAGGCCCTTCCCGGCAAGGTCCGGATCGAGATCACTACCGTCGACCCCGCCGGCAACACGGTGCAGAACGCCAAGGTGAAGGTCAAGGGCAAGAAGGCCAATAAGCACAAGAAGCACAAGAAGCACCGCAAGCACTAACGGCGACCCGTCCCCGCACGGACATCGGAGCGTCTAGCCGGCGGAGGGCCGGGAATAGACTGAGGTTGTGAGCGCGAAGGACAGCTTCGGAGCGCAGGCGACCCTGTCGGTCGGGGATCGGGAGTTCGAGATCCACCGGCTCGACACGTTGCAGCAGCGCTTCGACGTCGCGCGACTTCCCTATTCGCTGAAGGTGCTGCTCGAGAACGCGCTTCGCCTCGAGGACGGCACCGGCGTCACCTCCGATGACGTCGAGGCGATCGCCAGCTGGGACGCGAAGGCCGAGCCGTCCGTCGAGATCCCCTTCCAGCCCGCCCGGGTGCTGATGCAGGACTTCACCGGCGTTCCCGCGGTCGTCGACCTGGCCGCGATGCGGGACGCGATGGAGGAGCTGGGCAGCGATCCGGCGGCGATCAACCCCCAGGTGGACGTCGATCTGATCATCGACCACTCCGTACAGGTCGACGCCTTCGGCAACCAGCGCGCCTTCGAGGTGAACGCAGAGCGCGACTACGAGCGCAACGGCGAGCGCTACGCGTTCCTGCGCTGGGGCCAGACCGCCTTCGACAACTTCCGGGTCGTGCCGCCGGCGACCGGCATCTGCCATCAGGTCAACCTCGAGTACCTGGGGCAGTGCGTCTGGACCCATGAGGTCGACGGGACGCCGCAGGCCTATCTCGACACGCTGGTCGGAACCGACTCGCACACGACGATGATCAACGGCCTCGGCGTGCTCGGCTGGGGCGTGGGCGGGATCGAGGCCGAGGCCGCGATGCTCGGTCAGCCGATCTCGATGCTGCTCCCGCAGGTGATCGGGTTCAAGCTGACCGGCGAGCTGCGCGAGGGAGCGACCGCGACGGACCTGGTCCTGACGGTGACCGAGATGCTCCGGGAGAAGGGCGTCGTCTCCAAGTTCGTCGAGTTCTTCGGCCCCGGCATCGGGGGGCTCGGCCTGGCCGACCGGGCGACGATCGGCAACATGTCGCCGGAGTTCGGCTCGACCTGCGCGATCTTCCCCGTCGACGCCGAGACGCTGCGCTACCTCGAGTTCACGGGCCGACCGACCGAGCAGATCGAGCTCGTCGACGCCTATACGCGCGAGCAGGGCCTCTTCCACGAGCCCGACTCCGAGGAGGCCACCTACTCGGACACCCTCGAGCTCGACCTCGGGGACGTGGAGCCCAGCATCGCGGGCCCGAAGCGGCCGCAGGACCGGATCGCGCTCTCGGACGCCAAGGGTGCCTTCCTCGAGACGATGCGGGAGTGGAACCCGGACGCGAGCGACGAGCTCGGCAACGGCCGGGACGAGGCGATCGCCGAGTCCTTCCCCGCCTCCGACCCGCCCGCCGAGGACCATGACGGCGACGGCGGCAGGCCGCGGACCTACGTCGACAAGGGCGACGTGGCGGTTGAGGTCGAGACGAGCGACGCCGTGGCGGTGGAGCTGGAGAGCGGTGAGACGGTCGAGCTCGACCACGGCCATGTCGTGATCGCGGCGATCACGAGCTGCACCAACACCTCCAACCCCTCCGTGATGCTGGGGGCGGGGCTGCTCGCCAAGAAGGCGGTGGAGCGCGGCCTGCGCCGCCAGCCTTGGGTCAAGACCTCGCTGGCGCCGGGCTCGACGGTGGTGACCGAGTACCTGGAGAAGTCGGGGCTCGACCGCTATCTGAACGAGCTGCAGTTCAACCTCGTCGGCTATGGCTGCACCACCTGCATCGGGAACTCCGGCCCGCTTCCGGAGGCGATCTCGAAGGCGGTCAACGACAACGACCTGGTGGTCTGCTCGGTGCTCTCCGGCAACCGCAACTTCGAGGGCCGGATCAACCCGGACACGCGGGCGAACTACCTGGCCTCCCCGCCGTTGGTCGTCGCCTACGCCCTCGCCGGACGGATGGACATCGACCTGACCTCCGAGCCGCTCGGCACGGACTCCGACGGCCAGCCGGTACACCTCTCCGAGATCTGGCCGAGCTCGGGGGAGATCAAGCAGGTCGTGGCCGAGGCCGTCCGCGCCGACATGTTCACGCGGAGCTACTCCGATGTCTTCACCGGCGACGAGCGCTGGCGCGGGATCGAGGTTCCCGAGGGCGACCGCTACACCTGGCCCGACTCGACCTACGTGCGCAAGCCGAGCTTCTTCGAGGGCATGGACCCGGAGCCCAAGCCCGTCGAGCCGATCGGGGGCGCGCGGGTGCTCGCGGTGCTGGGCGACTCCGTCACCACCGACCACATCTCCCCGGCGGGGGCGATCAAGCGCGACAGCCCGGCCGGCGAGTGGCTGCAGGAGCAGGGCGTCGAGGTGCGGGACTTCAACTCCTACGGCTCCCGCCGCGGCAACCACGAGGTGATGGTCCGCGGCACGTTCGCCAATGTCCGCCTCCGCAACCAGCTCGTCGAGGGAGAGGGGGGCTACACCCGACACCTGCCGGACGGTGAGGAGACGACGATCTACGAAGCCGCCATGATGTACGCCGACGAGGGCGTGCCGCTGGTCATCCTGGCCGGCAAGGAGTACGGCTCCGGCTCGTCTCGCGACTGGGCCGCCAAGGGCACCAACCTGCTCGGCGTCCGGGCAGTGATCGCGGAGAGCTTCGAGCGCATCCATCGCTCGAACCTGATCGGGATGGGCGTGCTCCCCCTCCAGTTCCCGGACGGCGAGTCAATCGATTCGCTCGGGCTCACCGGGGAGGAGACCTTCGACGTCGGCGAGCTTGCGAACGGCGAGGCCAAGACGGTCGAGGTGACCGTTCACCGGGACGACGGCGAGGACGTCAGCTTCGAGGCGACCGTCCGGATCGACACCCCGAACGAGGTCAGCTACTTCCAGAACGGCGGCATCCTGCACCGCGTGCTGCGGGACCTGCGCGACAGGGCCTGACCCCGCCCCATGGCGGTCGACCTGGTCATCGACGTCGAGAACACCCCCGGGGCGCTGGCGGACGTGGCGACTGCGATCAGCGACGCCGGGGTGAACATCGCGGCGGCCACGTGCATCGGACCGGGCGATCGCGCTGAGCTGCACATTCTGGTCCCGCACGCCGAGGCGGTGAAGCACGCGCTGGCGATCTCTCACGTCGCGGTGTCGCGTGAGCGCGAGGTGGTCGTGGTCGACGTCGAGGACCGTCCCGGCGTTCTCGCGGACCTGGCCCGCAAGGTCGCGCGGGCAGGGGTCAATCTCGATCTCGTCTACATCGCGACGCAGAATCGAATCGTCTTCGGCTCAGAAGACCTCGCAGCCCTTCGGGGCGCGGTCGGCCAGGCGAACTGAATGCTCGTCGTGGCCCCCCATTTCCCCAATTTGACCTGGAGCCGAAAAGAGACGGCGTGGCGGGGCCGCGGGAGGCAGGGGGTCCACACGGCCCGCGCCACGCCTGCGCGTCGGTAGCCAGGGAGGGATTTCCGACGCGATCGTCCCGGGAGGCGGGACTGGCCCCGGGACGAGTCTTATGAAGGTAGTACGTCCTCCCGCCTTGCG
>DATBHQ010000093.1:0-9496 GCA_036557385.1 Solirubrobacterales bacterium | reverse complement strand
GGCGCGGTACTCGTCTCGGCGATGGATCGAGTAGAGGTGCTTCGCGAACTTGGAGACGAAGATCGAGTCCTCCAGCGCCGAGTCGCCGCCCCCGATCACCGCCACGTCCTCTCCCTTGAAGAAGGCGCCGTCGCAGACGCCGCAGGTGGAGACGCCGGCGCCCGCCAGCTCCAGCTCGCCCGGGATGCCGAGGCGCTTTGGCTCGGCGCCCATCGAGAGGATCACGGCCCTCGCCCTGTGGGTGTCGTTGCCCACCGTGACGGTGTGGATCCCGCCGTCCGAGAGCTCGAGCTCGGTGGCGTCGTCCGTGATGAAGCGGGTACCGAAGCGCTCGGCCTGGGCGCGGAACTCGTTCATCATCTCCGGGCCCATCACGCCTTCCTTGTAACCGGGGTAGTTCTCGACGTCGGTCGTGTTCTGGAGCTGGCCGCCCCACTGGAAGCCCTCGATCACCAGCGGCTCGAGCTCGGCGCGCGCGGCGTAGAGCGCAGCCGTGTAGCCGGCGGGGCCGCCGCCGACGATGATCAGGTTCTCCAGCCGCTCGGTGTCAGTCTTGGTCTCGGCCATCTCGGTCCTTTCGGAGCCTACCCAGCGGGTCGGTGGGAGGCACTTACTTCACTTTTTATAGTAGCGGCAGGCGTTCGTTCGTTACGACCCGGCGGGCGCCGTCTCGGGCTCCCGCATGCGCGCGCGCTCGGGACGCTCACGGCCCTCCTCCTCCCAGCGATTGACCGTCTTGCGGAGCTGGAAGAACGCGACCACCCCGGGCGGAATCGGCAGCCAGAAGGCGATCACGCGGTAGGTGAGCACCGCGGCGAACACCTCGGCGCTGGGCAGGCCGAAGAGGACGAAGGCGCCGATCATCCCGGCGTCGACGGCCCCCACCCCGCCCGGCGCGAACGGGATCAAGTTGGCGACCATGCCGAGGAAGAACCCCTGGACGACGACACCGAGGGGGATGTGCACGTCGAACGCGTGAAAGCTCGCCCAGAGGATCGCGACGTTGGCCGCCCAGAAGCCGATCGCGCCGCCGAAGGCCAGCGCGCCCGCGCGAGGCTTGCGCACGAAGGCGATCGCGGTGCGCGTGCCCTGTGCGAAGGTCGCCGGAGCCGTCGCCACCGTGGTGGCGATGCGGCCTAAGCGCCCGGAGGTGTGCCGGTCGATTCGGCGCTCGACGTCATCCGGGACAAGCGCGAGCAGCAGGCCGACCAGCAGCGCGGCCGCCGCCAGGACCGCCGGAATCACCGTGCCGGAGAGCGGCGCCTCCCCCGAGAGGACGTGCGTCCTCAGCAGGATCCCGAAGATGACCAGCGCGACGAGGTAGACGGAGTAGAGGACGACGAGGAAGGCGACCATGCGGCAGACGGACTGGCGTCTCTCCATGCCGGCCTTCCGCAGCGCCCAGTAGGTGAGCAGGATTCCCCCGGCCCCGCCGGCCGAGAACAGCCGGGTGGCCGCCAGCCCCGCCATCGTGATCTGGTAGCTCTCGCCCCACTCGAGGTGGATCACCTTCTCGCCGACCACCCCTCGGAAGAGCGCTACATAGGCGGCGAACATCGCGACGCAGCAGGCGACGCCGATCCCGATCCAGAGGGGATCGCCGTGGCCGACCTTTGCGATCGCGTCCTGGAGGTCGAACAGCCTCGGCACGACGACGTAGATCGCCACGAACAGCAGGACGACGGCGACCATCGTCTGGATGAGGCGCTTCGGATTCGTGAAGAAGCTCGGCTCAGCCTCCGCGACCATGTCGCGGGCCGTCTCCTCATGCTCGGAAGCGCTATTCGGGCGCTCCTCCCTCACCACACAGATGTTCGCAAACGGCGCTCCCGGATCGTGGGGGAGCCTCAGAAGCTGGGATTTGCGATGCGCTCCAGCCGCTGCAGGCCGCGGCTGATCGCCTGGGCGATCGGATCCACATAGCGCTCGCCCCGGCGCACCGCGGTCACGATCGCCGCCGCGACCAGCAGGTCGACCAGGTAGTGCTCGCCGAGGTAGACGAGCGCGAAGCCGAGGGCCCCAGCGTATGACCAGCCGAGGGCCCCCGCCGCCGGGCTGGTCTCTGCGAGCAGCAGCGCGGCCATCAGCGAGGTGGCGAAGTGAAGGGAGGGCATCGCCGCCCATGGGTTGCCGCCCAGCGCGTCGTAGAGCACCGGCCAGGCTCGCCCCCACTCCTCCTCGCCCACCTCCTGCATGATCCGCCGGACCTTCGCCTCCGTGTAGCCCTGCTCGGAGGCCCACCAGGGCGGCGCGGTCGGGGCGGCCATGTAGACGGCGCAGCCGATGTCGAAGACCGCCGACATCTGCCTCGCCGAGCGGGGGAAGTGCTCGGGGTGCCTGGCGAGGATCCAGGTGAGCGCGCCGTGGGGCTCGAGGAACCACGCCCAGTGAATCCAGGAGAGGGCGCGGTCGAGCGTGTTCCGCCTGCCGAGGCCCGCGAGGGCTCGCTGCAGGCGGACGTTGGGCAACTCCCCCCCGCCCAGCACGGTGTCCGCCCGGATCGGATAGCGCACCCGCAGCCGCCGCCGCGCCGCCTCCGGGTCGTCGTAGGGCAGCTCGTGGCCCATCGTGAACATCCACATCTGGAGCGCGTACATCCCGGCGTCGCGGAGCCGGGTCCGCCGGCCCACGACCGCCAGCGAGGGCGGGCCGGCGGCCAAGGCGGCCACGGTCGCGCCCGCTGGGACCTTCAGCTTCCGGCGCAGGAACGGAACGGCGACCGCCGCGGCGAGACCGGCCACCGCGGCGCCCCGCACCACCGGGGCCCAGCGTGAGGTCCGACTCCGTGCGTCTCTGAACAAGGCGGGGCGAGTCTAAGGGCCCGAGGCGCGGAAGCCGATACTCCCGTGTGAGCTCCGCGACTGCCATCACGGGCGCGACCAACGGGACGGGCCCGACCGTCACCCTGCTCGAGAATCTGCCGGACGCGATCGTCCTGCTCGACGAGAGCGGTGCGATCAGATACGCAAACGCCGCCGCCGAGCGTCTCTTCGGCTACCCGATCGACGAGCTGGTCCGGCGCGAGTTCCCGGAGCTGCTGGCGGAGCCCTTCGGAGGCGAGTACGGGCGAACGCTGAGCGCCTACGCGGCGGGCGAGCAGCTGGCGATCCTCGGCGAGCGGCGCGAGGTCGTCTGCAGTCAGCCGGATGGGACGGCGGTGACCATCGAGCTCTCGCTGAGCGAGGTGCGCGTCGGCCCGGTCCGGTCGCTCGCCGCCATGGCGCGCGACATCCGGGACCGAAAGCGGGAGGAGGCACGCCTTCGCGAGATCGCGGACCGGGACTCCCTCACCGGGCTGAGCGACCGGATCGGCTTCGAGCACGCCCTCACCCGGCATGTCGACTACGCCGCCCGCTACGGCAGCGGCGGCAGCGTGATCGCGCTCGGCATCGACACCTTCCAGTACGTCAACGAGACGCTCGGCTCGGCAGCCGGCGACGAGCTGCTGGTCGGCCTCGCCGAGGTGATCAAGGGGCGGCTGCGCAGGACCGACATCCTCGCGCGGGTGGGCGGGGACGTCTTCGGGGTCCTCGTACACGGGGCCGAGCGCACCAAGGCGGTGTCACTCGCCGACGAGCTGCTCGATCGCGTGCGCAAGCAGGCCTTCGTCGTGAACGGAGAGGCCCTCCGGATCACGATGAGCGCCGGGGTCACCGCCCTCGAGGAGCGGCCCGTCGTCGGCGCCGAGCTGCTCGCCGAGGCGGAGGCGGCGATGCACGCGGCGAAGGAGGCGGGGCGCGACCGCGTGCTCGCCTTCAGCGCCGAGGGCAGGGAGACGGACGAGCGGCGGGTCTGGACGGAGCGCGTGCGCCAGGCGACCGAGAGGGGTCTCTTCATCCTCGCGGCCCAGCCGATCATGGACCTGAAGCGCGACGAGACGACCCAGTACGAGCTCCTGCTGCGGATGCGCGACGACGGCGGCGGGCTGGTCGAGCCGAGGGCGTTCCTCGCCACGGCCGAGCGCTTCGGCCTGATCGGCGGCATCGATCGCTGGGTCACCCAGCAGGCGGTGCGCCTGATCGAGGCCCACAACCGCGAGGGCCGAGAGCTGATCCTCGAGGTCAACCTCTCGGGCAAGACCATGACCGACACCCGCTTCCCGGACGACGTGAAGCGCCAGCTCGCCGGCGCCGGGATCGACCCGGCGAGCCTGATCTTCGAGGTCACCGAGACCGCGGCGGTCGCCGATATCGACCACGCGCGGAGCTTCGCCGAGACTCTCGCCAAGCTCGGCTGCCGCTTCGCGCTCGACGACTTCGGCGCCGGCTACGCCTCCTTCTACTACCTCAAGCACCTGCCGATCAGCTACCTGAAGATCGACGGCGAGTTCGTGCGTGACCTCCCCGACAGCCGCACCGACCGGCTGATCGTCAACGCGCTGGTCGACGTCTGCGAGGGCCTCGACATCAGGACCGTGGCCGAGTTCGTCGCCGACCAGCGGACGATGGACCTGGTCCGCGAGGCGGGCGTCGACTTCGCCCAGGGCTACCACATCGGCAAGCCCGAGCCCGTCTCGTCGCTTCGGGTTAAGACCGGGTGACCCGCTCGAGCGGGATCAGGAAGGACTCGTAGGCCGCGCCCGTCCCCTGCTGGAGGCCGATCTCGCAGGTGCGGTTGCTGGAGAGGTAGGCATCGTGGGCGGAGCCGGCCAGCTCCGCAGCCTGCTCGGCGGTGGCGGAGGCCGTGAGCTCGGGGTGGAGCAGGCCGCGGTCCCCCGCCATCCCGCAGCAGGTGGCCCGGATCGGCTGGACGACCTCGTCCGCGATCGCGGTGGCGATCTCCCGGAGATCGCGCTCCATGCCGAGGTGGCGCGTCGAGCAGGTCGGGTGGACAGCGACGGAGCCGAGCTTCGCGCTGATCGGCAGCTTCGGCAGCAGCCGCTTCGCCCAGGCGACCGAGTCGAGGATCTCGAGCTCCTCGTGCCGCTCCCGGTTCTGCTCGGTGAGGTTGCCCGTGACCTCGCTCGCCAGGCCGAGGGCACAGGAGCTGGCGTCGATCACGACCGGCAGCTCGCCCTCGCCGCTCCAACGCCAGAGCGCCTCGACGGTCCGGTTCGCCATCAGGCGGGCGCCGTCGGTGTAGCCCTTGGAGGTCCACGGCACCGAGCAGCAGTTGCCCGCGACGTCGTCGGGAATCCAGACCGGCAGGCCCGCTCGGGCGGAGAGCTCCACCATCGCGGCGGGCAGATGCTGGCCCGCTCCGTCACCCCGCGGCGGCCCGAAGATCCGGTTGACGCAAGCGGGCATGTAGACGGCGGCGGCACCGTCGCGCGAGGTGGCCGGCAGCTTCGCCGGCGCCGGCCGCGGCATGTTGCTCGGCCAGGACGGAATCAGCTCGTCGCTGAAGAGCGCGCGACCGGCGCCGGCGCCGAGTCGTCCCAGCGCGGGGGCGCGAAGTCCCGCCCGGGCGCCGCGCTCGATCGATCCCCAGCGGGCGGCGAAGCGCGCCCCGCGTCGCTGATCGCGTTCGGTGTGCTCCTCGGCGCGAAAACCCTTGACGAGCTTGCCCGTGTCGATGCCGAGGGGACAGGCGATCCGGCAGGTCCCGTCGGCCGCGCAGGTCTGGATCCCGTCGTACTCGTACTGCTCCAGCAGGGCGCGCTGGACCGGTGAGCCGGCGGGCTGGCGGGCCATCTCGCGACGGATCACGATTCGCTGCCTCGGCGTGGTGGTCAGGTGGCGGCTCGGGCAGACCGGCTCGCAGAAGCCGCACTCGACGCAGGTGTTCGCCACCTCCTCGATCTCGGGCGTCGTCTTCAGGTTGCGCAGGTGGGCGCCGGGGTCACGGCTGAGGAGCACGCCCGGGGAGAGCACACCGTGGGGGTCGGCCAGCGCCTTCACGCGCCACATCAGCTCGGTCGCCCTCGCCCCCCACTCGCGCTCGACGTACGGAGCCATGTTGAGGCCGGTGCCGTGCTCGGCCTTGAGCGAGCCGTCGTACTTGTCGAGGATCAGCGGGACGAGCTGCTCGATGAACGCCTCGTAGCGCTCGATGTCCTCCGGCTTCGAGAAGTCGGGCGTCAGCATGAAGTGGAGGTTCCCGGCCGAGGTGTGACCTGCGACGCCGGGGAGGAAGCCGTGCTCGGTGAGCAGCGCCTGGATGTCGCGGGCGGACTCGGCGATGCGCTCGGGCGGGACGCAGACGTCCTCGATGATCAGAGAGCTCGGCGGCGGGCGGAATCGCCCGACCAGCCCGTGGAGCCCCTCGCGGACGGTCCAGGAGACCTCGACCCGCTCCGGATCCCTGGTGAAGTCAGCGGGGCGGATCAGCTCGTGCTCGCGGAGGATCTCCTCGGCGCCCGCCACCAGCTCGTCCAGCTCGCCATCGCTCTCGGCGCCGAACTCGACCAGCAACGCGGCCGAGGTGGGTGGCAGCTCAAGCCAGTCCTGCGGCGCGCCGGCGATGTTCTGCGCGGCGACCATCAGCGCGGGGGCGACCATCAGCTCGACCGCGGTCGCCCCGGATTCGACCAGGGCGGGCACCGGCTCCGTCGCCGACTCGATCCCGTCGAAGTGGAGCCACGACACCGTTGTCCTGGAGGGCTTCGCCACGGTCTCGAAGACCGCCTCTGCGATGAAGCCCAGGGTGCCCTCGGACCCGATCAACAGGCGGCGGAAGATCTGGACCGGCTCGTCCTCGTCGAGGAAGGCGCAGAGCCGGTAGCCCGTGGTGTTCTTGATCCGGAACTTGCTGCGGATCCGCTCGCTGAGCTCGGCGTCGGCGCGAATCTCGTCGCGGATCTCGGCCAGCCCCTCGGCCAGCTCCGGCTCGGCCTCTGCGAAGTGCTTCGCGGCGTCCGGGGCGGCCGTGTCGATCACGGTCCCCGAAGGCAGCACGAAGGTGAGGGAGCGGACCGTGCTGTAGGAGTCGGCGACGATCCCGCAGCGCATGCCGCCGGAGTTGTTGGCGAGCACGCCGCCGACGCAGGCGATGTCGGTGCTGGCCGGATCCGGACCCAGCTTGCGGCCGTGCGGCGCGAGCACCCGGTTTGCGTGCCCCAGAACCGTGCCCGGCCTGACCCGGGCTCGGGCCCCGTCGTCGAGCACCTCCACACCGGCCCAGTGGCGGCGAACGTCGACCAGGATCCCATCGGTCTGTGACTGGCCGTTGAGGCTGGTGCCGCCCGCCCGGAAGGTGACCGGCACGCCCGTGCGGCGCGCGAAGGCGAGCACCTTCGAGACGTCCTCGGCATCGCGAGCCATCACCACCGCCTTCGGCAGCAGCCGGTAGGGGCTCGCGTCAGAGGCGTAGCGGACCAGGTCGATCACCCTGGTGAGGACTCGGTCCTCGCCGAGCAGCCCGCTCAGCTCGCCGCGGAGCGGCTCAGGGGTGCCTGAGGCGAGCTGGTCCGGGACCCTGTCCTTCGCCGGCTCGTCGCGCTCGGGCGCGATGCGGGTGACGTCGGGGGCCAGCAGTTCCATGGCGGCAGCCTAAGTCAGCAACGGTCCGAACAGCTCGGATCGGGCTACTTCCCCTGAAGGACCCCGTCCACGTAGACGTCGACCTTCTCGTCATAGAAGGCCACCAGGCCGGCGATCTTCTGACTCTCCGGCAGCGGCATTCGGTACGACCAGGCCAGGTCGGGGTACTCCTTGCCGCCGACCCGGACCGACCACCACTCGGCCGTGCCCTTGTAGGGGCAATAGGTGGCCGATGGTGTCTGAACGAGCAGATCCATCCGGACATGAGGCTTCGGCAGGTAGTAGCGCGTCCGCAGACCGGTTTCGAAGAGCAGCCTGGCGTTGGTCGACTCGGCGACCGTCACCCCATCGACCTCGATCCGGATGTGCCGCGAGCTGGGGAGGATGTCGATCCGCGTGTACGGGTTGCGGGCGTGAGTGAAGACCTGCTCGTCCTCCTCGAACCAAGCGTCCATCGCGTCCCAGTCCAGGCGCACCGCATCCCTCAGCTCGGGGATAGGCGAATTCTCGTATCGGAGCGCCGCACCAGGTGCCTCGTTTCCCCCCGCGCGGACGGTGAAGGTCCGACCGTTCCCGCGGCTCGGCGAGTGAGCGACGCCGCCGTCCTCGATCAGCTCTCCCCGAACGTCCTCGAGCGGGAAGTAGTAGACGGGGTAGTGCGGCCCTTCCCAGACGAGCGTGGGCCGCGTCGTGTCGGCGACCAGCTCCCCGCCGAGATACGCCCGGACCCGCTTCGCCCCGGTTTCGACGCGGACTCGCCCGCGTGCCTTGCTCCTGTCGGTTGTGGCCGGCATGGCCGCTCCTTCGGTTGGCTTATGAGTGGACTGTTCAGTCCACTTTGCTGAGGAGAAGTTACAGCGGCCGGCGAAGACGCCTCAGGTTGCGCAGCGTCGGAGATGCTCGTAGGCGGCATCGACGGCGACCTGGAGCTGTCGCGGGTCACGCCGGGCCTGTGTGAGAACGAGGCCACCCTGAATGGCGGCCAGGGTCGCCGTCGCCAATTCGTCGAGATCGGCGCGCCGCGAGAGCTTGCCCCGTGCCTGCATGGCCGCGAGGCCCTCATGGATCTCACCCTCCCAGCGATCGAACGAGGCGTCGAGCGCGCCGCGGACCTCGTCGTCCGATTCAGCCAGCTGGCCGACGAGGGAGCCGACGGGGCAGCCTCCGCGACCGTGGCGCCGCAACTGAAGGTCAACGAGCTTGTCGAGCCACGCCCGAATCGCCCTCCAGCTGTCGAACGGGCCGAGCTCCGGCCCCTGATTCGCGAGGACGTGCTCGCAGTTGTGCGCGACCACGGCGCGAAGCAGGTCCTCCCGATCGGCGAAGTAGTGGTAGAGCTGGCCCTTGCTGACGCGCGCCGTATCGATCACGTCATCGAGGCTGGTCTCGGCCACGCCGCGCTCTCGGATCAGGTCGGCCGCGGAGGCGACGATGCGCTCACGGGTCTCCCGGCCCTTCACGGTCTTCGGTGTTTCGATCACGACCGGACTGTAGCGATCTGGACTGCCTAGTCCAACTATGGCGGAAGCGTGTAACGTCCCCGGATCTTCACTGGACTGAACGGTCCACTCATGATGGAAATCCGCATCGCCAGGCACACCGCGCAGCTCGAGGAGATCCTTCGCTTCTATCGCGACGGGATCGGCCTGCGGGAGGCAGGCCGCTTCCGCGATCACGCCGGCTACGACGGCGTCTTCCTCGCGACCGGGGAGTGCGGCACCCATCTCGAATTCACGACGGGCGGCGATCAGGCGCCGCCCACCCCACATCCGGAGTCGCTGCTTGTCCTCTATCTCGAAAACGAGGCGTCGGTGCAGGCAGTCATGGCGCGGCTCGGTGCGAATCCGGTGACGCCGGCGAATCCGTACTGGAGCGAACATGGCACGACCCTCGAGGACCCTGACGGGTTTCGGGTCGTCCTCGTCCCTGAGAGGTGGCGCGGCTGATGCGCCTGCAGGCGCCGGCGTGGACCGAGAGCGAGCTCTATCGCCGCGGCTCGGCGACCCTGCTCGCCTCCTGGGATGAGTACGCCCGCGGCTCGGCGGGAGCGCGACTCCTCGCCTCCTCGGGGTTCT
>DATBHQ010000092.1:0-10951 GCA_036557385.1 Solirubrobacterales bacterium | reverse complement strand
GAACGGCTGCGATCAGGGCCGCTGCGACCACCGCGCCGCCCCGCCCGCGCCGTGCGGCGGAGCGATCGATCTCGGAGCCCAGGCCCACCTCGCGCCAGACCTGGGTCCGCGACTCGAAGGCGGACCTCGTGCGTGGCAGCAGCCTGCGGAGCATCTGGCCTCGCTTACCCGCTCTCCAGCCCCTTACCCTCTAGATTGACTGGTCAGTCAACGTGCGCGCGGCAGCGGTACAGCTCAACTCCACGGACGAGGTCGACCGCAATCTCGAGGTCGCCGAACGGCTCGTGCGCGCCGCCGCCGCGGATGGCGCCGAGCTCGTCGTGCTGCCGGAGAAATGGACCGCGCTCGGTGCCCCGGAGGCGATTCGCGCTGCGGCCGAGCCCCTCGACGGGCCAACGCTGAGCGCGGCGGCGAGCTGGTCGCGCGAGCTCGGCATCTTCCTGGTTGCGGGCAGCGTGCCCGAGCTGGTCGAGGGCCGGGAGAAGCTCGCCAACACCTCGGTCATGCTCGGCCCCGATGGCGAGCGGCTGGCGGTTTACCGCAAGCTTCACATGTTCGACGTGGACGTCGCGGACGTCTCCTACCGCGAGTCCGAGATCGAGCAGGCCGGTGATCGGATCGCGCTCGGCGAGGCCGGCGAGGCGCAGGTCGGGCTGACGATCTGTTACGACCTCCGCTTTCCCGAGCTCTACCGGATCCTCGCCCTGCGGGGCGCTCGCGTCATCACTGTCCCTTCGGCCTTCACCGAGCGGACCGGGCGGGACCACTGGGAGGTGCTGATCCGCGCCCGCGCGATCGAGGATCAGGTCTTCATCGTCGCCGCCGGGCAGATCGGCGCCGCCCCGCCTCACTACCGCAGCTACGGCCGCTCGATGATCGTCGATCCCTGGGGCGTGGTCGTGGCGCAGGCTCCCGACACCGAGACCTTCGTCGCCGCCGACCTCGACTTCGCGAACCAGGACGACGTTCGGGACCGGCTGCCGTCGCTGCGCCACCGGCGCCCCGAGGCCTATGAGTGGCCCGAGGGCGCTCTGGCGGGAGCCCGGTGATGGCGCAGGCAGCCGCCCCCGACAAGCGCCGGGCGATCCTCGATGCCGCGATCACGGTCTTCGCCCGCCAGGGCTTTCACTCGGCGCGCGTCTCCGACGTGGCGACCGAGGCCGGCGTCGCCTACGGGCTGGTCTACCACTACTTCAACTCCAAGGATCAGATGCTGAACGAGCTCTTCTCCGAGCGCTGGGCGCTGCTGGTCGAGGCGAGCCAGGAGATCCGCGGCTCCGATGCGCCGCCGCGCGAGAAGCTCGCGGGCGTCGCCAACTTCATCATCGAGTCCTACCGCCACGAGCCGGAGCTGATGAAGGTGATCATCGTCGAGGTCACCAGGGCGGCAAACTCCTTCGGGCAGACCCACCTGCCCGAGATCCGCAAGGCCTACGACCTGGTGGCCGAGATCGTCTCCGACGCGCAGTCGAAGGGGGAGTTCCGCGATGACGTCGATCCCAACTTCGCGGCCATGGTCTTCTACGGGGCGATCGAGCAGCTGCTCACCGGCTGGATCTTCGGGTCGATCCCGGGCACCGACGCGGACTACGAGCGCGCCAAGCAGCTGGTGATCGGGACCATCTGCGACGGCCTCGAGCCGCGCCCCGTCGGCGACGCGGTGGCCGGCTAGCCGCGCGCCATGTGGGAAGGCCTCGCCAGGACGGAGCGGCAGGACCGGGCGCTGCACGGCGCGGCGAAGGTCGCCAACATCCTGGTCGGAATCGTCCTGCTGCCGCTCTGGATCCTCGGCCAGCTCGTCGGGGGGCGGGTCCGCGATCTGCTCCGGGGGCTGGAGCGGCGCGGCAGGCGGCCGCTGCCCGTCCCGCCGGACCGCGAGCGGACGATGGAGGCGCTGATGGACGATCTCCACGCCATCCCCGAGCACCTGCGCCACTCGAACTTCGCCGAGCTCCGCCGGGGCTTTGCGGACATCTCGAACTTCGTGGTCGCCCAGCACCGCGAGGGCGCGGTGATCGGCTACCGCTATCCCGGCCAGTTCCAGGATCACATCGTCGAGGGGGCCGACGGGGAGCGGATAGCGGCCTCGATCGCGGTGCAGGAGGCGGCGAGACCGGGGCTGATCGTGGTCCACGGGCTGTTCACCTCGAGCCGCTTCGACTACGTCCGCCAGATCGCGGTGCGCGCCTTCTACGAGTGGGGGTTCAACGTCGCCGCCCTCGACCTGCGCAGCTTCGGGATGACCGAGCTGACCAGCCCGGCGCCGTCCACGGCCGGATGGAAGGAGGGGCTCGACATCCTCGCGCTCGCCTCCTACATGAAGGAGCTGGGCTCGACCAGCGTCGGCACGCTCGGCATCTCGCTCGGCGGCAGCTCGGTGCTGAACGCCTGCGACCAGGAGGCGACGCCTACCGACCTGGACGGCGGCATCCTCGCCGTCTCGCCGCCCGCCGTGCCGAAGGACGCCTGGGCTCGGCTCTCGGAGGACGTGCCCCGGGACCATCCCCGCTATCTGCTGCATCGCGCCTTCCAGGCAGCCCTGATCTCCAGGGTCCGCTCCGGCCGGTGGCCGCCGGAGGCGGAGGACATGCACAGGGTCATGGAGTTCGTCTCGGCGCCCTACTACGGCGTCAGCGCCGATCAGATCTGGAGCCACTCCCGGGGAATCGACCACGTCCCCGGCGCCAAGGTCCCGCTGCTCATCCTCCATCCCGAGGACGACCACATCGTCAAGGTGGACCAGGGCCGGCTGCTGGCGGATGCCGCCGAGGGAAACGACCTGGTGCGCGTCTGGATCCTCCCCGCCGGATCCCATGGGCTGCTCGAGGCGGCCGATCCGCAGTGGACGCACGCGGTCTACCGGACCTTCTTCGAGCGCTGGGCGACCTACGCTGAGCGCGGGGGAGAGCAGGCCAACGGGAGAGGCCCGGAGTTGGTTTACTCCGCGCAGGACGCCGGGTAGCGCAAAGCAAAGACGCGAGGGTGCGCCGAAGGCGCAACCCGTTTAATGAGGGGCGAGCATGCAGAGCGAGATCATGAGGAGACTTGTCTGGGCGGGGCTGCTGGCTGGGACCGGCGCCCTGGCCACGGTCGCCGCGCACCGGCTCTCCGAGGTGATCTGGCGGCGGGTGTTCAACGAGGATCCACCCGAATGACGGACGGCGAGCCCACACGGCAGTCGAGCTCTGCACCGTCGGGTGAGGCCGCGCAGCCACCGGCTGGCAACGGCGCCAAGTCACCGGAGGAGATGACCGTCGGCGAGCTCGTCTTCGAGGTCTCCGACCGGGCCTCGATTCTCGTTCGCGAGGAGATCGAGCTGGCCAAGACCGAGGTGACGGAGAAGGTCAACCGGCTGCTGCGCGGGTCGGTGGCGGGTCTGGTGGCGGCGGTCTTCGCGTTCTTCGCGCTGCTGCTGGCGATGCACGGCTTCGCCTGGCTCCTCAACGACCTGGTCTTCAACGACTTCTGGCTGGGGTTCTTCGTCGAGGCCGTGCTCTTCCTGCTGGTCGGCGCGGGTGCGGGCTTCTTCGCCTATCGCTCATTCAAGCGAGGCGCACCGCCCACCCCTGAGATGGCCATCGAGGAAGCGAAGGAGATCAAGGCCGCCTTCGGCGACGGAGAGGAGGAGCAATCGTGAGCACCCCCGAGAGCCGGACGCTTCAGACCGGAGGCAACGGCCGCTGGACGCCTCCGGCACCCGGCACCCGCTCGGCCGACCAGATCCGGCGCGACATCGTCCAGCAGCGCGAGCAGCTCTCGCGCTCGGTCGATGCCCTGCGCCATCGCTGGGTCGAGGCGACCGACGTGAAGAGGCAGCTCCGCGAGCACCGCACGGAGCTCACAGTCGCGGGCGCGGTGGTCGGCGCACTCGTCGGCCTGATGGTCCTACGACGCCGCCGACGCTAACCAGATGCGAGGGTGCTCCGCAGGAGCAACCCGTTTAGTCCAGGCCCTCGCCCAGCGCCCGCCATTCGCTCCGCGGTAAGCCGTCCGCGCCCAGCACCTGCACGGCCACGTGGTCGGCGCCGCCCTCGTGGTGCGCCGCGATGCGCCGGAGGATCTCGTCCGTCTCGCCCCAGGCGACCAGCGCATCCACCAGCCGGTCGCTGCCGCCGTCGGCGAAGTCCTCGTCGCTGAACCCCTGGCGCTTCAGGTTGTTCGTGTAGTTCGGCAGGCGCAGGTAGATGGGCAGTGCGTTCCGTGCGACCTCGCGGGCCGTGGCCGGGTCCGTCTCGAGCACCACCTTCTGCTCCGGCGCGAGGAGCGCATCAGGGCCCATTCGCTCGCGAGCGGCCCGGGTGTGCTCCGGAGTGACGAGATAGGGGTGAGCGCCGAGGCTGCGCTCCGCGGCGAGTGAGAGGGCCTTCGGCCCGAGCGCCGCGAGGATGCGGCGGTCCGCCGGGATGCCGTCGGTCATCGTGTCGAGCTCGTCGAGGTAGCGCCGCAGCCTGCTCACCGGCCGCTCGTAGGTGATGCCGGCCGCCTCCACCTGGGGGGCGTGGCTCGAGCCCAGGCCGATCAGCAGACGGTCGGGGTGCTGTCCGTTCAGCCGCTGGAAGTTGCCGGAGAGCTCGTCGGCGGGGTTAAGCCAGATGTTGACGATGCCCGTCGCGACGACGATCCGGCTCGTCGCGGAGAGCATCCGGCCCTGTCGCTCCAGGTCCGCCCGCGCGCTGCCGCTCCAGATGGCGCCGTAGCCGAGCTCCTCGAGCTCGGCGGCCGCCTCCTCGAGCTCCTGGCCCGCGTCGTCCCAGACCCTGCCCGGATGCCAGATCCCGACCTGCCCGATCTCGATCGCCACAGCTCGAGATTACGCTGACGCCTGCCCGGGCCCGCCCTCGAGCACGTTTCGGGAGACGCCACCGACCCCGAGCAGGCCCGGGCCGACGTGGGCGCCGATCACCGGCCCGATCTCGGAGCTGAAGACCGGGTCCGAGCCGAAGATCGGCCGGCACGCCTCGACGAGCTCCTGGGCGCTCTCCGGGTCCTGGACGTGCTGGACGACCCATGCGTCCGCGCCGTCCTCTTGTCGCTGGCGGGCGTAGTCGAGCAGGCGCTCGAAGGCGCGGCTCCGGGTGCGGACCCGCTCGATCGGGGTGATCTCGCTCTCGAGCGTGAGGATCGGCTTGATCTTCAGCGTGGTGCCGATCCAGTGCCGTGCGGCGCCGATGCGGCCGCCGCGCCGCAGGTAGTCGAGCGTGTCGACGGCGAACCAGATCTTGAGCTCGGAGCGCAGCGCCTCGGCCCGCTCGTTCGCCTCGGCGGCGTTCGCCCCCCTCTCCACGGCGTTCGCCGCCGCGAGGATCATCAGGCCCATGCCGCCGCAGGCCGTCTGTGAGTCGCAGACGACGATCCGCTCGCCGCCCTTGCCCTCGGCGGTAAGCCGCTCCCGCGCCTGCATCGCAGACTCGTAGGTGCCTGAGATCCCAGACGAGAGGTGGATCGAGATGATCTCCCTGCCGTCCGCGAGCAGTGGCTCGTAGACGGCGATGAAGTCGCCGACCGAGGGCTGGGATGTGGTCACCGCCTTGTCGGAGATCCGGAGGCGCTCATAGAAGCCGCCGAGATCGTCGATGTCCGCCTCTCGCTCCTGTTCCTCCTCGATGCCGACGTAGAGGCTGACCAGGTGGACGTCGTGCTGGGAGATCAGCTCGGGCGGCAGATAGGAGGTCGTGTCGGCGACGACCGCGGTCGAGGGCATTGAGGCTTTCTAACATGCGGAAGCTATGGGGAAGACGCTCGTCACCGGCGGGACGGGCTTCGTGGGTCTCCACGTGGCCAGGGCACTTGCCCGCCGAGGCGACGAGCTCAGGCTGCTTGTCCGGGAGAGGAGCAACATCAAGCCGCTCGAGGGCATCGAGTGGGAGCCCGCCAAGGGTGACGTCACCGACCGCGACTCGGTTCGCAGGGCGATGAAGGACGTCGAGCGCGTCTTCCACGTGGCCGGCACGACCTCGATGCGGACGCGAGATCGGATCCGCGTCTTCCAGGTGAACGTCGAGGGCACGAAGAACGTCTTCGAGGAGGCCCTTCGCGCCGGCGCCGAGCGAGCCGTCCTCACCTCCAGCTCGAGCGCGGTGGGCGCCGCCAAGCCCGGTGAGACGATCGACGAGGACTACCCGTTCACCGTGGGGCGGCTCGGCATCGCCTACATCAACTCGAAGCACGACGCCGAGCTCGTCGCCATGAGGACGGCCGCGAAGGGCCTGCCCGTCGTGATCGTCAACCCGTCCTTCGTGCTCGGCCCGGACGATCCCAACCCGAGCGGGACGTCGAACGCCCTGATCCGCCGCCTCCTGCTTCGGCGGATTCCCGGCTACGTCGACGGGGCGGTCAACATCGTCGACGTGCGGGACGTCGCCAGGGGCCACGTGCTCGCCGACGAGCGCGGGGAGGAGGGCGAGCGCTATCTGCTCACGGGGCGGAACTTCACGCTTCAGCGGCTGTTCGCCGACCTCAGCCGAATCGCCGGCGTGCCGACGCCGCCCGTCCGGATGCACGGCCGGCTCGTCGTCATGGGGGTGGAGGGGATGGAGCTGATCGGCGTGCGCCTGCCGACCTCCGCCGACGAGGTGCGCTCGGGAACCCAGTGGTTCACGTATCGAAACGAGAAGGCGCGGGAGCAGCTGGGCTGGGATCCGCGCCCCCACGAGGAGACGCTCGAGGACGCCGTCCGCTGGCAGCTCGAGCAGCTCGGCGAGCGCACCCAGGGACATCGGCTCACGGATCTCGCGCTCCGCACGACCGGCCGCGCCCTCGGCCTGCTTCCCTTCAGCCGATGAGCGAGCCCCGCCGTGTCCTCTATCGCTGCGGTACCAGGACGAACTTCCTCTGTCCCTGCGGCGCCGTCGCCCGGCGGCTGAACAGGCTGGGGCTCGAGTACCGCACCGAGCGCGTCCGCCGGCGCCGCTCGCAGCGCCCGGAGATCGTCGAGCTCACGAAGCTCCCCTACGTGCCGGTACTGGTCGACGGCGAGGAGGTCGTCAACGACTCCAGACGGATCCTGCAGTACCTCGGCCGGCGCTACGGAGAGGAGACGCCCGCGTCGGCCAAGGCGTCCTCGGGGTCCCAGTAGGCGCGCAGATAGACGAGCCTGCCGTTGCGGGCCTCGCAGACGTACCCCCAGACGTGGTCGAGCGGGACGTCGCCTCCGGCGGACACCACCCTGAACCGGATCAGGGCAACGAGGCGATCGCCGGCGTCGACCAGGTCCTCGACCGTGATCTCACCGGCGCCGAAGATGTCGACGTAGCCCTCGAACACCTCCGCGACCGCGGCCTTGCCCCGATAGGTGCCGCTGCCGGGCCAGCGGGGGTCCTCCTCGTAGGTGATCTCCGGATGCCAGTAAAGCTCGCGGAAGCGCTCCCGCTCTTCATGGCCGGCCTCGATCGGACCACTGAAGTCCTCCCACATCCGCCGCAGGACCTCCATGTCCCCGGAGCCCATGCAGGCAGTATCTCCGAGTAGGTCGGGTCGATCTCTACAATTGGCTGCGATGAGTGATTCACCTCAGCCGATCACGCTGACCGACAAGGCGGCGACCAAGATCAAGGAGCTGCTCGGCGAGCAGGAGAACGGTGCGGAGCAGGCGCTGCGCGTCGCTGTTCGCGGCGGCGGTTGCTCCGGCTTCCAGTACGCCCTCGCCTTCGACGCTCCCAAGGAGGACGATCACCGCTTCGAGAATCAGGGCGTCGCGGTCGTCGTCGACCAGACGAGCATGCAGTTCGTCTTCGGCTCCGAGGTCGACTGGGTCGATGGCCTGCAGGGCGCCGGCTTCTCGGTCAACAACCCCAACGTGGTTGCAGCCTGCGGCTGCGGCTCCAGCTTCCAGGTCAAGGAAGACACGGCCGAGCAGGCCGCGACGGTCTAGCGCTCCGTTACCTGCGCTTGGCGAACCTCTGTACCTGCCTGAGCGGGATCGTGCTCGTGCTCGGCGCCGGATGTGGCGGAGACGACGGCTCGAGCACCCAACCACTGGCGCGATCTTCGGACTACCTCTCGGGAGCAAAGATCCGGTCGGTGCTTGCCTCGCTGCCCTACCACTTGCCACAAACAGCCGCTCGGCATGCATGTCGAGCCCTTGACCGGCGAGTCGAAGCCCGGTTGCCGGGTTGGACCTAGATCGCGGAGTCGAGAATCTCGGCGTGCTCGTCTTCGGGCGGATAGCTGTACGCGTAGACGAGGAGGTCCTCGTCGCCGTGGTTGACCGTCTGCAGCGGGGTCCCCGCGGGAACGTGAATCAGTCCGCCCGCCGGAACGTCGCGGCGGTCGGGCGGGTCGCCCAGGTACATCGACAGCGTTCCCGAGACGACGATGAAGGTCTCGTCCTGCAGCTCATGCCGATGCCGTCGACCGGCGGCGCCGGGGTCGTAGCGCCAGAAGTTCCCAGGCACGTGCCGGAAGCCGGCGACCTTGCTCAGCTCTGAGACATGGCGAGCTGGCTCGCCTGGCTCGTGCGGGCGGGTCACCCACTCCAGCTCGTCGGGGGTGATGGCTCGAAACGTCAGGGCTGCGCCGGTACTTAGCGCTCGATCTGGATCGGCGGGCTCTGCTGCGGGTCGTCCGCCTGGAGCTCCTGCTTCGCCGACTGCGGAGCCGGCTCGGAGCGCTCCGTGCCGAGCAGCTCGCTCAGCTCGCCCGACTCGTCCAGCTCCTCGACGATGTCCGCCCCGCCCACCAGCTGGCCCTTGACGTAGAGCTGGGGGAAGGTCGTCCAGTCGGCGATCTCGCCGGTGACCTCGCGCAGGGGCTGCATCGCGGGGAGCACGTCCAGCGCGGCGTACTCGACGCCGTAGGACTCGAGCACGTTCACGGCCCGCATCGAGTTCCCGCAGGCGGGGGACTCCGGGGTGCCCTTCATGAAGAGCAGGATCTGGTTGTCCCGGATCAGCTCCTCGACCTTGTCCTTGAGATTTGGATCAGCCATGGATCCCCACTATACGCAGGCTCTACTCCGGGGCCGAGGTCTTGATGCTGAGCGAGTGGAGCTCCCCGGTGTCCGAGCGCTCGCGGACGGCGTTCTTGACCAGCCGGTGCTGCTCGATCAGGCTCAGGCCCACGAACTGCGGCGCGGTCACGTTGGCGCGCAGGTGGTCGCCGCCGCCCTCGTCGATCACCTCGACCGTCGAGCCGGGTAGGGCCCCCTCGATCAGCGTCTTGACGTCGTCGGTCAGCGCCATGGCTCAGGCGGCGGTCTTGGCCTTGGAGGCCTCGACCAGCTCATCGACCGAACAGAACTTGACGCGCGGGCGCCCGTGCGGCTTGCCCGCCTCGACCTCGGCGGCGTCGATCGCCTGCCAGCGCTCGAAGGTGACGTGATCGGGCACGCGCTCGTCCAGCAGCGACTCGATCGCTGTCCGGTCGCCGGCCAGCTCGGCCTCCAGGATCCGACCGGCCTCGAGGTCGGCGAAGAGGCCGTCGACGGTCTCCTGAGCGTCCTTCTTGTTGGTCCCGATCACGCCGGAGGGGCCGCGCTTGATCCAGCCCACTGCATAGAGGCCAGGGACCTGCTCCCCGTCGCCGTCGTGGATCCGGCCGCCGTCGTTGTGGATCAGGCCGCGGCCCTCGTCGAACGGGATGCCCTCGATCGGCACGCCCCTGTAGCCGATCGAGCGCAGGACCAGGCCGCACTCGATCGTCTCGCGCTCCCCGGTGTCCACGGCGCGGATCCGACCGGACTCGTCGCGCTGCAGCTCGTTGCGGCCGATCACGATCCGCTCGACCCTGCCGTCGCCCTGGATCTCGACCGGGGAGCGGAGGAATCGCATCACGATCCGCTTGCCCTTCCCCTCGGGCTCGCGCTGGGAGAAGTCGGTGAAGATGTCGACGTTTCGCCGGTTGGTCGGATCGGCGTCGTCGGAGTCAAGCCACTCGCGGCTCACCTCGTCGAGCTCCATCTCGCCGGCATCGATGTCGATGTCGGCGTCGACCATCTCGCCGAGCTCACGGACTTCGGGGTTGGTGAAGGCCGCCTGGGCGGGCCCGCGCCGCCCGAGCACGAGGATCTCCTTCACTCCGGCGCCGTTGAACGCCTCGATCGCGTGGTCGGCGGTGTCGGTCTCGCCGAGCTCGTCGGGGGTGAGGGCGAGCATCCGGGCGACATCGGCGGCGACGTTGCCGTTGCCGATCACCACGACCCGCTCACAGGACAGGTCGAACTCGCGGTCGGCGAAATCCGGGTGGGCGTTGTACCAGTTGACGAACTCGGTGGCCGGGTGCGAGCCGGGCAGCTCCTCGCCGGGGATGCCGAGCTGGCGGTCCGTCTGGGTGCCGTAGGCGAAGACGACGGCGTGGTAGCGCTCGCGCAGCTCGTCGACGGAGACGTCGGCGCCGACCTCGACGTTGCCGAAGAAGCGGAACTCGGGTCGGGCCGCGGTCTTCTCGTAGACGCGGATCACCGACTTGATCTTCGGATGGTCAGGCGCCACGCCGAAGCGCACCAGGCCGTAGGGCGTGGGGAGGCGGTCGAACATGTCGACCTCGGCAGACGTCCCCTCGTGCTTGAGGATGTGCTCAGCCGTGTAGAAGCCGGCCGGGCCCGAGCCCACGATCGCGACGCGCAGGGGATGTTCCTCAGTGCCGATCAAAGCGAGCGGGAAGGGTAGTGGCTCAGGGAATGATGCCCACCACCCGGGCCGGGGCGGCGCTGGCGCCCTCGATCCGGAGCGGAAAGCACGCGACCTGGAAGGCCTCATCGGGCAGGGCGCCGAGGTTGAAGAGGCGCTCGATCTGGGAGTACGCAAGATCGACCTGGTGGGCCGCCCAGAAGATTCCCGGCCTGCCCTCGGCCTTCGCCCGCTCCGCCTGCAGGTGGAGCGGCTCGTCCCAGCCCCACGCGTCGATGCCCATCACGCGCACGCCCTGCTCGTACAGCCAGCGCGTCGCCTCGGCGCTGACGCCGGGGCCTCGTGCGATGTAGTCGGGCTGGTCGTAGAACGCATCCCGGCCGGTC
>DATBHQ010000091.1:0-5453 GCA_036557385.1 Solirubrobacterales bacterium | reverse complement strand
AGCACCACGTGCGGGTCGGGCAGGTCGACCTTGGCCTCGTCCTCGCCGCCGAGCTCGAAGCCGAGCAGGATGAAGGCGCCGAACAGCGCGCCCGCGACCAGCCCGCGGAGCAGCGCGTCGGAGCGGCGGGCGTACTGGGCGCCGCCCCCGATCCCGCCGAACAGGGCGACGATCACACCGATCAGATAGAGCGGCGCGGAAACGCCGAGCGCGAGCCCGCAGAGCAGCCCGAAGACCGAGGGGAGGATCAGTGCGTCTAAGAATCGCCGGGCGGGTGACATCTCATGCCACTGGGGCAGGGCGGACTTCACGGCAGCGAGCTTCCGGCTCTCATCCCTGGCCGGACCTTATCGCCCTAGGAGAGCCGAGAGCCCAGGTTGGAGACCGTCTTGCGCAGGGCCCGCCTGATCGCCAGCCTGACGAGCAGACGATCGAAGAGGGCGCGGATGCCGCGGCGCGGGACGTACTCGACCACCAACCCGTAGTCGAGCCCGCCCCGGCCGTCATCGGCGAAACGTCGCTCGTGGCGAGCCTCGGGGAGCCCCCGCTGGAGACTCGTGTACTCGACCAGCCGGCGGGGCTCGATCCGTCTGAGCGTCATTGTCATCTCCGTCTCCCTGCCCAGGAGGCGGAGCGCGAGGCGCGCTCGATCCCCCGGCTGGGCCCACCGTGATTCCGGCTCGATCCGAATCAGGTCGGGCCAGTACTCCGGCCAATTGCGGAGGTCCGTGATGTAGTCGAAGCCCTCGCCGAGCCCGACGTCGAAGTGGTGCTCGAGCTCGACCCGGACGGCATCGCTCAAGCTTCAGCGCTCCCGATGGCGAGCGGCTGGACGAGCACCGGCATCCAGCCCCACCGGTCTCGCTCCACCTCGCCGACTCGAAGCGCGCTGTCGCGAAGCAGCTCGACCGTCGGGCGATTGGCGTTGCAACCAGCCGCGAAGGCGTGCCACGGCCGGTGGAGACGGTCCTGCCAGCGGGCGAGCCGGGCGGAATCCGAGCGGACATGCTCGAGGAAGAGCAGGCGCCCGCCCGGCCGCAGGACCCTTGCGATCTCCTCGATCACACCGCGCGGGTCGTCCACTGTGCAGAGGACCAGGGTGGAGACCACCGTGTCGAAGCTGTCGTCTTCGAACGGAAGCGCCTCGGCGGGGGCGACCACCACCGTGCAGTCCGGCCCGCGTCCCCGTACGCGCCGCTTCAGCCGGGCGACCATCGGGGCCGCCGGCTCGGTGAGGACGAGCTCCTCGACCCCATCGGGGTAGTAGCCGACGTTGAGGCCGGTCCCGGCACCCAGCTCCAGGACGCGCCCCTCCGCCCGCGCAAGCAGGCTCGCCCGCCGCCGGGCCATCCCGGCCCGCTCGGCGATCCAGAGCAACGGGTCGTAGATCGCGCTGAAGACGTGCTCCCAGAGTTTTCTCATCATGGCTCCTTCTCCGTCGTCGGGCCCTGCGCTGCTGACTAGTACGGCTGGCCCTCCCGAACGGGATTGAGCACCCGAAGGGTCCCGTCGGGACGGACCTCGTAGTCGAGCGCGTCGGACACCGGCGGCGTGTAGGCGTGAATCGAGATCGCCACCCCGTGCGCCGGGTCCTGCCTGACTCGGTGGATGTAGTCGGGGCCGAAGCTGAACGCCGTCTGCGGGCGTCGCTCGTGCGTGCGCCGGTGGAGGACCCGCCCGTCCGCCGCCTCGATCACCTCCTCGATCAGCATCCCGCTGCAGATGAAGGCCGCGCCACTGGCGCCGCCATGGTCGTGGAAGCGGGTGTCCTGGCCGGCCGCCCAGCCGAACAATGCGAGCTCGAGAGCGTCGGTCTTGTAGAGCACCCTGTGGCTCCGCCGCTCGACGTCGAAGCTGACCGCACGGTCCCAGAGCCAGGGTGCCCGGCCGACGTCCGTGACGATCTCCTCGAGCTGCTCGAGGGTCGTCGGCGTCGCGTCGATCAGGCCGCGGAGCGAGGTTGCCATGACTCGTCCTCCTTCCTGGATCGGGGTTCGCGGAGCTCGCGAGCTATCGCGCTTGCGGAGCGCCGGGCCTCCTTGCCCATGTAGCCGATGCCCCCGGGCCGGGGCACGTAGCCGACGAAGCGGAGCCCGGGCGCGGCCGGCCGGGGAGCCAGGGCCCTCGGCACCCCGCGCTCGCCGAGCACCCCGAGGTGTCCGACCAGCGGCTCGAGGCCGCGTTCATAGCCGGTCGCACAGATCACCGCGTCCGGCTCGACCCGACTCCCATCGTCGAGCTCCACCCAGCCCGGGGCGAGCGAGGAGACGGCCGCGACCACCTCGATGCGCCCCTCCTTGATCGAGTCGATCACCTCCCCGTCGACGATCGCGGGCACCTTGCCCCGCTCCCGGACGCCGGCGAAGACGCCGGTCTCCGGCCGCTCCAGCCCGTACTCGGTCAGATCGCCGACGTCCAGGCGGGCGGCGACGCGGGCGATCCGGTCGGCGAGCCCGGTCGGCAGGTGCCAGAGCCAGGTCGCAATCAGATCGCCGGGCACCGGACCCGGACCCTGGCGAAGCATGATGTTGGGTGGCGTGCGAACGGCGAGCCAGACCTTGGCCGCGTCGCCGTTCGCCAGCTCGTTGGCGATCTCCATGCCCGAGCAGCCGGGTCCGACCATGAGGACCCGCTTCCCCCGATACCGACCCGGGCTCCGGTAGCCGCCGGAGTGGATCAGCTCGCCCGCGAACGTGTCGCGGCCAGCCCACTCAGGAATGACCGGGGCCCCCTCAAGGCCGGTGGCCACGATCACCTGCGGCGCCCGAAGCTCACCGGTGCTCGTCCGGATGACCCAGTCACTTCCGTCGGCCTCGATCCGCTCGACGCGCGTGCCGAGCCGGATGTCCATTCCCTCCTCGCCCGCGTGGCGCGCGAGGTAGTCGATCACCTCGTCGCGGCTCGGGAAGGTCGGCGTTCCCTTCGGGTAGGGGCGTCCGGGAAGCTGGGAGAAGCGGCGCCAGGTGTTCAGCCGGAGGCCCTCATAGCGCCCGCGCCACGAGGAGGCGACCTCGTCGGCCCGATCCAGGACCACCGCCGAGAGCCCGGCGTCCTTGAGCGCGAGGGCCGAGGCGATCCCGGCGGGGCCAGCCCCGATGACAACGACGTGATGCTGCGGCGTGAGCTCCGTCTCGCCCATCGGAGGACGAAACTACGCCAGCCGGAGGGAGCGCGCATCGGACGAACCACCCAAGTCGCGGCACGCCCGAAGTGGGTGATTTCACCCAGTGGCGGGCCTGCCGAGCCCGTGCTCATGGGCGTAGCTGGCGGCGGCGACCCGGGAGGAGACGCCGAGCTTGGCGTAGATGTTGCTCACGTGGCGGTCGACCGTCCTCACGCTCAGAACGAGCTCGGCGGCGATCTCCCGGTTCGTCTCACCAGTGGAGAGCAGGCGGAGGACCTCGAGCTCGCGCTTGCTGAGCTCATGCGAGGCTGCACCGCGATCGAGCTCCGCCGACCCCTCGACCCGGGCCAGGTCGGTGGCCGCGCCCAGGCGGGCGAAGGTCTCCCTGGCGGCCTGGAGCTCGAGCTCGGCGCTGTCCTCGTCACCGAGGCTCCGGCAGGCGAGGCCGATCAGCTCTCTCGCGCGGGCCCTCTCGTAGGGCGCCGCGAACCCGCGCCAGATCTCATCCGCCCGACGCAGGGAGGTGAGCGACTCCTTGGGGCGTCCCGAGGCCAGGTCGAGCACCCCGCGCGCCTGGGCCGCCATGGCCCCCAGGGCACCGGGCTTCTCCTCGGCCTCGGCGAGGGCGTCCAGCTCGGTGCAGGCCCGCTCGGCCTCCGGCAGGTCCTCTCCCGCCGCCATGACCTCGACGTGCGCCGCCAGCAGCGTCGCCCGCCTGCCCGGCTGCTTCGCCTCAGAGATCGCCCGCCGCATGGCGGCTTCCGCGGCCTCCTCCCTGCCCTGGGCGAGCCTCAGCAGAGCGAGTCCGGGCTGGGGTTCCCAGCCTTGGGCGCTCGCCTCGCGGTAGGCCTCCTCCGCGGCCGCGTGCTCACCGCGCAGGCGGTGTACCTCCCCCCGCTGGTAGTGGGCCTCGCCGGCCGCGACCGGGTTCTCTCCCGCGAGGCAGCGGTCGGCCGCGCGGCGCGCCTCCTCGATCGACTCCTCCCAGGAACCGTCCAATCGCATGATCTGGGCGCGGTGGACCAGGCAGCGGCCCGTGAAGGCGACCAGGTCGGGCTGCGCCTTGCACCACTCGGACAGGGCGGTGGTCCATTCCCGGGCGCGCCCGATGTCATGCGCCTGCTCGCAGGCGAGGATCACGCCGCAATAGACGATCCCGGAGCTGACCGGCGAGACCTCGCCGGCGAGCACCGCCACCATCGCGAGATCGAGAAGCGCCAGGCCCTCCCGGAGCCTGCCGAGCCGGATCAGGGCGTCGCCCTGCGTGAAGGAGCCGAAGGCGACCAGGTCGGCATCGCCGAAGCGCTCGCCGATGGCGACGGCCTCGGCGGACGCCTCCGCCGCACGCTCCACCTCGCCGTCTGCCTCGTGCTCGAAGAGCCGGGCCAGGGCGAGGTAGCCGCGCTCGACGCAGTCGGTGCCCTCTCGCTCGAGGAGGCGGTCCGCACGAGCGAACCAGCCGTTGCCGCGGCCGATCTCGCCCGAGATGGAGAGGCTCAGTCCGAGCCAGAAGGCGCAGCGAACCGCCGCCAGCGGGTCCTCGGCCTCGAGCAGCGCGCCATAGGCGCGCTCCATGAGCTCCTGGTACTCCCGCTCCCGGCCGAGCATGTAGGACGAGTTCGCGAACAGCTCGAGATCGACAGGGCCGAGCGGGGACGAGCGATCGGCCTCACTCAGCGACTCATAGGCCTCGCTCCAGGCCTGCCGGGCGTACGACTCGCGCCCCTCTGCGAGTTTCGCGGCGGGCTGCACCGCCTCCGATTATGTCGCGGCCGATCGCAAGGGTTCGGCCGGCCAGATCTCCGCAAGGCGGTCCTCGATCACATCGAGGCGAACGTGCGGGAAGAGGCCGTAGCCGGGCGGCGGGTCCTCCTGATCGATGTACTCACGGACCCAGAAGCCGTATTCGCCGTGCAGGAGGCGCGCCCCCTGCTCCGGTCCGAGCGGCTTGAAGGCCGCGTCGGCGAGATCGAGCGCCGCGGCGTCGAGGTGGGAGAGCACCGGTTCCAGCCGCGCGGCGTCCCACTCGCTCCAGTCCGCCACGTCCCGGCCGTAGGAGGTGCCGTCGCAGTGGGCGACGAAGCCACAGTCCGCCAGCTCCTGCGCCCGACGGACCTCCGCTTCACGGGCGAGGCGCGAGCCTCGAAACGCTCCGAGATCCTCGTAGAGATCCGGCCGCAGCCGAAGGGCGAAGCGCTTGACCAGGCGCGCCGAGCGGTAGCCGCTGCGGTGCTGCTCGAAGCGACTCTCCGGGTCGCGGGCGCTCGAGCCGACGTAGACCCACGGCAGGCGAGGGTCGCGCCGGCGGCCGACCTCGCGAGCGAGCTCG
>DATBHQ010000090.1:0-13476 GCA_036557385.1 Solirubrobacterales bacterium | reverse complement strand
TCAACGCCGTAAAGTCAACGCCGTTAAGTCAACAGTGTTCAATCGTAGCCGACCAGGGGGTCGACACCAAATGAGAAGGCAGACGCAGGACGTAAATCGCAATCTGGTCCTTGCGGCAATGTGCCTGGCGCTGGCGACTGTGGTCAGCACCGTCTCCTCGCTGAACGTCGCGCTTCCCGACATCGCTCGCGATCTGCGCGCCACCCAGACCCAGCTCCAGTGGATCATCGACGGCTACGCGGTCGTCTTCGCCGGGCTGCTGCTGCTCGCGGGTGCCCTGGGCGATGCGGTGGGCCGCAAGCACGTGCTGCTCGGCGGGTTGGTCGTCTTCTCCGCCGGTGCGGGCAGCGCGCTTCTGGTCGATACCCCGGGCGGGTTGATCGCGTCCCGTGCGGTGATGGGGCTCGGGGCGGCGGCGATCATGCCTGCGACGCTCTCGATCATCACCAACGTCTTCCCGGCCGAGGAGCGGGACCGTGCCGTTTCGGTCTGGGCGGGAGTCGCGGGTGGGAGCGCGCTCGTCGGGCTGCTGCTCTCCGGCCTGCTCCTCGAGTTCTTCTCCTGGGACTCGATCTTCGTCTTCACCGGTCTTCTCGGCCTGGTGGCGCTCGCAGCCTCCATCCGGCTCGCCCCCAACTCGACAGCCGAGGGAGCTCGGCTCGACATCACCGGCGGAGTGATCTCCGCCGGCGGCCTCGCCACGCTCGTCTACGCGATCATCGAGGGACCCGAGCGCGGCTGGACGGACTCCGTCACCCTCGGCGCCTTCGCGATCGCGGTGGTCCTGCTCACGGCCTTCGTCGTCTGGGAGCTGCGCCGCGAGCAGCCCCTGCTCGACCCCCGCCTCTTCGGGCTCCGAGGCTTTGGCGCCGGCACCGTCTCGATCGCGGTGCAGTTCCTCGCCTTCTTCGGGTTCATCTTCGTGATCCTCCAGTACGTCCAGTTCGTGCTGGGCTACTCGCCACTCGGCGCGGGCGTTGCGCTCGCCCCGATGGCCGTGGTGGTGATGGGGCTCTCGCCACGGGTGCCGAAACTGCTCGAGCGCTTCGGGCCGGCGAGGATCGCGCCGATCGGCCTGCTGCTGATGGCGGTCGGGTTCGCGGTCTTCGCCACGGCCGACGAGGACTCCACCTACTGGCTCCTGCTCGCCGGCCTCATCCCGCTCGGTGTGGGAATGGCGCTGGCGACCATTCCCGCCACCACCGCGATCGTCTCCTCGCTCCCGCCGGCGAAGCAGGGCGTCGCCTCGGCCGTCAACGACCTGGCCCGCGAGGTCGGCGGCGCGCTCGGCATCGCTGTGCTCGGGAGTGCGCTCACCGGTCGCTACCAGTCGGGCGTCGCAGATGCCACGGCCCACCTCCCCGCGCAGTTCGCCGGACACGCCGAGGACGCGCTGCCGGCCGCCCTGGCGATCGCCGATCGCCTCGGCCCCAAGGGAGCCGCGCTGGCGGAGAGCGCGCAGGCCGCCTTCGTGGACGGGCTCGGGCTGGCGATGGTGATCGCCGCCGCCTCGGTCGCTGCCGCCGCGATCTTCGTCTTCTGGCGCGCGCCGCGCGAGGCCGTCACGACGCGCCGGAAGGGCACCGTCCCGAGGGCGGCACTCGAGGCGGACTCGCGATGACAAGGAGTTCTCGATGAAACAGCAAGAAAAGGAGCTGACGATGGAAACGATTCCTGCGGAGCGAATCAAGATCGGCGAGCCCGCCATGAAGCCACTCGCCTCGATGATCAGGCTCGACCAGTCGCTCGAGATCGAGTCCCGCCTTCACAATCTGGTCAACGTGCGGGCCTCGCAGGTCAACGGGTGCGCCAACTGCATCGACATGCACTGGAAGGAGGCTCGCGCCCATGGCGAAACCGAGGAGCGCCTGTACTCGCTGGACGCATGGCGCGAGAGCCCGCTGTTCGAGGAGCACGAGCGTGCTGCGCTCGAGCTCTGCGAGGCTATGACCCTGATCCGAGATGGCCACGTGCAGGATCCCGTCTGGGATCGCGCGGCCGAGGCGTTCGACGAGAAGGAGCTGATCCACCTGGTGTTCGCGATTGCGTCGATCAACTCGTGGAACCGTCTGTCGATCACTGCGCGGATCGAGCCGGGGCACTACGAGGCGGGCATGCTTGCGGCATGACGAGGAACGGCCGCCACCGGGTGGTGGTGATCGGCGGCGGCTTCGGCGGCCTGCAGGCGGTCCATGGCCTCCGCCGGGCGGACGTCGACGTCACGCTGATCGACAAGCGCAACTTCCACCTCTTCCAGCCGCTGAGCTACCAGGTCGCGACCGGTGCGCTCTCGGCGGTGGAGGCCTGCTTTCCGCTCCGGTGGATCTTCAGGCGCCACAAGAACGTCCGGGTGCTGATGGGCGAGGCGACCGACTTCGGGCTCGAGGAGCGGGCGGTCCACGTCGAGCCCGTCGGGGACGCCGGGCCTTTCTCCGTCCCCTACGACACCCTGATCGTCGCCGGCGGCTCGCACTACGCGTACTTCGGCCATGACGACTGGCAGGAGGTGGCGCGCGAGGTCAAGTCGCTGGAGAGCGCGCTCGCGGTCAGGGCGCAGATCCTGAGCGCGTTCGAGGCCGCCGAGCTGGAGACCGACGAGGAGCGGCGCCGCGCCTGGCTCACGTTCGTGGTCGTCGGCGGTGGGCCGACCGGAGTCGAGATGGCCGGCCAGATCGGCGAGCTGGCTGGCGACACCCTGCGGCGGGAGTTCCGCTCGATGGACACCACCGGTGGACGGATCCTGCTGGTCGAGACGGTCGATCGGCTGCTCACGACGTTCCCGCCCAAGCTCAGCGACAAGGCCGCCCGCTCGCTCGAGCACCTCGGGGTGACGCCGCTGCTGGGTCACACGGTCGTCGACATCGATGACCACGGCGTCACGATCGAGGACTCGGAGCACCGGCAGGAGCGGGTCCCGTCACGCACCGTGATCTGGGCGGCGGGCGTCACCGCGTCGTCGATGGCCCGGCAGCTCGGCGAGGCGACAGGTGCGGAGGTGGACAGGGCCGGCCGGGTCTCGGTCGCACCCGATCTCACCCTGCCGGGGCACCCGGAGGTGTTCGCGCTCGGTGACATGGTGCGTGTGCTCGACGAGCACGGCAAGCCGCAGGAGCTGCTCGGGGTGGCCCCGGTCGCGATGCAGCAGGGGCGCTACGCGGCCAAGGCGGTGAAGACCCGACTGCGCGGTGAGGTGGCGAAGCCCTTCCGTTACCGAGACAAGGGGAACGTCGCGACCATCGGGCGCGCCCGGGCCGTCGCCGACATCAAAGGCTTCAGGGTGAGCGGGTTCCCGGCCTGGCTGCTCTGGCTCGGGATCCACATCTTCTATTTGATCGGCTTCCAGAACCGGCTCCTGGTGATGATCCGGTGGTCGTTCAGCTTCTTCACCCACGGCCGCGGGGGCCGGGTGATCGAGGAGTTCGAGGACGCCGACGAGCGCGCCACCATCGCCGTCGGCCGTCACTAGCCGACGCGCTTCATAGGGTCCGGCCATGGCCGTGATCCTCGCGTTCGGCTCCGCGGCGGTGTTCGCACTGGGGACCGTGCTGCAGCAGCGGGTGGTGATGGCCGCGCCCGAGGCGAAGGAGGCGAGCGCCGGAATCCTCTTCCGGCTGATCCGGCACCCGGTCTGGCTCGGCGGAATCGCCGCCTACGGAATCGCCTTCGGGTTGCAGGCGGCCGCGCTCGGAGATGGGCGGCTTGTGGTCGTCCAGCCGATCCTGGCGACGACGATCGTTTTCGCGCTGCCGCTCGGCGTCTGGCTCTCGGCGCAGCGGATCACCCGGCGGGACGTGGTCGCGGCGATCGTCGTCACCGTGGGCCTCGCGCTGTTCCTGCTCCTGGCGGATCCCTCCGGCGGCAAGCAGGACGCGCCGATCGGCGAGTGGGTGGTGGCCGGGGCGGTGGTGATCGGCCTGGCCGCGGGCCTGGTGGTCGGCGGGCTCGCCCGGATGGGGGCGCTGCGCGCTGCGCTGCTCGGCACGGCCTCGGGGTTGCTCTTCGGGCTGGTCTCCGCCCTCACCAAGGGCGCGGTCGAGGTCCTCCAGGACGACGGCGCCGCCGTGCTGGGGAATTGGCACCTCTACGCGCTGATCGTCATCGGCTTCGCGGGGATGACGATCACCCAGCTCTCGCTCCAGACCGGGATCCTGCCGCCGGCGGTCGCGACCAGCTCGATCTTCAACCCGGCGGCGAGCGTAGTTCTCGGTCTTACTCTGTTCGACGAGAAGGTCCATCACTCGACCTGGGGCCGGATCGGGGCGGTGCTCGCACTGCTGGCGATGTTCGGGGGCATCGCCGCGCTGGCCGCGGGGCGGCGTGAGTAGGCTCGGGAGCCCGATGGCAGACCGCAAGCAGCTCGCCCGCCAGCTACGAGCTGCGGCGCCCGGACGGCAGCGGGGGGCGGAACACCGAGGTCCTCACCTTCGACGGCGATCGGGTCAGGCGCATAGAGGTCTACTTCGGCTGGGACACCCAGGGCGGCTAACTTTCCGGCTGTGGGAGGTGGAGAGAGCGTGATCTACCGCAGTCCCCAGCCCGACATCGAGATCCCCGACCTGAGCCTGTCCGAGTACGTGATCGGCGGCGCGGCGGCGCGCGGAGACCACCCGGCCTTCATCGACGGCGCGACGGATGCCGTCACCACCTACGGCGAGCTCGCCGCCAAGATCGACGCTGTCGCCGCCCTGCTTCAGTCGCGCGGGATCGTCAAGGGCTCGGTGGTCGGGCTGGTCGGCCCGAACAGCGCCGAGTGGGCGATCGCCTATTTCGCGATCCTCCGGGCGGGTGCGATCGTCACGCCGATGAGCCCGCTGCTCACTTCCGAGGAGGTGGAGAAGCAGACCCGGGACTCGGGTGCCCAGTTGCTGATCGACGATCCGCCGGGGCTGGTCGGGGAGGCGGAGATGGGTGCGACGCCGTCCGAGGTCGAAGTCGACCCGCTCGACCTCGCGGTGCTGCCCTACTCGAGCGGCACGACCGGTCGCATGAAGGGCGTGATGCTGACCCACCGCAACCTGGTCGCGAACATCGAGCAGGCCTGGACCTCGCTGCCGCTGAACGAGGACGACACGGTCGTCGGCGTGTTGCCGTTCTTTCACAGCTACGGCCAGACGGTCGTGCTCAACATGGCACTGGCGAAGGGAACGACGATCGTCACGATGGCCCGCTTCGACCTCGATCGCCTGCTCGAGATCGTCGAGAGATACGGAGTCACCTGGCTCCACATCGTCCCGCCGGTCGTGCTTGCCCTCGCGACGGCTCCACAGATCGAGGATCGCGACACGTCCTCGCTCAAGATGGTGGTCTCGGGGGCCGCCCCCCTCGACGCCGATCTGGTCGGGCGGGCGGAGGAGCGCATCGGCGCGCCGATCCGGCAGGGATACGGGCTGACCGAGGTGAGCCCGGTCAGCCACAAGAGCCGGGCGGCCGACGTGGCGAAGACGCCGCCGGGCAGCATCGGGCCCCTGATCCCGAACACCGAGGCCCGCCTGGTCGATCCCGACACCGGCGAGGACGTCCCCGAGGGAGAGGACGGCGAGATCTGGCTCCGGGGCCCGCAGGTGATGAAGGGCTACCTCAACAATCCCGCCGCGACCGCGGAGACGCTCGTCGAGGACGGCTGGCTGCGCACCGGCGACGTCGGCCGTGTCGACGAGAACGACTACTTCTACATCGTGGACCGGCTCAAGGAGCTGATCAAGTACAAGGGCTACCAGGTGGCGCCCGCCGAGCTCGAGGCCGTTCTCGTCTCGCACCCGAAGGTCCGGGACGCGGGCGTGATCGGCGTTCCGATGGAGGACGGGGGAGAGGCGCCGAAGGCCTGCGTGGTCTGCGACGACGGCCTCGACGCCGACGAGTTGATCGGCTACGTCGCCGAGCGGGTCGCGCCCTATAAGCGGGTCCGCGAGGTCGAGTTCGTCGACGAGGTGCCGAAGTCGGCCTCGGGCAAGATCCTGCGAAGGGTGCTCCGCGAGGAGCACGCCGGCCGGACCTGAGCCGCGCTCACCTGTTGGGCGTGGAGGCCGGCGCGCCCTTCTTCAGCAGCGTCGCCAGGTAGATCACGATCTTCGCCTTGCCCTTGTTGGCGGCGCGGTGGACGGTCGACGGCTGCTCGACGATCCACTGGCCCGCGCGGATCTGGCCGGTCTGCCCGGCGCGGATCTTGCGGACGACGGCCGCGTTGTCGGCCGTGCCGCTGTAGACGGTCACCCCGCCCGACTTGACCGTGTAGGTGAGTACGCCCGCCTGGATGTAGGAGACCTGCGTTCCCTCGTGGTGGTGCAGGGCGATCCTGCCTCCCACAGGGATCGTCACGCGCGAGAGCCCCAGCGTCCGCCCGGATACCCCCCGCACCTTCGTGCTCTGGGCGAGCGCGGTGCGGGTGACGCTGGAGCCGGCCGACCGGGCGATCACGTGACCGACGACGGCGCCCATGGCGAGCAGGCCGATGGCCGCGGTCAGGAGACTGAGGCGAAGGCGCCGCATCCGGGGTGGAACGTAGCGGCGGCGTCGGCTGCCCTTTCGAGGGCACGCCGCCGCGTGGGATCGCCGAGAATTGCGGCGTGAACGATCTGCAGATCTTCCTCGCGGCGCTCTTCATCTCGGCCGCGATCCTGAACTCGATCGCCAACTGGCTCAAGGTCCCGTACCCGATCCCGCTCGTGATCGGCGGCCTCGTCATCGGGCTGATTCCCGGGATGCCGGACGTCCGGCTCGATCCGGACCTGGTGCTGCTCGTCTTCCTGCCGCCGCTGCTCTACCAGTCGGCCTTCTTCTACGACCTCCGCGCCCTGCGCGATGACGCACGCGTCATCGCCCTCAACTCGATAGGGCTGACGCTCGCGACGGCCGCGGTCGTCGGGGTCGTCGCGCACGAGGTCATGGACCTGCCCTGGGCGGTCTCGTTCGCGCTGGGCGCGATCGTCTCGCCGACCGACCCCGCGGCGGCGACGGCCATCATGCGGCGCGTCGGGGCACCGCGCCGGCTGGTCAACATTCTCGAGGGGGAGAGCATGATCAACGACGCCGCCGCGCTGGTCACCTTCAAGGTGGCGGTGGCGGCGGCGATCGGCGAGGGCGTCTCGGGCTCTCACACCGTCCTCCAGTTCTTCGGAGACGCCGCGGGCGGCATCGCGATCGGTTTCGTGGTCGGCTGGGTGATCGCGGAGATCCGCAAACGAGTCAGCGACGTGAACACGGAGCTGACGATCTCGCTGTTCAGCGCCTACGGGGCCTTCATCCCGGCCGATCAGCTCGGAGTCTCGGGTGTGCTGTCCGTGGTCACGGCCGGAGTGGTGCTCGGGTTCCGCGCGCCGGAGATCGCCTCCCCCGAGAGCCGGATGCAGGGCTTCGCGCTCTGGTCGATCCTCACCTTCCTGCTCAACGCGACGCTGTTCATCCTGATCGGCCTGCAGCTCCCGTCCGTCGTGGACGGTCTCAGCGGGGAGTCGGCCGGGCAGGTGGTGGGTTACGCCGCCCTGGTGATCGGCGTGGTGATCGCCATGAGGTTCGTCTACAGCAACGTGATCACCGCCGTCATCCGGACGCTCGATCGCCGTCCCTCGCAGATCGCCCGGCGGGGCACCTGGCAGATGCGGGTGGTGGGTGCCTGGTCGGGGATGAGGGGGGCGGTCTCGCTGGCCGCCGCCCTATCCCTGCCGCTACAGACGAACGCGGGCGAGCCATTCCCCGGCCGCGACCTGATCCAGTTCATCACCTTCTCCCTCATCCTGGTGACGGTGGTGGGGCAGGGACTGACCCTTCCCTGGCTGATCCGCCGGCTGGGCCTGATCGAGGACGGCAGCGACGAGGAACACGAGGAGCTCAAGGCGCGTCTCGTGATCGCACGAGCCGCGCTCACCCGGGTGGACGAGCTCGAGGAGGAGGAGTGGACCCGCGACGAGACGCTCGAGCGGGTCCGCGCGCTCTACAACTTCCGAACCCGGCGGTTCAAGGCGAGGGCGGGGAAGGCCATGGAGGACGGTGACGAGCAGATCGAGGACCGCTCGCTCGCCTACCAGCGGCTGATGCACGAGATCTACGGGGCCCAGCGATCCGAGCTGGTCCGGTTGCGGAACCAGCGCCGGATCTCGTCCGATGTGATGCGCCGGGTCGAGCGGGAACTCGACCTCGAGGAGCAGCGCCTCGAGGTCTAGTAGCCGGGTGGCTTCACCGGCGGCCCGAGGTACACGCCGGCCAGCCGGGCCGCGAGCCTCTTGCTCGCCGTCGGGCCGGCCGAGCCGGCCGCCTTGACCTTGATCGTGACCAGCCGTACCCCGTCCGTGGTCAGCAGGCGCCTCTGCAGCGGGAACCAGTAACCGCCGAGACCCAGGCTCGTCATCGGAAAGGGCGCTGCCTTGGCCGCCTGGTGGGACCACTCCACGTTCTGCCAGAACTCGACCTGTTCGCGATCCATCCGGACGTAGGGCTGGGGGGCGCTGTCGAGCATGACCACCACCTGCGCATCGCCGGCTGCGAGCCTGCAGGCCGCCGCGAGGTTCGGGGCCTTGAACGGAGAGCCGGTCGCGGCGCCCGCCTCGACCGAGCCCGCCTTCGCGAGCACCGCCCGCGCCCGCCGCGAGCAGGGCGGTTGCAGATGGTGGCTGTGCGCGGCCGCCGGCTTCGGCGCGGGGGGTGAGGCCGGCGGGGCCGGGGTGGAGGCGGCCGTCGTCCCGCCGTTCGACGATGACCCGCAGCCGGCGAGCACAGCGGCCGCGATCAGCGCTGATGCCGTGAATCTCACTGCGTCACCACCGTATAGCATTACGCTGGTGATTCAAGCCCGGACCGAAATTCAGCCCGGCGACAGGCAGCCGGCCCCTGGCCATCTCTGGCTGGTCCAGGCCTTCGTCAACTCACGCTGGGATCTCGAGCGCGAGCTCGAGGACCAGTTCGCCGACAGGGAGGGCCTGGCGAAATGGCTCGTTGATCGAGACCTCGTGCCGGCCGGCACGCGGGTGAGCGAGGCCGACCTACGCAGCGCGCGCGACGCCCGCGACGGGCTCCAGGCGCTGATGTTCGCGAACAACCACGCCAACTTCGACCGTGAGGCCATCGGGAAGCTCGACGGGGCCCTGCGCGCCCCCGGCCCCTTCGTGCAGCTCGGCAGCGATTCGCCGCCGGATTTCGCTCCCTCGAGCCCGGACATCGGCGGCGTCCTGGGGCTGATCGGGACGATCGCCGCCATCTCCCAGCTCGACGGCACCTGGATCCGGCTCAAGGCGTGCCCCGGGGAGGACTGCGGCTGGGCCTTCTACGACCACAGCCGCAACCAGGCCGGGAGCTGGTGCTCGATGTCAGTCTGCGGCTCGCGCGCCAAGGCGAGGGACTACCGGCGTCGGAAGCGGGGGCCCCACGCGGCGAGCCGTCGGAATCAGTCGCTGGGCTGAAGGACGTGGCCGACCGCGGGGTCGGACCTGCCCTCGAGCAGCTCGCGGTAGATGCGCTCGATGTCCTCGGCGCCCGAGCCGTGCTCGACCCGGAGCCAGCCGCGTACCCACTCGACGTACGGAGCCCAGGCCTCGGCGATGCGCTGGTTGAGCCCTTCCGGGCCCCAGTCCTCCGAGCGCTTCTGCAGGCGGGTCGGGGCGAAGAAGAAGGTCGGCTTGGGGCCGGCCAGCTCGCCCGAGCCGCCGAGATCGCCCTGGTGCGTGATCCCGACGGCGGCGCTGTGCTTGAGCTCATCGCCCCAGTGGCCGTGGACCGCGCCCCTCACCTTGGCGTTGCCGGCGACGTCGACGTAGAGGGCGGGGTCCGTGTCGATCGAGTCCAGCTCCTCGTACGGAACGACCCTGTCGTAGATGCCGAGGCCCTCGGTGAACTCCACGTTTCCGGGCGAGGTGAGCCCGATCACCTCGGTGCCGCTGCGCCTCTTGAGCAGATAGGCGAGGGCCGAGGTGGTTCGGCTCGAGGCCGAGGAGAGAACCGCGGCCTTCGCGCCGAACATCCCCTCGTCGTGGAGGAAGTCGTCGATCAGGAACGAGGTGAAGTAGAGCGGCCAGAGCAGGATCTCGTAGTCCTCGTTCTCCTGCTCGTAGATCTCATTGCCGTCGGTGCGGAGATAGCGGTTGTACGCGGCCGGGAGCTTCTGCCTATGCGGCGTGGCGTCGACGAAATCGGTCTCGCTGGGGCGGTCCGGTCGCACGACGAGATGGCTGGCGGGGGGCAGGTAGCCGAACACCCGGGTCCCCTCGGGCACGCCGTCGGCCTCGCTGGCGACGACGTCGGCATAGCCCCAGACCGGCATCCGGGCCCAGGGCGCCTCGGCCGGGAAGAAGTCCCAGTAGCTCATCGCCTCGCCCATCAGGGCGTAGGTGATGTTGTTGGTGGTCAGGCCGAAGAGGTCGACGCCGAGCAGGACCTGACCCTGCTCCAGATCCTCCGCCTCGCCGTCCTCGAAGCGGGTTTGATGAAGATCGTCTTTGCGGACCTGGAAGTCGATGCGGGCAGCTTATGCCGCGGCCCGCAGCTTGCGCTTCGCCGCCAGCAGCGCGCGGTCGGCGGCGTCATGCAGGCTGAGCGCGTCCCCGACGGTCGCGGCCACGCCGTAGGAGGCGGTGACGGTGCCGTCGCCGAGCTTGGCCTGGGCGAGGGCGTCGGCGAGCCGCCTGGCGGCGATCTTCCCGCCCTCGAGCGTCGTCTGAGGCATCAGCACCGCGAACTCGTCGCCCCCGATCCGGAAGGCGTCGTCGGTGAGCCGCGAGGAGCCGATCACCCTGGCCACCCCCTGAAGGACCTCGTCGCCGGCGGGGTGCCCGTAGCGGTCGTTGACGGCCTTGAAGCCGTCGAGGTCGAAGATGCAGAGCGCGAGCGGATGGCCGTAGCGGGCGCTCCGCGCGGCCTCGACGACCCGTCGCTCCTCGTAGGCCCGCCGGTTGAAGAGGCCGGTGAGGGCATCGGTCCTGCCCTCCTTGGCGGCCACCTCGAAGAGCTCCGCGTGCGCGAGATGCGCTGAAATGGCTTCGCTCAGCAGGGACAGCGTCTCGACGTCGGCCTCGCCGAAGCGGCGCGGGTCCGGGGAATAGACCTTGAGCACGCCCACCGCCTTGCCGTCGTGCTTGAGGGGCACGGCGATCATCGAGCGGAGATTGACCCTCCTGGAGGCCCGGCGATCGACGCGGGGGTCGATCTCGGTGTCCTCGCAGTAGAGGACCTGATCCCGGTCGAGGGCCAGGCCGGAGAGCGTGCTGCGCCGGTCCATGCGGATGCCGAGGTAGGGGGTGGCCTCGCCGGAGGTCACGGCGTAGACCATCTCGTCGCCCTCGGGCAGCTCGATCACGGAGGAGGTCGCGCCGGTGATCTCCTGTGCGCGGCTGGCCACCAGGTGCATCACCTGGTCGGTATCGAGATCCGATGCGGCGATCTCACTCTGGGTCTTGATGATCGCCATGAGGCGATCGCGGCTTGCCTCCATGCACCATCAGTTATCGGGAGGCGGCGGTACTGACTATTAGCGATTGGACGGAAGTCTGTTGTGAAAACTGGGTAGCGCCCGGGGATTTCGGCGCAAAGAGCGCTGATTGAGGCCGGGCCGCAGGTGGTAACGGAAACGCATGAGGTCTCGCGCTGCCTGGGCGGCTCTCGGTCCCGTCTGCCTGGGCTACTTCTTCGTGCTCCTCGACGTCACGGTCGTGAACGTCGCCCTGGGGAGCATGGCTTCCGACCTGGGGACGAGCCGCGACGGGCTGCAGTGGGTGGTGGACGGCTACGCGCTCGTGCTCGCCAGCGTGATGCTCTCCGCCGGCGACATCGGTGACCTCCTGGGGCGGCGCCGCATCTTCATCGGGGGATTGCTCGCCTTCGGCGCCTCATCGGTGGTCTGCGCGCTCGCGCCGAGCGTCGCCGTTCTGGTGGGGGCCCGCGCGCTCCAGGGGATCGGCGCGGCGGCGATCCTGCCGACCTCGCTGGCGATCATCAACCATGCCTTCGCCGAGAGCGAGGAGCGCACCAAGGCGATCGGCATCTGGGCGGCGCTCGGCTCCCTCGCCCTCGTCGCCGGGCCGCTCGCCGGCGGAATCCTGGTCGACGCGATCGACTGGCGAGCGATCTTCTGGCTCAACGTCCCCCTGGTCGCGGTCGCCCTGGCGCTCACGGTGGCGCTGGTCGAGGAGTCATCGGATCCGAGCGAGCGGTCTATCGACCTGCGCGGGCAGCTGCTCGCGATGGGAGCGCTGGCCGGGATCGTCTTCTTCCTGATCGAGGGCGGGCGGCTCGGCTGGGTCTCGCCGGCCGTCCTCCTGGCGCTGGTGGCCGCGATCCTCTGCGCGGTCGCCTTCGTCCGCACCGAGCTCCGCCGCCGTGATCCGATGCTCCAGCTCGGCTACTTCCGCGACCGCACCTTCTCCGCCGCGAACGCCGGCAGCGGCTTGATGAACCTTGGCACCGTCGGCGCTCTCTTCGCCTTCAGCATCTACCTGCAGCAGGGGGAGGGGGAGTCGCCGATCCAGACCGGGCTTCACATCCTGCCCTGGACCGGGACCCTCGCCGTTTTCGCGGTCCTCGGAGGGGGCATCGCCCAGCGCCTTGGCCCCCGGCTTCCCGCCGGCCTCGGCCTGGGCCTCACCGGGGTCTCATTCGTCTTCGTCGCGCTTCTGCCGAGCCAGGCCGGCGCGATCGCGCTGATTGCGCTCGGCGTCGCCGGCGTCGGCTTGGGGATCGCAACTCCGGCGCTGGTCTCGGGCGCAACCGCCGCGGTGCCCGCGCCACGCGCCGGCATGGCCGCCGCCGTCAACAACACGGCGCGGCAGGCCGGGGGCGCGATCGGTGTCGCGCTGATCGGCGCGATCGCCGGCATCCGCATCGCGATGGGGGTCGCGGGCGGCATCCTGCTGCTCGGCGGCACGATCGCGCTGACCCTTATCGGCGAGCAGGGCTCGAAGCGGCGCACTACAGCTCCAGCCACATCTCCTGGGCCGTCGTTCCCTCCGGGAAGGCGGGGTCAGGCTCCTCCTTCGTCTGCCTGAATCCCGCGGCTTCGTAGATCCGCCTGGCGCTCTCCAGGGGGCTGACCGTCGAGAGCATCATCCGCCGGTAGCCGCGCTCGCGCGCGAACTCGATGCAGCGCTCGACGAGCTTGGAACCGGCCCGATGGCCCCGCGCCGCGGAGTCGACGAAGAGCAGGCGCAGCTGCGCGACCTCGTCCGAGCGCCGCACGCAGTAGACGGAGCCGACCCGCTGCCCGCGGAGCTCGGCCACCCAGGCGGCCTCCAGCTCGGGGTCCGGGTCCTCCAGGTAATCGGCGACCAGGCGCGCGATCATCGCGATGAAGGGGCGGCCCCAGCCCCCCTCGTCCTCGAACAGGTAGGCATGGCGCTCGATCACCCAGCCGTGGTCGGCGAGCTCCGCCTCGCGGATCTGTACGTCGTCGGCGATCCGGCGTGTCTTAGCGGATGAAGAGCATCTCCGCGTACTTCGGCAGCGGCCAGAGGTCGTCGGCGACGATCTTCTCCAGCTTGTCGGCCGCCTCGCGGACACGCT
>DATBHQ010000089.1:0-5067 GCA_036557385.1 Solirubrobacterales bacterium | reverse complement strand
GAGTCATCGGCCAGGTCGCGGATGATGAGGAGGGTCCACTTGCCGGAGATGACCTCCGCCGTCCGGCAGACGGGACATTCACGGTCCATCGCCCCGCCAGGATAGCGGCATAGCTTTACTTTGTGAAGCGCTGGCCGCGGCTCAGAAGCCGGGCGGCTTGGAGCCCGTGACGCGGCGCACCCGCAGCACCTGGACGTGGTAGGTCTTGCCGTCCGGCCCGTAGATCAGGTCGGCGCCCTTGCCCGCGTTCAGGCCGAGCAGCTGGCAGGCGTCCACGCTCGGGAAGCAGGTCCCCTCGCCGCCCACTCCCGACACGTCCTTCGAGACGAGGAAGACCGCCTGGCTGCCGCTCACCGTGCCGATGTAGGTGAGCACGGGCCTGTCCGGGCTGGGCAGGAACTGAAAGGGCTTGACGTCGTTCATCGTGGTGAGCTGCGTGCCGGACTCGCCGACCTGGATGTCGGACTCCCACCAGAAGTACGTGGTCTTGTGCGTCTTCACGACCTTGCCGGAGTTATCGCCACCGCCGCCGGTGCCCCCACCTCCGGTGCTGCCGCCGCCGACGCCCGTGCTGCCGCTGCTCGTCGAGTCGCCGAGCGCCTGAGCCAGCGCGTCCGTGCCCGGCGAGTCCGACGGCGCGGGACTGTTCGTGTACTGCTGGACGAACGGGTCCTTCGAGCTGAGGTGGCTGAGCCGCTTCTTGAAGTTGCGGACGCCCGGGTGATACGCGACGACGGCGTTCTCGGCCTCGGGCGAGCTCTGCGAGAAGCCCTGTGACCCGAAGCCGGTGGAGACCGCGGACCCATCCGAGCCGGACCTCCCGATCAGGACCGGCACGGCCACGAGCGCGACCAACAGCGCGATGGCCGGCAGCAGCAGGTTCTTCTGCCGCAGGTCGTAGACCACGTCCCCGGCGAACTTGCGCAGCTTCCAGGCCTTCACTTGGCCACCACCGCGCTCGCGGGCTGAACCTGGGTCTCACCGGGGCTGACCGGAGCCGGCGCCGAGGGCGATGCTCCGAGGGTCAGGCCCTGGTCGCCCGTGGAGTAGGCGTTGAGGACGAAGTTGGCCTTCAGACGAGGCGATGAGCCGGTGCCCATCACCTGGAGGCTGAAGCCCCCGATCGTGAGCAGCCGCCCGTCGGGGGAGAGCTGCGTGCCCGACCCGACCGGCTCGACGAGCCCGTCGACCTTGCCGATGAAGTTGGAGACGTCGAAGTAGCTGCCCCAGAGATCGAGGGTGTACGGCAGCGTGGGAAGCCCGGCCGGCCCGACGACGGATCCGAGGGGCAGGGAGGCCGCCGATGCCTCCGTCGCCGGCGCGGGCGTCGCGCTCGTCGCGGCGCCGGTCGATTCCGTGCCGCTCGACGTCGACGCCGTCGAGGAAGAGGTGGTGCTCGTCGGCGTCGCCGAACTGGCCGTGCTGGCAGTGGATGCGGTCCCCGAGGCGGTCCCGGTCGGCGAGGTCGGCGGGCTCGGCGCGGTGGACCCGGTTGTCGTGCCGGACCCGGAGCCGCCCTGGCTCAGGGCGATCGAACGGAGGTCGACCTTCGTCTGGTGCGAGACGGAGTTCAGCTGCACCAGCAGTGAAGCGGTGTCGGCCTCCGCCGGTACGGCCTTGCCGAGAACCACCATCCGGCCGTAGTACCTGGGGAAGTCCTTACGGGCCTGCTCACCGTAGCTCGCCTGCTGCTCGGCGGCCGTGATGGACCCATGAAGAGTGTTGATCTGATCCTTGAGCTCGCCGGCCTTCTCGCGCTTCGGCCCGAGGACCAGCAGGTAGAAGCCGATCGCAAGCGCGACGATCGCGACCCCGACGAAGATCATGCGCTCGTTCGCCCTCATCTCAGCCTCCGCTCCCGGACGCCGAGGTGGACGAGGTGAGCTGCGAGCCGCCGGAGGTCGGCACGCCGGGCGGCACGGTGGGAGCCGTGGTGGCTGAGGCCGGCGCCGGGACGTTGTCGAAGGCCACCAGGATCTTGAACTGGAAAATGAAGTCCCGCGTACGGCAGTCGGTGTTCGCGGCGGCTGAGTCACCGGCCGTCGGCGCCGGCGTCGCCGCCGTGCTCTGCGGGTCGTCGGACTTCTCCGAGGAGTCGAGGCCGACGCGCGTGACGCCGTCGATCTCCTGGAGGTTCGAGATGAGGCCCGCGACCGCGTCCTGGCTCGGCGCGCAGCCCTGCATCTCCAGCGCGGGACCCGTAACCGAGTCCCTGCCCTGGACGTCGATGCCGCCGTCCACCGCCACCGTCGGATCGGCCGTGCCGGCCAGCTGGACGAGCCAGACGTTGGACGGGATCACCCGAGCGAACTCGTTCAGGACCCGCTGCCAATCGAAGCGGCTCTGGGCGAGGCTGACGATGGTCGAGGAGCGGGCCTCCTGGGCGGCCCGGAAGTTCGTGAACGCCTCGAGGCTCTGGGCCTTCGCCTCCGCGGCCTGCTGCTGCTGCTGGAGCTCCGCGACCTCCGACTTCCGGTCGGAGAGCTGCTTGCTCGTCAGCCCGAGCGCGGCGACGGCCAGAACCGCCACCGCCAGGGCGCCGAGCAGCACGTAGGAGAAGACGCCGGTGCGCATCGCGGCGCGGTCACCGCGGCGCTCGTCCTGGGGAATGAGGTTGACGGGGCGCACCGGCTACTCCTCGAGCGCGAGGCCGTAGGAGACGGTGAGCCGCGCGGCATCCTCTTCGTCGAGGTGCGCCAGGGCGGCGGGAAGGTCCACCGACACGCCGAGGGTGAGGCCGGCCTGGATCCGCTCGGGCAGTCCCGGGATGGTGCTCCCGGGGCCGCAGAGCACGACCCGATCGACCGGCGTGACGCCCTCCTGGGCGCCATAGAAGTCCATCGACATCCGCAGCTCCTCGGCGAGCTTCGTCGCGCCCTCCTCGAGCATCTCGCGGGCGATGTCGGCGCCGTCCTGGCTGAAGAGCTCGACATCCTCCTCGAGGCCGACCTCCATGATCAGCTCTCGGGCCTCGTCGATCGCGACGCCGCGGCGGTTGGCGAGCCGATCGGCGATGGTGTCGATGCCGTACGGGCTGACTCGGGCGAAGAGACAGTCGTTGCCTCGGGCGACGGCCAGGTTGGTGACGTCGCCGAGATGGCAGTAGAGGCTCGTCGGCACAGGCATCTCGCCCGTAGCCACCGACTCGGGCGCCGAGCCGCTCTTCAGCGCGCGGATCATGCCGAAGGCGGACAGGTCGATCCCCACCGGCTGCAGGCCCGCCCCGCGGACGGCCTCGAGGATGCCGGTCACCATGTCGCGGCGAGCCGCCACCGCCAGCACGTCCATGACCTTGTTGCCGTCCCCGCCGTCGCGCTTCGCGACGACCTGGTGGTCGAGGACCGCCTGCTCGAGCGGCATCGGGATGGCCTCCTGGGCGCGGAAGCGGATGGCGTTGTCGAGCTCGCTCTCGTCCTCGATCAGGGGGAGCTGGAGACTGCGGACGACCACGCGCTGGTTCGCCACCCCGACCCTGACGCTCTTGCTCAGCTTGTGCCGGCTGAACAGGTCCTTGAGCGCATCGGAGAGCACCTCGCGATTGACGAGGTCACCCTCCTTGACCACGCCCGGCTGAAGCGGGGTGATCGCGGTGCGACCGACGGAGCCGTCGTCCTGCACCTCCGTGGCGGCGATGCTCTCGGAGGTGATGTCCAGGCCGACGGAAGACGCCTTCTTGCGTGTCGAGAGTCCGGAGATCTTCATTGGGCAGGGCGCTCCTCGCGCCTCCTCTCCCATCGGCCGGAGTGCCCCCGAGCCGCATACCGAAGACTGATGAACCGCGCATCTAGCGGACGAACGCGTTCAGGTAGGCATCGATCAGCTGATCGCCCGCGAGCAGCGCGATCACCCCGCCCAGGGCGAGGAAGGGGCCGAAGGGGACGGCCGTCTTCCGCCCGGCGGAGCCCGGGCGCAGCATGACGCCCAGGCCGACGCAGGTCCCAACCAGGACGGCAATCAGGATCGCGGGCGCCACCGCGGCCCCCAGGTAGAGGCCCATCACGGCGGCCAGCTTCACGTCTCCCATTCCCATGCCGCGCGGGTAGGCGACGGCGATCAGCAGCAGCCCGCCGCCGGCCGCCGCCGCGGCGATCGCCCGCTCGGCGAGGCTGGCCGGATCCGTGGCCACCACCAGTGCGACCGCGGCGACCGCCCCGGCGAGCAGGATCAGGTTGGGGATCACCCGTCGCTCGAGGTCGGTGAGCGTGATCGCGGCGAGCATCGCGACGAACACCAGCCCGAGCGCGAGCTGCGCCGGATCGTGGCGGAGGACGATCGCCGTCGCCGCGAACGCGACGCCGACCGCGAGCTCCACCAGCGGATAGAGAACGGGAATTCGCGCGTGGCAGCTCCGGCATCTCCCCCGCAGCAGCAGCCAGGAGAAGACCGGCACGTTGTCGTACGCCGCGATCTGCGTGCCGCAGCTGTCGCAGACCGACCTCGGCCCGACGATCGAGAGACCGCGCGGGAGCCGGTGGGCCACGACGCCGACGAAGCTGCCGGTGACCATCCCACCGACGAACGCGAGTGAGGCGAGGGGGAACATCGCTAGCCCAGGGTCTCCCGCTGGACGTGCCAGGCCGACTGCACCGGATCGAAGAAGTGCGGCGGCTCCTGGAAGCGCAGGCGGTCGTCGTAGTTGTAGTCCTTGATGTAGCCGGTGCCGCCCGTGGTCCCGACCGCGCCTCGGAACTTCTGCGAGATCGCCCCGTTGACGGTCAGGGTGCCGAGCTCGCTGCCGCAGTCGTAGTGATCGACGATGAAGGAGTGGTCGATCGCGAGCAGCGCCGCGTCGATCGTGATGTCCTGGGTCGAGCCGTTGCCGTTCACGGCCCTGCGGCCGTCGTTGTCGGCGTCGCAGTCTCCCTTCGCCGACTCCTCGGTGACGGTCCCGCCCGAGCAATCCATGTTCGTGCTCTCGCAGACCGGGTGCTCCACGCGGATGAAGTTGTTAGCGATCAGGCCGAGGAGGTCCGCCGAGCTGCTCGTGCGCCGGATGTTGTTGTCGACGATCACGTCGTTCTCCGCCGCGATCGTGAGCTGGCCGCTGTAGGAGCCGCCGGGCGCCGT
>DATBHQ010000088.1:0-2575 GCA_036557385.1 Solirubrobacterales bacterium | reverse complement strand
CTAGTGCGGCCTATCCAAAGGTTTCACCGGAAACTTGGTGGGACCTTTGGCGGTGGTGTCGAATCGGGATGCATGCGACCAAGGGAGGTGTCGATGCGTCCCCCGGAGGTGTTCGTTCGTGAGCTTGCCCCGCATGAGGGGCAGCGGCTGAAGCAGCTTTCGAAGCGGTCGAAGGTGGCTTCGACGAGGCAGCGGGCGTCGATCTTGCTTGCCTCGAACACGTTGATGAGCGTGCCGCAGATCGCGCGGATGTGGATGACCGATGAGTCGCACGTGCGCCGGGTGATCCACGAGTTCAACGAGCATGGGTTCGAGTCGTTGCGCCCTCGTTTCGGGGGCGGGCGACCCCGCCGGATCTCGACTGACGACGAGCAGCGGATCGTCGCGATCGCCGGTGCCCGTCCCGACGCGCTCGGGGTGCCCTACACGCGCTGGAGCCTTGCCAAGCTCTCGCGTCACCTGCGCGAGCGGGAGCAGCTCGAGGTCTCGCCCGCGCATTTGGGCCGGATCCTCGCCCGCAACGGGATCGCGCTGCAGCGCACCCGCAGCTGGAAACAGAGCCCCGACCCCGACTACGCCCAGAAGGCGGCGCGGATCCTCGCTCTCCATCGCGAGCAGCCCAGAAACGGCGTCGTGATCAGTTTTGACGAGAAGGGGCCGGAGAGCCTCTGCCCCCGGCATGGCCACGGCTGGGCGCCGCGTGGCCTGCCGGAGCGGCATCGCGCCACCTACAACCGCCGCCAGGGGATCCGCTACCTGGTCGGCGCGCTCGACGTCCACGCCGACTACCTGCGGATCCGGTCGCGGCCGCGCCGGGACGGCGCCTCGACGCTCGCCTTCATGAGGATGATCCGGCTCGCCTACCCGGCACGGCTGCGCATCTACTGGATCCAGGACGGGCTCTCCTGCCACTGGACACCGGCGATCCGCACCTACGCGGCGGCGAACAACATCGAGCTGGTACCGACCCCGACCTACGCCAGCTACCTGAACCGGATCGAGAGCACCTTCGGCACAATCGACGAGTTCGTCTGCAAGAACGCCGACTACCTCGACTGGGACGCCCTCGGCTTCGCGCTCGCCACCCACGTCCGCCACCGCAACAGCCCGATCGAACGCGAGCGACGCAAGCGCGAGGCCGCCGACCGCCGCCAACGCCGAGCCGCGAAGACACGGCCAACGCTCAAACTCGCCGCCTGAACACTGAACCAGTTTCAAGTGCAACGTTACGAGAGGCCGCACTAGGCCCCAAGAAGACGAGGGTGCCGGCTTCGCCGGCACCCTCGCTAGACCGAACTGCTGACCCGGAGCCTCCTCCTCGAATCGCCGAGGCAGTCGCCCACCGCGGCAAGAAGAAGGGGGCTCGCGGGGGAAACATGGTTTCCCCCGCGGTCCCTACATCATCCCCGACATGTCGGGCATGGCGCCCGCACCGGCCTTCTCCTTCTCCGGCGCCTCGGCGACGATCGCCTCTGTCGTCAGGATGTTCTTCGCGATCGAGGCCGCGTTCTGGAGCGCCGAGCGCGTCACCATCGTCGGATCGATGATGCCGCCCTTGACGAGATCCTCGACTTCGCCCGAGTCGACGTTCAGGCCTTTGCCCGGCTTCGCCGAGCGGACCTGGTTGACGACGACGGAGCCCTCGAGACCCGCGTTCGTGGCCAGCTGACGGAGCGGCTCTTCGAGCGCGCGCAGGATGATCTGCGCGCCGGTCCGCTCGTCGCCCTCGAGGTCCTCGCCGGTCGTCTTCACGGCCTCGGCCGCGTTCAGCAGCGCGACGCCGCCGCCCGGGACGATGCCCTCCTCGAGGGCCGCGCGGGTGGCCTGGAGAGCGTCCTCGACGCGGTGCTTCTTCTCCTTCATCTCCGTCTCGGTGGCCGCGCCGACCTTCACGACGGCGACGCCTCCGGACAGCTTGGCGAGCCGCTCCTGGAGCTTCTCGCGGTCGAAGTCGGAGTCGGTCGTCTCGATCTCGGCCTTCAGCTGCTTGATGCGGGCCTTGATCCCCTCGGAATCGCCGGCGCCGTCGATGATCGTGGTCGAGTCCTTGTCGACGACGACCTTGCGGGCGCGGCCGAGCTGCGAGAGCTTCGTGTTCTCGAGCTTGAGGCCCATCTCCTCGGTGATCACCTCGCCGCCGGTGAGGATGGCGATGTCCTCGAGCATCCGCTTCCGGCGGTCGCCGAAGCCGGGCGCCTTGACAGCGACGGCCTGGAACGTGCCGCGCAGCTTGTTGACGACGATCGTCGCGAGCGACTCGCCCTCGACGTCCTCCGCCACGATCAGCAGCGGCTTGCCGGCCTGGATCACCTGCTCGAGCAGCGGGAGGAGATCCTTGATCCCGCCGAGCTTCTGGTTCGCGATCAGGACGTAGGGATCGTCGAGGACCGCCTCCATCCGCTCCGCGTCCGTGATCATGTAGGGCGACAGGTACCCCTTGTCGAACTGCATGCCCTCGGTGAACTCGAGCTCGAGGCCGAAGGTCTGGCCCTCCTCGACGTTCACGACGCCGTCCTTGCCGACCTTCTCGATCGCGTCCGCGATCACGTCGCCGATCTCGCGCTCGCGCGAGGAG